>JBFKLX010000261.1:0-7009 GCA_041630155.1 Acidobacteriota bacterium
CCCGGGCGGTTTGGCTCCCGAAGGTCTCATCCTGGACGGGTCGGGAAATCTGCTGATCGCCGACAGCGCCGGCAACTTCGTTCATCGCACCGACTCGAGCACCGGCATCCTGACCATCGTGGCGGGGAACGGGAGCTTCGAATTCTCGGGTGACAACCGGCCGGCCACCGAGGTCGCTCTCGGATACCCTGTCGATCTGGCGCTGGATCAGTCCGGGAACCTCTACGTCCTGGATTTCTCCAACGGAAGAGTCCGCGCCGTCAAAGGACCCATCCAGTGAGAGGGCCGTGGAGCGTTCTGGGGTGAGCTTCCCCCCTCGAGTTCCGTGGACAGGCCAGTCGCCGCAACCTACAATCGGACTCCGAGAAGCCTTCGCTGCCGAGACGGCGAATCGTGACCGCAACCTTGGACTGGGAGTGATTCCCCCAGAGCAAGGTCGAACGTGGGTGGAATCCCCGGCGAGCGATAGGATTGGCTGCGACAGGAAATGCCAATGCATTTCCTCACCGGATGTGAGTGGCCGAGTCTCGGTCAGCCTGCCGCGCCGGATGGGGGACCAAGAAGAAAGGGGAGGCCATGCATTGGTATCTCGAGGTTCTGAGAAAGTACGCCGTGTTCAGCGGCCGTGCCAGACGAAAAGAGTATTGGTACTTTTTCCTTTTCAACGTCATCATCTCGATCGTGCTGACGATCGTCGATGTTTCCATCGGCTCGGCTGATCAAGGCGTGGGCGTGCTGGGTGCAATCTACAGCTTGCTCGTTCTGATTCCCGGCCTGGCAGTATCGGTGAGAAGGCTCCACGATACGAACCGCAGTGGATTCTGGTTGCTCATCGCCTTCATTCCGTTCATCGGAGTCATCATTCTCTTGATCTTCCTGTTGCAGGACAGTGATGCGGGCGAGAATCAGTACGGCCCGAATCCCAAAGCTGCATATGCGTAGTTTCCTGTAGAGCGGCTGGCCTTCGACCCGCCGGATGCGCAGAGTCGGATATCCCTCGGACGGGTGGGCGAGACGATCTCCACCTCGAGTGGACCTCCGGCGAGTTGCGCGCGGGCGAAGCCGGGCTCGCGACGAGGGCTTCGACGGGACGAGGGGTTTTTCTCGGCCCCCGAGTCACACCAGTTCTCGAAGAATCAGCGGCGGGAAGCCCGCGTCACCCCGAACCCATGTCCTTTAGGGTTCTTTCTCCGGTTTGGGCTTGGGGGCGGGTGGGGCTTCGGCTGGGGGTTTCTTGACGGCTTCCGCCCAGCGGCCGAACCACTTCCAGAAGATCTCGGCTTCTTCGGCGCGTCCCTCCCGCTCCAGCTTGTCCCGGTAGGCCCTGGCTTTTTCCTCGAGTTTGGGCAGGTCTTCCTCGACGAAGCGTTGGTAGCGGTTTTGGGCCAGCGTGGCGGCGTCGCGTCCGGCCTCCGCGAGCCGATCCTTGAAGGCCTGAAACTCGGGAGAGTCCTCGAATCCGGACACCGCGTCGCTCAGCCCGGACTTGGCGTCTTCGAGAGCTTCCCGGGCCGAAGTGCCCAGCTCGTCGATCCGCCGCGAAAGCCGTTCGAACCACCCGGGGCGAGCGTCGATCATGTCTCCTTCCTCGATTTCAGTGCGGTCGCCCGAGCGATCCTCGATTCTGAGGCAGGGCCGGCCCTGGCAGTCGGAAGCCAGCGCAAACCGGGCCTCTCGATAGACCGACTGGCGATACACGGGAATGATCTCCACGCCGATCACAGCCTCGTCCTCGTATTCGCGGACTCCGGTGACTCGCCCGATCTCGGTGTCGCGAAAGAAGACCGGGCTGTTCTCCCGGATTTCGCCCGCGTCCTCGAACTGCACGGAGAAACGAAGCGGCTCGGGTTGGCCGCAGGCGGAGGCCGCCGGCAGCAGCGCCAGGGTCGCAAACCCCAGCAGGCGCAAATACTTCATACCGATAGTTCAACAGTTTCCCGCCCGGAAATCCAGCCCGAACCAGGCTGGGCCGCTCCCGCTCCACTCGAGAGGATGACGCGCCGGGAAGGCGTAGAGATGAGCCGTAGGGTCGTTCATGAGAAAATCCGGGCAGGGTTGCTACTGGGACGCCCGCCGGTCTCAACGCACGTAGCCGAGAGATCGCAGGGCTCTGAGAGTCTCTTCGGAAATCCCGCTCTCCGGCTGAGCGGCGTTGCGCAGGAAGAGGGCGAGGCGAGGCTCCAGCATCTGGCGGAACAGGCCGGCGATCTCTACCTGTTCGGCAGCCCGGTTGTGGCGTTCTCCGGGGTCCTGGATCACGTCGTACAGCTCCTCGGCGCCGTTGGCGCGCAGAATGTAGCGCCAGGGGCCGGCTTCCACCAGCACGGCGGGAAGGCCGTAGAGATTGTTCCCGGAGAAGCGGGGCGGTTGCTCTCCAGCCGCCTGGGCGTCGTCCGTCCAGAGGGTGCGCAGTGAGCGGCCTTCGGCGAGCCCTTCCAGGGGGGCGGCCTGCAGCGCGGCCAGCTCGAGCAGGGTCGGCGCCACGTCGACCAGGCCAACCGGAGTGTCGACCCGCAGCCCGGCCGGGATCGAGCCCGGGCTCCAGAAGATGAGCGGGATCTCCGTCACCTCGCGGTAGTAGTCGTGTCCGTGCTCGAAGTGGCCGTGGTCCCAGAACTCCTCTCCGTGGTCGGCCGTGAAGGCCAGGACCGCGGGCCGCCGGCCCTCCCTGGTTCTGAGGGCGGTGAAGAGCCGGCCCAGTTGCTCGTCCAGGTAACGCACCTCCAGGTCGTAATACTCCTGGATGCGTTCTCGATCTTGCGGCGACAGCCACAGCACTCCGCTACGCACGAAAGACGTGGCCGCAAACGACTCCCCGACGACGGTGCCGTCTCCCAGGACGGGGGGAGGCAGATTGCGAACTTCGTCCCGCATCGCACTCAGGTCGAGACTTCGCGGATCGGCCTGATAGGGAGAATGCGGATCGATGTAGTGAACCCACAGGAACAGCGGGGCCGGCTCCGGTTCACTCAACCACTCCAGGGCCCGTTCCGTGATCCCTTCGGCCCGGAAATCCGCCCATCCTTCCACCGGGAAGAGGCTCAGTACCAAGCGCCCCAGCGGGAGCTCCCGCATGAAGATGGCGCCCATGGCGGCGGAAAACGGGCTCTCGTACTGCTGGAAACCCTGGGCCATGCCCATCTCCGAAGCCAGGAAGGGATTGGACACGGCGGCGCGGGTGCGGTAGCCGGCGGCCGTGAAATGCTCCGCCAGGGTGGTGAAGCGGTTCTCCAGAGGAGAGCGGCGATATGTCAAGCCGGAACTCAGCGGCAGCCCTGCGCCATGGCGCAGGGAGGAAAGGCCCGTCAGCATCGAGGCAACACTCGGCACGGTCCAGGGCGAGGACGCCAGGGTGCGGCTGAAGACCACGCCCTCAGCCGCGAGACGGTCCAGCTCGGGAGTGATCGACGGCGAACGCCCGTAGGCACCCAGCCGGTCGGCTCGCAGGGTGTCGATCGACACCAGAACCACATCAGGTGCGTCGTCCGGCGCCGCGACAACGGCAGGCTCGACGCTCGGCGGCTCGCCGGTAGGGAAGCCCGGACCGAGCGGCAGGACGGCCAGCACCGTCAGCAGAACGGTCAGCCCGGCCGCGATTCTCAGGAACCGTTCGGGCAAGCGAACGAACGAAGCCGCCAGTCCGGCTGCCAGGGCCACGATGATTGCGATCCAAGGCTGGGAAGCCTCGGGCAACCGGAGCCCCGAGGCCAGCCACTCCGCGCCCATCCAGGCCGCCAAGGCCGCGGCCATGGCCAGACAGACCGACCAGCTGGCTCGAAGTCTCTCCCCGCGCCGCCAGGCGGGGTGCAGCCGGCGCGCCAAGAGAACCAAAGGGATCAGCAGGAGCCAGGTCAGCATTCCCGAGAGGAGACCCAGCTTCAACATGCCCCAGATCATTGGCCAACCGCCGGGAAAGCCCAGCGCACGAGACAAGAGAAAGCTCCCCTGGATCAGTCCGAAGAGACCCGCGGCTGCCAGGATCGACACGAACCCGGGATGCCGGTCCAGCCATCCCCCCGGCCGCTTCGGGGTACGGTTCGCCAATGCCTGGTTTTCCTGTGAGGCTACATCTGATTGTGTCATGTCGCTTCAATGGTAACGCCGAAAGGCCTGAAGGCGTAGAGGAAGGGGTATCGGACGGCCCGGCCAGCGGGCAAGAAGCCTGGTCAGCGCGGCGCTTGCGGTGCTCGCGGCGGCCTCTCGGGAGAATTCCGGGCCGGCCCTTCCTCGAGCCGTGACCCCCTACGAACATCTCCGCATCCTCTTCGTCACCGTTGAATCGCAAGGCGGCAGGGGGCTTGTTTCAGGCAGTGGTCTCGACCCATTCGCCGGTCATAGACCGTGTCCAAGAGCGCGCCTGTGAGCCCGTTTCAACGGTGTCATTTCCCATGCTCGCACCCTGGCCGTCAGAGACAAGCCGCCACGCAGAAGTGATTCATGCAACAACGCCGGGTCAGTTTCCAAGAGGCGCGTCCAGCTGAGCGACGGCGAGTTTCCGATAAGGGCGACTTATCGGAGAAGTGCCACTGGCCCAACGGCCGATTAGACGACGTGGTCGACACATCTCATCTCAGGAGCTCCCGCTTTTTTCCCCCGCAGGCGTGAGGTTAATCGAACTCGGCAACACGGCGAGGATCCGGCGAACCTTGGTAAGCGGATGCTGCGGGAATCTCTCGTCATAAGATTCGTCATCGGAAACAAAGCGAAGGACGCTTCGGTCGACTCCATCGTATTCGGAGTCGTACGGATCCTTTGCCCATGAGCGTTCATGATCCTGGATTGTCATGCTGCCCGCATTGAAAAGCTCGGTGGTGATCGTCGCCTCGCGTAAACCAGTTGTTCCTCGTTCCTCAGCCACGATGGTCCAGACCTGCGGGGGTTCCGCACCCGCGGCAAAGAGCATTCCTGTGTACGCGTAGGACGGCATCAGCAGGCGCTTGTAGATCACAGACACCGTCGATCCCAGCTGCCCCGTAGACACACGCACCTCAATGAGCCCGGCGCCTCGATTCTCCGCCAAACGTCGGAAGATTTGTTGGAGCGCAACTTCATCTGACAATTGCGGTAAACCAAGAGGCTGGTTCGGGATAACAAGGGATAAGAAATCACCTTGATCGTCGCGCCATCCTCGCATGTCACCTCGGATTCCCTCGTCGTGCCATCCCTGCAGAGAAAGGCGCACCTGCAAAAGGCGTTCATCGCGCGAATCTGACCCCGTGCGCCAGAACTTACTCCACCAGGTCATCCCACACTTCCTCGTCGTCTAATCGTCGGGCATCAGCGGCGGCTATGCCGTCCGCTGAATGCCTTTGTTGGATCAATTTTCGTCGACCCCAATCGATTCTATCCTGTGGACGCGATTCAGCAACAGGCATCGACTGAATGGCTGTCCGGTACCTTTCCTGGCGGGTTGGCAGGCTGAACGGTGCCAATGACATTTCGACACCTTCGGCCCGCGGGCTCCGGTGCAACGGAATATTCACCGGTGCTGCCAGAGTTTTGAAACTGAAAATGATTCCCTATTTCCGCTTAACGAATTTGATTTGCATGAACTTGGTGAAATTGTTTTTCTCTTGGCCGGGCACCATCAATACAAGTTCTCGTTCCATGGCGTTTTTTTGGGTAATCAATGTCTTCTGCACGATCGGCTTTCCGTTCGTATCTTTGGCTTCCGTCATCCACCGGACCGTCTTCGTCTTCACATCGTAATCGCCAGTCATTCTTGCCGCGTAGGGGCCGTGGTCAATGATCATGCCGACCATTTTCTTGTTGTCCAGATCGTAGCCAACTATGGAATGGACTTTCATGGTCTGACCCATGAATTCAGAATCGAAGTCGGATGCGATCCAATACTCGCCGTAAGGGCGATTTGTTTCCACGCCCTGGAATTTGGTCGAGGGTGAATCCGGTCCCGACGGCCACACCTCGATTTCAGCGTCCCACACTCCGATATACGCCTTCAATACCTCCAGTTCAGTCGGCTTCGATTTGGGTTCTTCCTGCGCCAAGCAGAAAAGCGCTAAACCGAATATCAGGGCTGCGGAGAGAGTGGATTTAATCAGCATGTTTCACCCGTGCAATAGGAAGTTAGGTCAAACCACATAATATGGCAACAGATACAAACGATGGATTGTAAACCGCCGATAGCGAGAAGCAGTACTCAATGCGTGGAACCAGGAGGAAGTCATGGTGCTCCGCCTCATTCTGGTGGATCAACCGGCGAATCGAAGAGCAAATACCAACCCCCTCGGTCGTCTGCAGTATTGCGGATGAGTTTGGCCGACGCCAGCTGCCCGACCAAGGCCACTCCCTTTTCAGCTCCGAATTCTTTGTAGATCAGTTGCTGGATTATGTCCGCATTCCGTCCGGCCTTCTCTTCTCGAAGCCAAATCGCGCAGACCTTTCCGCTCTCATTTTTCATCCACTGGTAGTCGACCTCCCGTCGGTCCGGAGAAGCGTCTGGCAAGTCCTGATCCTCAAAGTCGTGGCCGATGGCCCGCCAGATCTTCCAGCCGCCCACGGTCAGGACCGGGATGACGTAAATCATGACGAAACCCCAGGTGATCGTGCCATAGCCGCGGGACACCAGGCCGACCAGTCCCAGCTGGGCCAGTCCTGCTCCCGCCAGCAGCAGCAACACTGCGAAGGCCGGGCGCAGCCACCCCATCATGGGGCTTCCCGAGTCGCGATACAGCCCCGCCACGCGCTCATTGACGGCGTGGACGAAGCCCGTCCCGGTTTCGATCAGCGTGCCCAGCAGAATCACTTGAAAGGAGATCTGAAAGAGTGGCCAGCCCAGCTGCTCCAGCAGCGACCGCAGGCGGCCCTCGACCTGCTCCGGCGGCCCGGCCAGCGCGAGCTGCGCCAGCGACTTCACCGAGAACAGCGGCTGCCGCAGCTCGTGGGACAGGGTGGAGGTCAGCAGGCCCAGCTCGGCCAGGCGCGCGATGCGCGGGGGGATGCCGTCGTCCGCCACCGTCAGTCCAGCCGCGGGGCGGTGTAGGCCTGC
>JBFKLX010000262.1:0-6933 GCA_041630155.1 Acidobacteriota bacterium
CCAAGCTGCTGGCCCAACCGCCGGCCTGGGCGGCCGCCGAGCCGCCGTTCCAGATTGTCGCCTCGCTGTGCCTGCTGTCCCAGGTCATCGACGCCTTGCGTTTTGCTCTGGGCGAAACCCATCCGCGATTCGTGGAACGCAAGAGCCGAAGGCTGGCGCGCCAGGTGTTTCACGGAATGGTCGTTCACGGGCCGAAACTGCAAAACAAGCAGGCCTTCCTGTTCCGCCTGGTCGACATCGTCAACCAGCTGTTCGCCATGGCAGCCGCGGTTTCCCGAGCTCATGCCTTACGGCAGTCGGGAAGCTCCGAAGCCGCACGGGCCGGCCAGCTGGCCGACGTGTTTTGCCGTAACTCGCGCCGCAAGGTCAATCGCTGGTTCCGTGATCTGTGGCACAACGAAGACGTGGCCAATTATCGCGCGGCTACCAGCGTGCTGAAAGGCGAGCAGGACTGGATGATCGGTAACCTGCCCTCGTTGGACGCCCGACTGGCTCGGACCTGGCAGCCCTCCCTCGAGGAGACTGGCCGGGCGGCAGCGCATCCTGAAGAAGAGCCGGTGTCGGCCTCGTAATCGGCAGTCGGCTCCACGCTTCGGCCTTGGCCGGGAGTTGCTTGCGACCGGTGCCGAATCGGGCTCCCGAGGGGGCTCGACTCCCTTGCGCAATGGGAAGCTCGAAGTGCGGCGACTATGCTGGGATTCACGAGTCATCCGTTGTTCATCGTCGCGGTCTTGTGTGCCAACATTGCCCTGGTCGAGTGGCTGGTCCGGCGCACCTTTCTCCGACACGTGGGGACGGCCCTGCTGGTCATCCTGGCGACGGCGCTGACGGCCAATCTGGGGGTCATCCCGGCCGCCCGGAACCCGGTCTACGATGGGATCTTCGCTTACGTCGCTCCGCTGGCCATTTTCCTTCCCTTGCTGCAGGTGAACCTGAAGAGGGTCGCACGCGCCGGCGGCGCCATGCTGGCCGCTTTCGGCACCGCCAGCCTGGGCACCTTCGTTGCCGTCCCTGTAGCGGGTTGGCTGACAGGGCTTCGGGAAGCAGTGGGGACGACCCTCTACGGCCCCTTGGGGGGCATGTTCGTGGGAACCTACACGGGCGGCTCGGTCAACTTCAATGCCCTGGCCCTGCACTACGGAGTGGTCGAGCGGGGAAACCTCTATGCTGGGGCTGTAGCCGTCGACAACATCATCACCACGCTCTGGATGGTGGTCACGATCGCCCTTCCTCGCTGGCTGGGACGCAGGGAGCCGGCGGCCTCCATCGCTTCCAGCCAATCCGGAGCGCCCGCTCCCCGCGACCGCGCAACCGTAGGGCCTTTGGAACTGGGAGTGCTGCTGGGCCTGGGAGCCGCCGCGATCTGGCTGTCGGAGGGCCTGGCCGGCTGGGCCGCTATGGCGGGGATCTCGATTCCCTCGGTTTTGTTCTTGACTACCCTGGCCCTCCTGCTGGCCCAGCTGCGCGCCGTGACCGGGATGAAGGCGGTGCAGCCTCTGGGCATGTTCAGCGTGTATCTCTTCCTGGCCGTGATTGGCGCCTATTGCGACTTGTCGGCCCTGGGAGGAATGGGCTCACTGGGCCTGACTCTGCTCGTGTTCGCCGTCTTGGTCGTGTCGATGCACGGTGCCGCGGCCTTCTCACTGGGCCGGCTCTTCAGCCGGGATTGGGCGCTGCTGGCCATCGCTTCGCAGGCCAACATTGGAGGACCCACCTCAGCCCTGGCACTGGCCCGAAGCCTCGACCGCGACGACCTGTTGCTCCCCGCCATCCTGGTCGGGTCCCTGGGCTACGCTCTGGGCACCTATCTGGGATTCCTGGCTGCCGAGTACGTGCTGGCGTGAAGCCTGGGGGCATGAATGGAAATTCTCCAGCTCCCCGATTGGGGAGATGGGGTCAAGAGAGAAAGGTTTTTCCAGGTAGAAGATGCAAAAACGAGATTCTAACCCCCAGGAAAACGTAGTGGTCGTAGCCGGATCCCGCACCCCTTTCCAGCGCAGCGGCACCGGCTTTCGGGATTTGACCTCCTACGATCTGGCGCGGCTGGCCCTGGCCGGCCTGATCCGCAAGACTGGACTGGACACGGCCAGCGTGGACCGGGTCATTTTGGGCACGGTCGTGTCCAACTTTCAAACCAGCAATGTAGCCCGCGACGCGGCCCTCGCCGCCGGGATTCCGGTCGCTACTCCGGCCCACACCGTCTCACAGGCATGCATCTCAGCCAACCAGGCCGTGACCGCAGGCGCCGACTCGATCCGAACCGGCCAGGCCCAGACGGTCATCGCCGGGGGTACGGAGAGCCTGTCCGACATCCCCATCCGCTATCGCAAGCCATTGCGCCAAAAGCTGGTCGAGTCGCAGAGATACCGGTCGGTGACCGACTATCTCGGGTTCCTCCGGGGTCTGGGACTGCGCGACCTCCTGCCCGAGATTCCCTCGATTTCGGAGTTTTCGACCGGATTGACGATGGGCGAGGACTGCGAGCGCCTGGCCGCCCGCTACGGCGCCAGCCGCCGGGAACAGGACGAGTATGCCCTTCGGTCCCACCAGCGGGCGGCTGAAGCGGCGGCTCGAGGGCTGCTGGCGGACGAGATGGAGCCGGTTCGGGTGCCGCCTCGATTCGATCTGGTCCAGGAAGACAACGGCGTCCGGGCCGACAGCACCCTGGAAAAACTGGCGAGCCTGAAGCCGGCCTTCGTCAAACCCTATGGCAATGTCACTGCCGGAAACTCTTCCTTCCTCACCGATGGGGCGGCGGCGGTGCTGCTGATGGCCGAATCCAAGGCTCGTTCGGCGGGTTACCAGCCGCAGGTGGCGATCCAAGACTACGTCTATTCGGCTCAGGATCCGCGCGACGCCTTGCTGCTCGGCCCTGCCTACACGACGCCCCGAATTCTGGAACGCAACCGGTTGGAACTCGAGGATATCGACGTCTTCGAGTTTCACGAGGCCTTTGCCGGACAGATCGTGGCCAACTTGAAGTGTCTCGATTCGGAGGAATTCGCCCGAAGTCATCTTGGCCGGGAGCGCAAAGTGGGCGCGATTCCAATGGAGAAGTTCAACCTGCACGGGGGGTCGCTTTCCCTGGGTCACCCTTTTGGTGCGACCGGAGCGCGGCTGGTGACGACCGCCGCCCGGCGCCTGATCCGCGAGCGCGGGCGGTGGGCCCTGATCGCTTCTTGCGCGGCCGGCGGGCTGGGGAGCGCCATACTGCTCCGGCGCCTCTCCGAGGCGAAAGATGATTGAGGACGAGCCCATGAGTTTCACGCATATCGAGAAGGATGGTTCGGTGGCCCTGGTCTGGTTGGATCAGCCGGGCGAAAAACTCAACAAGCTCTCCCGGGACTTGTTGGACGAGTTTCGCTCCATGCTCGACCAGTTGGAAGGCGATCCGGAAATCGAGGCTGCGGTTTTGATCAGCGGGAAGCCCGACAACTTCATCGCGGGTGCCGACATCGACAAATTCATCGAAATGACCGAGCCGGGCCAGGCCGAAGAGCTGAGCCGCCAGGGAAACGCTCTGCTACGCCGGATCTCGGAATCTCGAAAGCCGGTGATCGCAGCCATCAACGGCCCGGCCCTGGGAGGTGGGCTCGAGGTGGCTCTGGCCTGCCATTATCGAATCGTCACCGATTCGCCCAGGACGGTCATGGGCCTGCCGGAGGTGCAGCTGGGCCTGCTGCCGGCAGGGGGAGGGACCCAGCGGCTGCCCCGTCTCATCGGCCTCCAAAGGTCGCTGGACCTGCTCCTGACGGGAAAGAACGTCTATCCCTATCCGGCGCGCAAGCTGGGCCTGGCCGACCTGGTCGTCCCGGCCCCCAGTCTGCCCGACACGGCCCGCAAGGTGGCTCGCCAGTTGATCAGCCGGCCCCCCGCTCGTCCCGACCGGCGCAGCTGGGTGGAGAAGCTCCTGGAGAGCAATCCACTGGGACGGGCTCTGATCTTCCGCCAGGCCAGGAAGATGGTGCTGCGCCGAACGCAGGGCAACTATCCCGCCCCTGAGAAGATCCTGGAATGCGTCCGGGTGGGGCTCAGCCGTGGCTTGGACGCGGGTCTGGAAGCCGAGGCCCGGAACTTCGGGTTTCTGATGCGCACGCCGCAGTGCCGCCAGCTGGTCAACCTGTTCTTCAGTATCAATGCGGCCAAGAAGAATCCTCAGCGGGACCAGGCCAGAGCGATCACCCGCATCGGAGTGCTGGGAGGCGGCCTGATGGGCAGGGGTATCGCCGACGTGAGCATCAACCGAGGACTGGAAGTCTTCATGAAGGACGTCAGCTGGGAGTCGGTCGCCAAAGCGGAAAAGTCCATTTGGGACGATCTGGCCAAGAAGGTACGGAAGCGGATACTCTCAGGCTTCGAGCGAGACCAGGTATTCAGCCGGCTGTACGGTGTGACCGACTACTCCGGTTTCGAGAGGATGCCCCTGGTCGTGGAGGCGGTGTTCGAGGATCTCGATTTGAAACGCCGGATCATCAGGGAGTTGGAAGCCGTCCTGCCCGAAGACGCGATCTTCGCCAGCAACACGTCTTCGCTGCCAATTGCAGACATCGCTGAAGCCTCCCAGCGTCCCGAGCAGGTGATCGGGATGCACTACTTCTCGCCCGTGCAGAAGATGCCCCTCCTCGAGATCATCGTGACCAGCCGGACGGCCCAATGGGTGCGCTCGACGGCCGTCGAGCTGGGCTTGAAGCAGGGCAAGGCCGTGATCGTCGTAGGAGACGGCCCGGGGTTTTACACGACCCGCATCGTGGCGCCGATGATGAACGAGGCCCTCCTGGCGCTCGAGGAAGGGATGCGAATCGAGGACCTCGATCGGGCCATGAAGCGCTTCGGCTTCCCGGTGGGACCGGCCGCGCTGATGGACGAGGTGGGGCTGGACGTGGGCGCTCACGTCGCCGAGGTGCTGGGCCCCCTGTTTGCCGCCCGCGGCCTGCAACCCAACCCCAAGACGGCCGAACTGGTCCAGGCCGGTTATCAGGGCCGCAAGAACAAACGCGGCTTCTACCGCTACAACGGCAAAAAGAAGCAGTCCAACCCTGAGATCTACCGTCATTTCGGCGGCTCCAACCGCCGATCCCTTCCCGTGGAGGAAGTCCAGCAGCGGTTGGCCCTGGTGATGGTGGGCGAGGCCATTCGCTGCCTGCAGGAAGATGTCCTGCATTCTCCCCGGGACGGGGACTTGGGCGCCATCCTGGGTCTCGGATTCCCTCCTTTTCTGGGCGGTCCTTTCCGCTGGGCCGACAGCCTGGGGGCCGCTGAACTGCTGAAACGAATGGAGTCTCTGCAGAGCCGGCACGGCGATCGCTTCCGCCCGCCCGAACTGCTTCAGGAAAAAGCCGCCGCCAACGCGGCATTCTATCCCGCCTGAAGCAGGCCCAGCTGATGGGCTCTTCGTCCCCTCGAAGAGGACGCTGCTGGTTCCGGGTCCCTTCCCGTCCGATCGTGGGCACGCAGCAGCCAGCGCCGGCAACATACGTCGCTGTGATTCGGGATCCCGGCACTGAGGGCCGGCTCTCGCCCCGGGGCTGGGCGGGCCGCCCGCCTGCAACCGGTCACTGCCGCAGCGCGCGCAGGCCGTAAAAGAAGACGATCTCGGGAGCATGGAGGGCACCATACAGGACCAAGCCAGCCCAGCTGGCAAAACCGAACTGGAGCTGATCCCGCAGCGTCCCTTCCAGGAGAATCTGAAGGCTTCCGAGCGTCCAGCCGCCGGCCACCACGAGGAGGACGAAGACGATCAGGACGGGATAACTGGCCAGACCCGCGAGAAGCTGCAAGACCAGGATTCTTCCACTATATCCCCGTGTCAACGTCCAACTCTCCCGCATGGCCGCGAAAGGATTGAGGCCGTGAATGAGAGCAAACTCATCCGCCCAGAAGAGCCGAATCCCCAGAATCACTCCCGGAACGATCAGGGCCAGGCTCCCCAGGAGCACGACGACGGAGACCAGAATCCAGGTGACCGCCCAGGGCAAGAGGCACAAGAAAACTTTCACGTACGGATGCTGGGGTACGTGCCCCGTGTAGGCCTGCGTCAGCAGAACCCCGACCAGCGCAAACCCGTAAACGACGGCGGCGAAGGCGCCCCAAATCGCCCAGGCGGCCCCCAGAACTTCGGGCTCGGCATCCGGAGTCTCCACCAACTCGAGCCCACCCCACCATAGGACGCCTGCGATCAGCACCGCCACCGGAAAAGTGAAGACTGCCAGCACGGGAATGGAACGCAGCCACAAGGACCAGCCCATGCGAAACGGCCGGTCGAATCCGGCCGCCAGACCCGAGCCGTCATGGGCAGGCCGGGCCCCTCCCCCGGGCGGTTCGATGAATCGACAGGTCGAACAGCAGTCTCTCTCGTTGGCGAAGTCGCGAACGCGACACTCGGAGCAGAGCGTCCGCCCACACACGTCGCACGTGGCGACAGCATGGCGCTCCAGATGGATCGAGCAGCTGGAAGCAACCTCGGGCTTGCCCACGCTTTCCAATCTACCCTATTCGAATCACCCCGGGTACCAGCAAAATTCCCAAGGCGTCGCCGAGACATCGCTAGAGGCGAGCGGTCCGCCTTGTGAAAGGCTTCGGGAAGACCGTCGCCCTCGGGGCGAAGAACCGCCCCCGGGAGTCTCGGCTGTCAGCCAGACGTCCACCTGTCCGACTCACTCCTGAGCCGGGATGGTGGTCAGCTGAAGACCGTTGTCCGTCAATTCCTGCCGCAACACGGTCAAAGCGACTGGTTGGGTCGCCTCCAGGTCCAGTAGACCCACGAAGTCCTGCGGGAGTCCTGGGAAGACCTCGCTGAAGAACACGGCGGAATGACCTTCGAATGGGCGCTGGACGGTTCCGATCAGCACGCCCTGGGAGTCGTAGAGCGTCCATTGAAGCTGGGTAATGTCAAAACCGGGGAAAGGCGCCGCCGCCACCCCGGTATCCACACGG
>JBFKLX010000263.1:0-6927 GCA_041630155.1 Acidobacteriota bacterium
CCGTCTCGATCTGGATGTCCCTCACCCAGATGTCCGCCGGCTGTTTCAGAGAGAAGGAGAGTTTGCGCCCCGCATGCCGGGCCGCCAGCTCGGCCACCCTCGGATCGTCCGCGTTGAAGATCAGCCACGCGCGGTCGGGCAGGTGCTCCAGGATCTCCCCTTTTGCCGCAGCGATGGCGGCCAGGTCGGGAAAGAACTCGAGGTGGACCGGGGCGACATTGGTGATCACCCCAACTTCGGGCCGGCAGAGGGCCGCCAGCTGCCCGATCTCTCCGGGGTGGCTCATGCCCAGCTCCAGAACGGCGATCTGGTGCTGGGGTTCGAGGCGCAGCAAAGACAGCGGAACGCCGTATTGGTTGTTCAGATTCCCGCTCGACTCCAGGACACGATACTTTTGGGACAGCAGAACGGCCGCGAACCGGCGGGTGGTGGTCTTGCCCATGCTGCCGGTGATCGCCACCAGCGGCCCGCCCCATTTCCGGCGCACGTGGGCGCCCAGCTGCCCCAGGGCCCGGTCGGTGTCGCGCACGCCCAGAAAGAAAGCCTGCGCGGCTTTGGCGCCCAGCTTCTCGGGAGTCCATTGGCGCTGGTGGATGATCCAGCGCGCTCCCCGGTCCAGAGCGGCCTCGATGAAATCGTGCCCGTCGAATCGGGGGCCGCGAATGGCGCAGAAGCACTGGCCGGCCTCGAGGGTGCGGCTATCGATGGACACCCCTCGGGGCGGGCGGGCTGCCGAGCCGGACGGCTCAACGGGACGCGGCTGCGCGTCCAGGACCCGAACTGCCTCGAGAGGGCTCAGCGGCATCATGAGACCTCCCTCGCCACCCGGCGGTCATCGAATTCCAATTTGCGCCCGGCAATCTCCTGGTAGGTCTCGTGACCCTTGCCCGCGATCAAGACCACGTCCCCCGGCCGGGCCGCTTCGAGGGCGGCGGCGATGGCCTCACGCCGGTCAGCGAGGACGCGGCAATCGGACGAATCGGCGACCCCGGCCCGGATCTCTTCGATGATGGTGTGGGGATCTTCCCCGCGGGGGTTGTCCGAGGTCAGGAAAATCGAGTCGGCCAAACGGGACGCCACCTGACCCATGAGAGATCGCTTGCTGCGATCTCGGTCGCCTCCACAGCCGAAAACACAGAGAACCCGGCCCTGGGTGATCTGGCGGCTCAGGCGGAGCAAGTTCTCCAGGGCGTCGGGTGTGTGGGCATAGTCGACGAACACCCCGAAGGGCTTGTCCAGGTCGACCCGCTCGAAGCGGCCAGGTACCGAGGCCAGGCGCGCCACTCCCCGTGCGATGCGATCCGCCTCCAGGCCCAGCTGCCTGCAGGCCAGGACTGCAGCCAGGATGTTCTGGCAGTTGTGGCGCCCCACCAGCGGGCTGGAAATCTCGACCCGCTCTCCCTCCAGTCGAACCACCATGGTGAGGCCTCGCCAGCTCTCCTCCAGGATTTCCGGGTAGGCGTCCGCTCCCGGCTCGAGCGAGAAGCGCTTGACCGATACCGTTGCCGGGATCGGAATCCGGCCGCTGGCCGGGTCGTCGGCGTTCAGGACGGCAGTCTTCAAGCCGGGGTTGTAGTCGTGCTGGAAAAGAAGGCTCTTGGCGCGCAGGTACGCCTCCATGCTGCCGTGAAAGTCCAGATGATCCTGGCTCAGGTTCGTGAACACGGCGATCGGGAAGCGGCACTGATAGGTGCGATACTGGGCGAGGGCGTGGGAGGACACTTCCAGCGCGCCCCAGCGGCAGCCGCGCCCTACGGCTCGTCGCAAGAGGCGCTGCAGGTCGGTGGCCTCCGGGGTGGTTCTCTGGGAGGCTGTTGCTCGGGAACCGATCACCGTCTGAACCGTGCCCACCAACAGGGCCGGTGACTCGGACCCCAGAATCGAATGAACCAGGTAGGCGGTGGTGGTCTTTCCGTTCGTCCCGGTGATGCCGATCAGGTCCAGTTCCCCGGAGGCACGACCGTGGAACTCGTGGGCTGCCAGTGCCATGTAAGGGCGAATCGCCTCCACTTGAATCCAGGGAAGGGCCAGCGGGTGCGTCGCCGGGCGCTCCGAGGCGATCGCCACCGCCCCGCGCCGGCAGGCCTGCGGAAGGAAATCGTGGCCGTCGCTCTTCTCGCCCCGAAACGCAAAGAACAACGAGCCGGGCTCCACCTGACGCGAGTCGTAATGGAGCTCCAGAATGTCCGGATTCATGGCTTCAATACCTTTCTGCCAGACCCGGTGCGGAGGAACTCTGTCGATCAGTTCTCTCAGTCGCACTTGCGTCGAAACCTCGATTGGAAAAAAAGACTTCGCAGATGGTGCCGCGGCGCACGCGCCGGCCCGGCATGGGACGTTGGGCCACCGCCAGCCCGCTGCCGGACACTTTGAGCTGCAGACCGCGCTCGGCGCATTCGGCGGCGGCGGCGCGCAGGCTCTTGCCGCGCAGGTCGGGGATGGTGACCAGATCGGTCTCCCATTGCAGCACCGCGGCACCCCGGCCGGAGGATTCCGTCTCGATCAACTCGAGAACCGTCTCCTCCAGGTGTTCAGCCGCGAGCGGTTCCTCGCCTACTGAGACACGCGCCGAGTTCGGGAGTTCCGCGGCCGCGAGACCGGGTGGGGTGTTCTGGACGGGCCGGTCGGGGGGGACACGCAGCGTCAGCAGCGCCTGCTCCATGACCTCCTTGAATGCCGGGGCGGCTACGTGACCTCCGTGATAATGGTCTTGGGGCTCGTCGATGACCACGATCGCCGCCACAGCCGGATCGTCCACCGGAGCGAAACCCACGTAGGACGCAACGTACCGGGAGTCGGAATATCGACCGTCCACGAACTTCTGTGCCGTACCCGTCTTGCCGGCGGAGGAAAAGCCCTTCAAGGCCGCCGCACCCCCGGTGCCATGGGTGACCACCCCGGCCAGGGCGCGTGTCATCAATTGCGCCGTCGCCGAGTCCAGCACGCGCTGGCGCTGGGGAGTGAACTCCTCGAGTACGTCCCCCTCGGGGCTGGACACCCTGCGCACCACGTAGGGCCGCACCAGATGACCGCCGTTGGCGATGGCACTCATGGCTCGCAGGACTTGCAGCGGTGTGACGGCCAACTCCTGCCCGATGGCGAGCGCGCCCACCGAAATTCGCGACCACTGGGAGGTGGGCCGCAGCAGTCCGGCCTGTTCTCCCGGCAGGTCGATTCCGGTCCTCTGACCGAAGCCGAACAGCTCCAGATAGTGATGCAGCCTGTCGGGTCCCAGGCGCAGGGCCAGTTTGATGGTTCCCACATTGCTGCTCTTGGCCAGGATTTCCTGGAAAGTGAGCTGGTCGAAACTGCGGATGGCCTCTCGATAGACCTTGCCGGCCAGCCGCAGGGTTCCCACCCGGCAGTCGATCCGTTCCTGCCAGTCGACCAGGCCTTCGGCGAGCACCGCGGCCATCGTCACGAGCTTCATCGTCGAGCCAGGCTCGAAGAGCTGTAAGATGGCGCGGTTCCGGTAGGCTTCCGCGTCGTAGTCCTGGAAATGATTGGGGTCGAAGCTGGGATACGAGGCCAGGGCCAGGATTTCACCCGTGTTGGGATCCATGACGACGATGCTGCCGTCCTTGGCCCCGTGCTCGTGAACCGTGCGTTCCAGGGTGGCTTCGGCCGCATACTGGATGGACCCGTGGAGGTTGAGGATCAGCGTGTTTCCGTCACGACTGGAATGACTCGCCTGGCGCGAATAGCTTCTGCGCCGGGCGTCCAGCTCCAGGGAGACACGCTTCTGCTCCTCCCGGAGGTACTCGTCCCACCGATATTCGAGTCCGCTGAGTCCTTCGCCGTCCCGTCCCACGAATCCCAGCACGGCTGCCGCCCGTCCGGAGTCCGGATAGTAGCGGTGGTTCTCTTTGACGAGGAAGACCCCTGGGAGATCCAGGTGACGGATGACCTCGGCCTGCCGGGGAACGAGCTTGCGCGCCAGCGGCACGAAGCGACGCCCGGGAACCAGCTGAGTCTGGATCTGCTCGGCGGGAAGCGCCAGGATCGGAGCCAGAGCCGAGGCAGTTCCGGCAGGGTCTTCGATGAGCTCCGGATCAGCAGTCAGCGAGTACAACTGAATGTTGATGGCCAGCTCATCGAGGTTTCGGTCGAGAATCTCCCCGCGCTTTCCCTTCGAGATCGCGAAGCCCTGTTGCTGGTGCCGAGCCTGGGTCCTGTATTCCTCTCCCCGGTAGACCTGAAGGTAGATCAACCGACCCACCAGTGTGCCGCACCAGAGGATGGCCAGGGCGTAGACAACCAGCAGGCGTCCCAGCAGAGCGGATTTCGAGACAGTGTCGCGCAAGGGTTTCATTCATGTAAGACAACGAGCTGAGGCTGGACTTCCGCCCGTAGCGCTTCGGTTTGGGCCGGTGGCAGATCGCCCTGGATCACCCGGACTTCGCTCTGGTTGGCACTGATGAGACCCATGGCACGTGCCTTCAGAGTGATCCTCTCCGGCCGAACCAGAACCTTGAGTTGCGCCCTCGAGGCGTCCTTGGCCTCGAGCAAAGCCTGGTTGTCTCCCTTCAGTTCTTCGATCTCATATTGCAGGGTCAGGATCTGTACGTGATTCCACACGTAGACCAGGATCAGACCCAGATACAAGGCCCCGACCGCCACCCAAACGGCGACCTTCGCCGAGGTGCGGCGTACGTTGCCGCGTGGCGGACGATTGTCCAGTCGCTGCTGATGGAGATCCACCATGTCATTCCCCCCTTCTGTCAGACGGCGCTTCCGGGCCGAGCTCCTTTTCCACGGCCCGCAGCCTGGCACTGCGGGCACGTGGGTTTTGCTGCAGCTCCCCGGGGCTGGGCCGCAGGGGTCGACGGGTGAGAATCGACACCCGCTGCCGCCTTGGGCAGCTGCATGAGTCAGCGGGTCGAAAACAGACGCACTTGCCAGAGGCCCGCCGAAAAACTCTCTTGACGATCCGGTCCTCCAGGCGGTGGAAACCCAGTACGACGAGCCGCCCGGCCGGTTTCAACCAGTCGATGATCTCTTCCAGAGCCGGCTCCAGCCCGGCCAATTCCCGGTTGACCTCGATGCGGAGGGCCTGAAACACTCGGGTCGCAGGGTGGATCTTGCCGCCACGCGGCGCCCGCGCCACTTCCGCGACCAGCTCGGCCAGCTCGAGGGTGGTCTGTAATGGCTGTCGTTGCCGGCGCTGGACGATGGCCCGAGCAATCCTCTCCGCACGCGGCTCCTCACCGTTTTCCCGGAAGATCCGTGCCAGTTCGGGAAGCGGGGCGTGATTGACCAGCTCACCAGCCGTGAGGCCGCTCGAGGTGTCCATGCGCATGTCCAGCGGACCCTCCCGCCGGAAACTGAATCCTCGCTCCGGCGCGTCCAGCTGCAACGAGGACACACCCAGGTCGAGCAGGCACCCGTCCATATGCAGCCCTTCGCGGGAGAGCAGGTGGGGCAGGTTGTGGTAGTTGGCGTGAAAGAGCAAGCAATTGGAGAAGCTCGAGAGGCGCTCGCGGGCCTGCTGCAACGCCTGGGGATCCCGATCCAGTCCAACCAGGAGTCCCTCGCCCCTCAACCGCACCAGGATGGCTTCGGCATGTCCACCCAAACCGACGGTGGCGTCGACGTAGGTGCCTCCAGGCCGCACTGCCAGCAGCTCCAGCACTTCTTCGAGCATGACGGGTCGATGAGTAGCCACCATGAACATCTCTATATTCCCAGCTCCGCCAGGGCCTGGGCGTCGCGTTCCGTGTAGGGATCGCCGTCCAGCAGCCGCTGGAAGCGTTCCTTGTTCCACACCTCCAGATAATTGAGCTGCCCGATCACGGCCACTTCCTCTTTTTCGATCGCGGCCTTTTCCCGTAAATATGGCTGGATGGAAATCCGTCCCTGCTTGTCCATGCTGCTCACCTGGCCGTAGAAGCTGGTGTTGCGCAGGAACTTGATTTTCCCCGGCAGCATCTTGGGAGGCTCCAAGAGCTTGGCTTCGATGGCCTCCCATTCGGTCATGGGATAAATCCGGACACTCTCCCCGTCCAGGCTCGTGACGTAGGTCTCGACTCCATAGCCCTCCAGGATCTTGCGGTGGGCCGTGGGGATCTTGATGCGACCCTGAGCGTCCGTCTTTGCGGGGAAATTGCCCCGAAAAATCACGAGAGCCTGCCTTCCAGAGCTGAATAGGCCCCGGTTGACCTATCTGGTCTATTTTCATCCAAAAAAGTCCAAAGTCAAGCAAAAAATGACCATTTCTGCCGGGGCCGCGGCGTCGGCGCACGGATTGCGAATGTCCGGTCTTGGCCCGATTTGCGCAGAAGAGCTCACCGGCGCCGCCGGGATTCACACTCACCGACCATGTTTCGCTTGCCCGGGCTGCGGGGCGATTCTCGGGTGGGAAAGCCGGAACCTCGCCACCCCTCGTCGAAGCGGTGCTTCCTGCAACTCAACGAGTGCCTTTCCTTCGACAGTCACTCTCCGAAAGCGCTTCAGTTCCTCAAGTCAGTAGAAAGTTTGAGGACTTCTCGCGTGGTATAGATGTCCTTTTCCGGATTTTGCTTTGCGATCGAGGGAAACAAATGATAGGATCGTGTCTGGGCAACGGCGGGTTTTCCGCAAGGCGGCCCTGCTAGGTGCTGCAACACCTAACAGGACCTGACCACCAAAGCACATTGGGGGTGCTTCGATGGCTTCTCAGAGTCTACTATTTCCTGACGAAAAAGGCTCCCAGGCGGGCTGGTGCAGCGTTTGCAGCTGCGTCCGGTTCCTGCCGCTTCCGGGAAGGCCCGGGTTCGCAAAAGGGAGATCCTGGGCCCTTCCCTCCCACCTTAGTACTCCCGTTCGTACATACGGTGACGGATGCGCCCGAGACCACCGTGCGCCCGAAGGGTGGCGGGCGAGCCCCCAGGTGTCCGGCCCCTCGCAGCAGGGTGGCCCACTCGGTTTCCGGGGGCCGGCTGTTGCTTC
>JBFKLX010000264.1:0-6886 GCA_041630155.1 Acidobacteriota bacterium
ACCTCGAAGCCGCTTCGCTGGAGGATGTGTACCTTTTCCAGAAGCGGCGTGTCGCCTTGGAGGTTCTTGCGGGCGCCCATGAACTTCAGGCTTTCGGCCACCGGTGATTCGATGCCCACGAAGACTTCGTCGAAGCCGGCCTGGTACATGGCCTCCATCAGGGGGACGTCGTCCGAGAGGCGGATGCTGGCCTGAGTGAAGAAATTGAAGGGGTAGTCTCGCTCCCTTTGCCAGGGAATGACTTCTTCCTCGAGAGCGTTGAGAATGGCTTTGCGATTGCCCACGAAATTGTCGTCGACGACCATCACCGCACCGCGCCAGCCCAACTCGTACAGCGCATCGAGTTCGCGAATCATGCGGCTCCTTGTCTTGATTCGCGTCTGGCGCCCGTACAGCGAGGGGATGTTGCAGAAAGTGCAGGTCTCGGGGCAGCCGCGGGTCATCTGAACCACGGCGTTCTGGTAGTACTCGAAACTCACCAGATCCCAGCGGGGAACTGGAGTGTCCGAGAGACTCTTGAATTGACCTCGCCGGTCCACCTTGCTGCGCTTGACCGCAGCCGGATCGGCAATCATTTCTTCCACCAGGTCGAGAAACCCGTTTTCGGCCTCACCCAGGTAGAAGACGGCCTCTCCCTCGATCTCATCGGCGTACTGGGTAGGGAGCGGGCCTCCGTTCAAAACCGGGACACCGACCGCATTGCAGCGCCGGATCACATCTTCCAGCGAGGTCCAGTGAATGATCATGGAGGAGGTGATGACGATGTCGGCCCACTCCAGATCCTGGTCGGTCAGGGGGCGGGCGTTCATGTCCACCAGCCGGAGCTGGTAGCGCTCCGGCATCATCCCGGCAATCGTGATCAGCCCCAGGGGAGGAAATGCGGACTTTCGGTTCACGATCTTCAGGGCTTCGTCGAAACTCCAGAAGGTGGTCGGATGTTTGGGATAGACCAACAGGGCATTTGCCATTGCGAACAACCTCTTCGATTTGCTTGCCGCCGCGAAGTCTTGACGCGTGTGACCAATCGCAGACAGTACGATACCCGATTGGAGCGGCAATCTCCAGCGCAACCCGCTGAGCGGGGGGCTCGAGAGCGAGGCGGCGGCGGATCGCTGTCTGACTCCCTGCACCACTCCCGACCTGCGGCCTCCAGATTCCCGGCGCACAACCGACTCCGCGTTCGTATAATGAAGCGGCCGATGAAGATGACACTGGACGAACGCGTCGAGTATTTGACCAAGGGCTCTGCCGAGGTGATCAGCGCCGAGCAGCTGCGCCTGAAACTGGCCTCCTCCGAAGCGAGTGGCCGGCCGCTCACCGTCAAGGTGGGTTTCGACCCCACGGCCCCCGACCTGCACCTGGGCCATACGGTCCTGCTTCGGAAAATGAAGCACTTCCAGGATCTTGGCCACCGGGTGATTTTCCTGATCGGCGACTTCACCGGACTCATCGGCGACCCCACGGGACGCAACAAGACCCGCCCGCCCTTGAGCCGCGAAGAGGTCCTGGAGAATGCCGAGACCTACAAGAAGCAAGTGTTCAAGATCCTCGATCCGGAGCAGACCGTGGTCGACTTCAACAGCCGCTGGCTGGGTGCGATGACCTCGGAGGACTGGGTTCGCCTCTGTGCCCGCTACACGGTGGCGCGAATGCTGGAGCGCGACGATTTCAGCAAACGGATGGCCGAACAGCAGCCCGTCTCCATCCACGAACTGCTCTATCCCCTGGCCCAGGCATACGACAGCGTCTTCCTGGAGGCCGACTTCGAGTTGGGGGGCACCGACCAGAAATTCAACCTGCTGGTGGGCCGCGACATCCAGCGCGAGTACGGCCAGCCGCCTCAAGTCCTGCTCATGACACCGATCCTGGAAGGCTTGGACGGCGTCGAGAAAATGAGTAAATCACTGGGCAACTACGTCGGGATCGATGAGGCCCCCGAGCAAATCTACGGCAAAGTGATGTCGATCAGCGACGAGCTGATGTGGCGTTACTACGAACTGCTCACCGATCTGACTCCTCAGCAGCTGCGGCGCCTTCGACAGGAGGTCGAGACCGGAACCCAGCACCCCATGGATGTCAAGAAGGCACTGGCGCGCCGGTTGGTCGCGGATTTTCACGGGCAGGGCGCAGGGGACGCCGCAGCTGACCACTTCGCCCGCGTTTTCCAGGAGAAGCAGGACCCCGACGAAATGCCGACCCTGGAGCTCCCCGTCCCGGCCGGTACGGTGTCCGTGGTGGACGCCCTGGTGCAGGCTCGAATGGCCTCTTCCAAATCGGAGGCACGCCGGCTGATCCTGCAGGGGGGAGTGACGGTGGACGGCGACCGCATCAGCGACCCCGCGGCCATGGTGGAACGTGCCGAGACGGTCCTCAAGGTGGGGAAACGCAAATTCGCGCGCGTGCACCTGTTGGGAGGAGTCTCGAAATGACCCTGGCGGGGCTCTGTTGGTTGGCTTTGACCCTGTTGGCGGCCGAGACGCCCGCGCCGACGGTCCAGGTCGCGATCCTCGTCTACGATGGAGTGTACAACACCGAGTTCGTAGCGCCCCTGGACGTTTTCGATCACGTCAACGCCCGCGGGGACACCCGGGTCCGCGTGTTCCTGGTCGGACCGGAAAAGAAGACGGTCACTTCCGTGGAAGGACTCCGCTTCGAAGTCGACTACGACTTTTCCGATCATCCAACGGTGGACATCCTGGTGGTTCCCAGTTTCGAGAACTTCGAGGCCGACCTGGGCGGGCGGCCCGGGGTGATCGACTGGGTCCGGAAGACCGCCGGGCAGGCCCGTTTCGTCCTCTCCAATTGCTGGGGGGCTTTCTTTCTGGCCAAGGCGGGACTGCTGGACGGCCGCCAGGCCATGACCTATCCGCCAGACATCGAAAGGCTGGGCCGTGATTTTCCCAATGTGAAGGCGGTGGAAGGCTTCAGTTTCGTGCGCGACGGCAAATACGTGACCGGGGGCGGCGGTGTGGCCAGTTACGACAATGCGCTTTACGTGGTCCAGGAGCTGTGGGGCGAAAGCGTCGCCAGGGGAATCGCCACGGGCCTCGTCAAGGAGTGGGACCTGGCGAAGCTCCCCCATCGAATCGTACGCTGAGCACGGTAACCACGGATCCCGGTACCGAGGACTGGGCGACCGTGACACGGGCATCTTGACGGTGATTTCTTCACTGAGGCGCGTATCGTGAGCTGTGAGGCCCGAGGCTTTGGGGGGCGCATTGGTTGGCTTGGGCTGAGGCGTGGTTGCCGATACGACTCTTCCGGACCGTTCACGAGACTTTTGCCGGCGCGCACTCTGCCAGGGTGCGTTGGTACAATGATGCCGCCAGTTTCCAGGGAATGGGCAGATCCCCGACGGCCCTGCGGACCCGGTGAGAGCCGAGGCGAGTTCGGGGGTGACTGGCAGGGATACCTGCGATGACCACTCTGAATCTGAGTCAGAGCGCTGATCCCAGGCTGCGCAAGCCTTGGGAGACCGTCGACGAGGAGATCGCACCCCATCTGACCATGGAAATGGTCTTTGGGGACTTGCGGCGGCTGCGGCGAGACGGCAGGTACTATCAAGCTTGCTGCCCCATCCACGAAGGCGATGAGCAGGATGCTTTCTCGATCGACCCGGAGCGCCTGGAGTGGATTTGCTTCATCGGGTGCGGCGGCGGCGGCCCCGTCCAGTTCCTGCAGAAGTCCCAGGGTCTCACCTGGATGGAGTCCGCCCAGGCGCTGGCAGTAATGGCCGGCGTGGACCCCGGCAAAGTGCAGCTCTGGGGTCAGCACTGGAGCAGCAAGGATTTCGAGCGGCACGAGCAGCTGGAGCGCCGCTCCAGTCTGCTGCGAATCTTCGTTGCCTTTTCTCGGTCTCTGCTCATGTCGGCTGCCGGCCGCAGCCTGCGAACCCATCTCCAGCAACAATACGGCCTGACCGAGGCCGTCCTGGGGCAGCTCGAGGTGGGACTGTACACCACCGCAGCCGACGTCTTCCATTACCTGAAGCGGACCGGCCAGAACCTCGAGGAACTGCGCAGCCGCGGCCTCTTCGAGCCCCGCTGGACAGGACGCGTGGTGGTTCCCTGGATGGACGCCAGCGGCCGCATCGTCAATCTCTGGAGTTGGGAAAGCGGCACGCTCCCCAAAAAAAGCGACCAGCCCAAAGGTGAAGTGCTGTTCAACAGGGATCCCTTGGGTGCGCAGCAAACCCCGTTTCTGCTGCGCCAGGCCCAGGAGGCCGGGAAATCCGATCTGATTCTGCTGGACGAACCTCTCTACGCTCTCCTGGCGCAGGGCAGCGGACTGCGCGATCCGTTCCCGATTGCCAGTTGGGGCCGGCTCACGCACGAGCAGGTCGACCTGCTGGACCGGGTGCTGGCCGAGGAGGGCTCCCTCACCCTGCTCTCCTCGTATTCTCCCCAGAGCTACGGCACCAAATCGGACGCCACCTTTCAGAATCTGAAGCTGTTGCAAGCCGCGGAGTTTCCCGTCTACGCCGTCGATTCCAAGCGCCTCGCCCCATCCGAGGATCAGATCGCCTCGCCCGAAACCTTTCTCAGAACTCATGGGGGAGAGGCGTTTCGGCAGCTGATCAAGCAGGCAGAGGTGATGATCTCCCCCGAGCATCCGCCGGCCAAGGAGTCTTTCCTCCCGGGACTCTCCCGCGTCTTCGGCGGCGGTGAATCTTTCGGAGGTCACGCCTGGGGGCGCGGCCGCACGGCCCAGGCTTCCTTGATCGGACTGCTCCTGGGCGCGGCTGAAGAGATCGGTCAACGGATCGCTCGCGGTTTTCTGAGGGCACTTCCGGTCGAGCTTCGTCCCGCCTTGCCGGAAGCCCAGGAGCCGTCTCTGCCCGAGGAGTCCCGGCTGCTCCCGGGGCTCAAGCCGGCCGGGTCGGCGCCCCAACGCTTCTCGGTCGATCGCCTCGAAGAACAGAGCTGGTCCGATGCCTCGGCCAAGGCGTCGGGCTGGCATGCGCTGGATGCTCAGGGCGTCCGGTTTCGCTCGGGCGAACTGATCGTGGCGGGAGGGCCTCCGGATCACGGCAAGACTTCGATGCTGGTTGGCCTGCTGGTGTACTGGCTTTACAGCACAGAGGAGAACTTCGTCTTCTATAGCTTCGACGAGTCGGAGGTGCAGATCTACCAACGGCTCCTGAGCCTTCTGACCGCCGTCGCAGGCGAAGGCTGGACTCTGGCACAAGTACGCGAACACTTCGAAAACCGCTCCCAGCCCTCCGCCGATGTCACCCTGGCCCAGGTGGAGGTACTGGAGAATGCCCGTGAGTGCTTGCGGGGCTGGGAAGAGCGTCTGCACGTCGTCTTCCGCCCCGGCTGGACTTTCCATGAATTGGAAAAACACTTGCAGGGACTGGCCGCGACCTCAACGCTGGGAGGTGTGCTGATCGACTCGGCCGACCAGCTCTTCTTCCCCACAACGGCAACCCTGACCCCGCAACTGCCGGTCTCCCGCAGACTCAAGGGCCTGGCCGTCGAACACACGTGTCCGGTCCTGGCCTCTGTGCGATTGGAGAGGCGTCCCATCCCCGAGCTCGAGTCACTGGCCGGGGAGAATTGGCTGGCCGCCGAGCCGACTTCCGGTCCCCTCTGGGCCGATGCTCGAACCGTACAGACGCTGAATCAACTTCGCCCCACCCTCGAGGATTTTCCCAACGGTTTGGACCAGGAGGCCGACTTGATGCTGGGGCTGTTCAGTTATGCCGCCTTGCACCCCGAGCTTTTTGCGGAGCAGTTGCCGCCGGTCACTCCATTCGAAATCGGTCTGCTCAAAAATCGTTCGGGCTCCTCCGGAGACTGGCTCCCCCTCAACTTCGAAAGAGAATTCTGCCTGCTCGAGAACTGAAGCGGCACCAGAGGCGAAGCTCGAAATCCGAAAGAAGTCCGCTGACCAAGAGTTCTTTGCTCCTTCGCGCTCCGGATTTCTTCAGAACCGTCGCCGAACCATTTCGTATCACTCGCTCGAACCTGTTATTCTATGAGCTTTGCCGGGGCGCCTTGCTCAGCTGCTCCGGGGTGAAGCGATCTCGAGAATGGAACAGAAAGGACGAGTGACCATGGGTTTGTTCGATTTCGTGAAGGAAGCTGGCCGCAAGCTGGGACTGGTGGCGCCGGAACCCTCCAAGCCTCCCCAGCAAGTGAAAGCTGAAACAGAAAAAGCCATGTCCGCCGCCTTGGTCAAGGAAGTCGAAAGTCACCAGTTGAAGATCGAGGACCTCAGGGTCGAGTACAGCGACGGCCAGGCCGTAGTGCACGGCAAGACGGCAACCCAGGCGGAACGGGAAAAGGTGATCCTGGCGGTTGGTAACACCGAAGGAGTCGCTCGAGTCGACGACCGCATCCAGGTGGTCACTCCGGAGCCGGAAGCCCGCTTCCACACAGTCGTGCGGGGCGACACGCTCTCGAAGATCGCCAGAGACTATTATGGCAACGCCATGAAGTACCCGGTGATCTTCGAGGCGAACAAGCCGATGTTGACCGATCCCGACAAGATTTATCCGGGCCAGGTGCTGCGCATCCCGCCGCTGAACTGAGCACAGGGATTGCGGATCGAAGTGGATGGGACCGGGACCACCAGCGTCCGCATGCGCCACCGGATTTGCGGACCAAAGTACCGAGGGCATGACACCTTCGGATGAACCAGGCGCCCGCCTGGTCCAAGTGTTGGACCCGTTCCTGTCAATCCTGTGATCCTGTCCAAACTGAGATTTCGATTCCGGAGAAAAGGACAGGATCACAGGGTGGTCAGGACTCTTCTTCGAGTCCGGGCCCCGGGACCCTGGTCGAGAAACTCGGCCTGGCCCCTCATTACCCCGATCCATAAATACAGCAACGTATGTTGCGGGCGTTTCGAAGCAGCAGCCGGCCCCCGGAAACCGAGTGGG
>JBFKLX010000265.1:0-6858 GCA_041630155.1 Acidobacteriota bacterium
AGCAGGCGACCACGGCGCCGGCTCCAATCAGTGCCGTCCCTGCGGGTCCCCAGAGCCGGCCGGCCGCTTCGGCGAACGGGGAGGCCGATCGAGCCAGCTCAGCCGAGTCCACCAGACCCATCACTGCCACAGTGCTGCACACGTAAACCAACGCGGCCGCCAGCGTTCCGAGCAGGGTCGCCCGGGGAATGGTGCGAGCGGGATCCCGGACGTGGTCAGCCGGCACCGTAGCCGATTCCAGGCCCAGAAAGGCCCACAGCGTCAAGGCCGCCGTGGAGGCCAGCCCCGAGCCGATCGAGTGGCCCTCCGGAATGTGCCACAAATAGTCTCCCCGCACGGAGAAGAGTCCCAGGCTCCCCAGAGCGATCAAGGGCAGCAGTTTGAGAACCGTTGTGGCCAGCTGAAGACGGCCCGCTTCACGAACTCCCCAGGTGTTGATCCCCGTCAGCAACCACACCGCCCCCAGCGCGGCCAGGGCAGACGCACCACGATTCTCCGCCAGGGCTGGAAAGAAGACCGAGAGGTATCCGGCAAAGGCAACCGCGATGGCGGCGTTTCCCGCGCAGATGGAGATCCAATATCCCCAGGCCACCAGAAAGCCGGCGAAGTCCCCGAACCCCTCGCGGGTGTATGTGTAGGGCCCCCCGGCTCGGGGGATCAGGCGGCTCATCTGTGCGAAACTGAGGCCCAGCAGGATCGAGCCGGCAGTGGTAAAGATCCAGCCCAACAGGCTGGTGGCACCGTAGGGCGCGAGCGAGGCCGGAAGCAGAAAGATCCCCGAGCCGATCATGTTGCCGACCACCAGGGCCGTGCAGGTCCACAGACCCAGTGAGCCGGAATCTCGAGCGTTCGGTTGTGCCAAGTCAGGCGGATTCTAGCATCCTCAGGGAGGCGCGGAAATACAGGGGAGCGCCTGGCGGGAGCCGGGCGCCAAAATCCAAGTTCCAGTCGCGAGGCTCGAATGTTTCACCTCGCCGGCCGGCTGCTGCGAGTCTGGAAGCCCCGAAAGGGCAGGACCAGCGGGCTCGGAGTGCGCCCATGCCCGAAAATCGCGGTAAAATCCCAATGCCGGGACCCTGTGAGGAGATTCCTCCGGCTGATGTCGCGGGAGGTGACCGTGTCGAAACCAACTGACCCAGGACCCCTGATGTACGTGCCTCGCATGGATGCCTTTCTCAACCGCTGGTTCACGTCCTACGAGGCTGCACGGACCTCGCTCGAAGCCGAAGGGGGCTATCTGCTTCCTTACCAAAACCAAGTCTTCGTCGCCGAGGCGGGCGCCATCCACGAACTCGGACTCGACCCCGAGGATCCCGACTGGGAACGGATCGGCCGGGACTGGGTGCGACCGCTCGATAGAGAAGCCTGGGAGCGGCTGGTCATCAAACGTGAAATCGCCAGTTGAAGGGCGTCCCCTCCCCGGAGTCGGCGCAACCCAAGTCCCCTGGGAAGCGCTGCCAAAACATTTTCGAAGACGAAAGAGCGCCCGGGAAGTGCGAGCCGTCCCCAGCTTCGCGGGCCTCGAACCCCCCCGAGAAGGGGTGCTTTGGCAACATCTGCACGCTGCAATCACGGATCCCGGTACTGGGGCATTTGCCCGGTTTTTTCTTGCCCGCCGGAGCCCGCAATGATATAGCTCTCTGGAGTCCCGGGGCAGCGGCGCCCCCAGGGCCCGCTTCCCAAGCACTGTTTGTCACTCTGGCCGAAAGCGAGGTGCGGAATGAGCGAAGAGCCTGGCCCCGAGGCTGTCGAGGCAACCCCCTCGGGTTTCGACGACACCCAGCTGCAATACGCTCTCAATCGGCTGAAGGCCGAACAGGATCTGGCGCGAGGAGCGGGGGCGGGCGTCATCGCCGCACTGGTTGGCGCCGGCGTGTGGGCCGTCGTCACCGTGGCCACCGGCTATCAGATCGGCTGGATGGCCGTGGGTGTGGGTTTCCTGGTCGGAATCGCCGTCCGCCACTTCGGAAAAGGGATCGATCAAGTCTTCGGTATTGTCGGCGCCGTCCTGGCGCTGATCGGCTGTCTGGCGGGAAATCTGCTGGCCGTGTGCGGCTTGATTGCCGGTTACGAGAGCATCCCGTTTCTGGATGTCCTGACCGGATTGAACCTGGAAGCGGTCACCGATTTGATGGTGGCCTCCTTCAGCCCCATCGATCTGCTCTTCTACGGAATCGCAATCTACGAAGGATACAAACTGTCGTTCCGCCGGTTGACCGATCAGGACATCGAAGCACAGTTGGGCCCGGGCTCCGGCTTGGGATAGCCCTCCGGCGCCGGCCAGGGCGCTTTCCGGTGCATCGGCCAGGCGGTCGGCGGTCGAAAAGCCGTCCGCGGTTCTCGAGCCGCAGGAGCCAAGGTGGCTGATTTCAACACCGACTGGGGAATCGGAAATCCGGCCCCCGAGCTCAGCCTGCCGGATTCCGAGGGCCGCGCCTTCTCGCTGGCCGACCTGCGGGGCAAACCCCTTCTCGTCTCCTTCCTGAGCCATGCAGCTTGACCGTTCTGCCGAACGCACCTGGTCGAGGTGCTGCAGCGCCAGGACGAAATCCGGAGCATTCCGGCGGCAGTAGTCCGGGTGGCCTACGATGATCCCAGCCTGCTGGGCGCGAAGCTCCTGCGAGATCTCCCGCTACCCTTCCCGCTGCTGCTGGACGCCTCACGCCAAACCTATGCCAACTGGGGCCCGGGACGTACCAACCTGTTTGGCGCTATGCTCTCCCCCTCCCTCAACTGGCACTACCTGCGACTCCTGTTGCGGGGTGAACGCTTCCCGGGCTTCGCGCCCGACATGTTCCAGCTCGGCGGCGATTTCGTGATCGACCCGGCGGGGAGAATTGCCTTCGTCCATCGGATGCGCAACAACGGGGCCGGACAGCCGTGGGACGACTTGTGATCGAGCTGTACCAGGTTGCCGGCGCGGGCCGGGGTGCGGCCGATTGAAGGGGGCTGCCCTGCGGCAAGTCGTTGGCCCTCCGACTGGAAGCTGCGGGTGGACTGGTTGAAAATGGGGGGCATGGAGATCTGCAGTCACCGCCGAAGTCGAAAGTGGCTGCGGCTCATTTCGTCCATCCCGCTCTGGACGTTGCTGATGCTTCCCGCGACGATCTCTGCTTGCAGGAACAGCCAGCACGAAGCCGCTGCTCAGCGGAACCCGAAACCCGAGGGGTTCTCCAGGGCGCCTGCGGGGGAGGACGCAACGGGACGGTGGCATCCGCTCCAGGAACCCAACCAGACCCTCAGCTTGGAACAGCGGGAAGCAATGTCGCGGCTGGTGGCTCTGGGCTACCTGCAAGGAACGCAGCCGGCCCCTGAAAAGCACGGTGTGACGGTCTTCAAGGCCCCTCGAGTCCAGCCTGGCCTGAACCTCTTCAATTCCGGTCACGCCGCGGAGGCATTCTTGACAGACCTGGACGGGCGAGTCCAGCACCGCTGGTCCTTTCCCATCGACTCCATCTGGCCCGAGCAGCGGGGCACTCACCAGAGCAGCTATTGGAGGCGCGTCACATGGCTTCCAAACGGCGACGTCCTGGCGATTTTCGAGGGGATCGGACTGATCCGCCTCGACCAGCACTCCAATCTTCGCTGGGCTTACCCGGGGGCTGTTCACCATCAAGCGATCGTCGGCCAGGATGGAACCATCTGGACGCTCACACGCCACTCGAAGATCCTCCCTGGAGTCGACGAGAGTCGACCCGTCCTCGAAGACCGGCTGGCTCGCCTCTCTCCGAGTGGCGAACTGATCGAGGAGATCTCACTGTTGGAGGCCTTCGAGGGCTCTTCCTACGAAGCCCTGCTGCAAGAAATGAGGCAGGAAGGGGACCTCTTCCACACCAACTCCCTCCAAATCCTGGACGGCCTCCGGGCGGATCGGGTGCCCTGGCTGCGGCGCGGCAACGTCCTGCTTTCGAGCTTCTTTCTGGACACCCTCTTCGTCCTGGACCCGGAGCAGAAAAAGGTGGTCTGGGCCCTGCGCGGAGATGGGCGGCCCGCTTTCCGGGGACAGCACGACCCGCGCCTGCTTCCCAACGGCCGCTTGCTGCTGCTGGACAATTGGGGCCATTTCGGCAAGTCCAAAGTGATCGAGTTCGACCCGCTGACCCTGGAGGTGGCATGGCAGTATCCCGCCACGGCGGAGTCCGACTTTTTCACGCCGACCTGCGGAACCAGTCAGCGGCTGGCCAACGGCAACACTCTGATCACGGAGAGTGACAAAGGCAGGGCTTTCGAAGTGGACCCCCAGGGCGAAATCGTCTGGGAGTTCTTCAACCCCCATCGCGCGGGCGCCAAACAGGAGCTGATCGCCACCCTGTTCGAGCTGAAGCGCGTGCGGGAAGACTTCTTCGTCTGGCGGTGACGGTGTGCCTGTCGGGGTGGCGCCGAGCTCACAGCAGATTCGGGTTCAATGAGTCTCTCGCGTGGCCGAAGCCGGGGCGGCCGCACTCCCGCCTTCTGAAGGGCTTACGGTGTCTTTGAACGTCAGGGCGAACAACAGCATCACGGCCGCCGCGAAGACGGCCGGCAGGCCCCAGAAGTTCTGCCACTGTTGGGCCGAAAGAGTATCGGCTCCGCTGCTCAGAAAGCGATTGAAGACGAGGCCGGAAACCTGCGTTCCAATCAGCATGCCGACCCCGTAGGTGACGAGCACCAGGAAACCCTGCGCCTGTCCCCGGATCTCCGGCACCGACTTCTTGTCGACGTAGATCTGCCCGGAGACGAAAAAGAAGTCGTAGCAGACCCCGTGCAGGACGATCCCCGTGATGATCATCCAGAACACGCTGGAGGGAGCAGCCAGAGCGAACAACGCGTAGCGCAGCACCCAGGCGAACATCCCCACCAGAAGCATCCACTTGACGCCCAGCCGGGCGAACAAGAGCGGCATGGCCAGCATGAAGAGGACCTCGGACATTTGTCCGAACGACATCTTGAAGGCCGGGTCGGCAATTCCAGCCGCGTTCACGAAGACCGGGGCGTACGCGTAGTAGACGGCCAGTGGGATGCAGATCAAGAAGGAACAGATGACGAAGATGTTGAAGGGTCGGCTTCTCAGCTGGTCCAGCGCGTCCAGCCCCGCAATCTTGCGGAGCGAGACCTTCTCGCCCGCGGCCGGTGGCGGAGTGTGCGGGAGGGTGAAACTGTAGACTCCCAGCAGAGCTGCGGCGATCCCTGCGGTGTACAGCGGAATGGCCGTCTCATCGGCGTGCAGCAAGCCACTCACGACAACGATGGCGATGATCCAACCAATCGTTCCGAACACCCGGATGAGCGGGAACTGCTTTTCCTGACTCGTGATGTGATGAAACGCCAGCGAATTGGCGAGGCCCAGTGTGGGCATGTAGCACAACATGTGTCCCAGGAGCAGGAGCACGAACAGGGTGCTGGACGCGCCTTCACCCTCCGCCACCAGCGGCGCCGCCACCATGAAGGCGGCTCCCAGCAGGTGTAAACAACCCAGCACCCTCTCGGTGGCGAAGAACCGGTCGGCGATCATCCCCAGAAAGAACGGCGACACGATGGCCGCAATCGGTGAGACGGTGTAGGCCCAGAAGATTTGCTCGGCCATCCCGATTCGGGTCATGTAGTTGCCCACGGTGACATACCAGGCGCCCCACACGAAAAACTCCAGAAACATCATCAAGCTCAGGCGAACGCTCATCGTTCTCTCCGTTCTTGCTTCCCAACCACACCCCGGCTGCTCCCGAGGGGCGAGTCCTCGGCCAGGGCTCCAGGTCCACACCTTCACAGGGCGGTACGGCGCGAATTATAGCCGAGGTCTCCAGGAAACCACATTCCTGACCTCCTCAGGCGCGGATGAACCCTCTCCTTCGCCGTGATTTGGACTTCCACGCCGTGTCCTGCCCGCCCCGGCCACTGGCTGCTACCATGGAACCCTCGAGTGACAACCACCAAAAGGGGAAAGCGGCATGAGATTTCGTGAAGTCTCTCCCATGCTGTACACCCGGGATCTGCCGGGCTCGGTGGAGTTCTACACGACCCGCCTCGGGTTCCGTTGTGAGTCCTTCAGTGAAGAGTGGGGATGGGCCTCGGTCAGGCGCGACGGTGTGCAGATCATGTTTGCCCTGCCCAATCAACACCTGCCCTTCGAACGGCCTCTGTTGACCGGCTCCCTCTACATTCGAACAGACGATGTCGAGGCGGCCTGGCGGGAGCTGGAAGGCGCCGTTAGGATCTGCTATCCGATCGAGAACTTCGACTACGGTATGCGCGAGTTCGCCATCTACGACAACAACGGTTACCTGATTCAGTTCGGACAGGAGATCCCAGTCGGTCCCGCGCAATGACGACGCTCGGGGCGGCCAGAGGAATCAATACCGCAGGGCCGCCGACAGGTGGGAATCATCGTGCCCTGTCCCCATGCTGCTGTCATGCCATGCCAGAATCATCGTGCCCTCATCGTGCCCTGTCCCCAATTCCAGGCCGTACCTGCCCCGGAATCATCGTGCCCCGTCCCCAACTCATTCCAAGCCGCACCTGTCCCCAATCGCAGGGCCGCCGACAGGTGAGAATCATCGTGCCCTGTCCCCAATTCCGAGCCAATCGGGGCCAGCAGGTGGGAATCATCGTGCCCGGGAATCATCGTGCCCTGTCCCCATGCCTGCCTGCCCGGAATCATCGTGCCCTGTCCCCAGTTGTCCCCAGTTCTCTGCCCTGTCCCCAATTCCCTGTCGCGCTTCATGTCAGGGGTAGTCGTGAAACCTCCGAAGCGCAACGGGCCGTGGGCCGCGTCCGACCGGCGAGACCCTGGGAATCCAAAGCTGCGACCCGCAGGCAGGGGGCATTTCCGGTCCGCCAGCAGCGGAATCATCATGCCCTGTCCCCAACTCCAAGCCGTACCTG
>JBFKLX010000266.1:0-6662 GCA_041630155.1 Acidobacteriota bacterium
CTGGAGGACTACTGGCGGCGGGGACTGTACCGGCGCAAACGCCAGCCCATCTCCCACCTGGGGGGAATCTTCCACAGCCCGCGGCGACGGCGCTCCTAGACCACTGCTGGTGAGAGACGAGCGTCGAATCCACCGAATGCCGAAACACTGTTGTTCCACGGCGGGAAACAAACCCACTGGGAGCGAGGTGGCTGGAATCAGTGTGTGAATCAACGCCCGAAAACTCGAAGTAGCAAAGCTCGGAGCAGCAGCGATGCGTGTTCACGTCGAAACCAAACCTCCCGGCCGGGGCTGCGATTTCGAAGGCCTCCTGAACTGCCAGACCAAGGAGCTGTCCAAAAGCCTCAGCGCGTTGCCTCTCGAGAACGCAGCAGCCCGTCAGACCGAAGAGATGATATTGCCGAGGTCGCCACGGCTGGTTTTCGAATCGCGATGTCCCCCGGCTTCAACCGAGAGCCAACTTCCCAATCACCGGGCTGCCGACTCTTTCGGATAGGATGGACGCAATTCGATATTCCCCACGAGCAGAGCAACTTCTGGTCGGAGGCAGGGCCGAGGCCGGACTTGGGGATTACTATCGGTTCATCCTGGCGGCTCATCCGGCACAGTGATCGTCTGCGGGGGAGTGTATAGGGGCACCTGCAAAGCACCCCCGTGTCCGGCCTGCCGCAACTCCGGATTTCCGGGAAGTCTGACCCAGACCTTCCAGCCAGCTCCGCGAGCGTACTCACGATAATCCGTGTATCCCGAGAAGCTCGGCTCCCACTGCTCGTCGCTGCCGCCGACGCGCACGTAAAGTTCACCGCTGCGCCCGTCTACGCGGGCCGCGTAAACTCCTGCTGCTCGGGCATTGTCTTGCAGGTGAACGGAGCTGCCGGCGTGAACTCCGGCGACCTTTCTCGCATTGATCAAAGCCCTGATCTTGTTGCGTAAATCTTGCCCCCAGTCGAAGTAGTGCTTCCAGAAAACAGACGGGACTCCAGGGTGGGTCAGGATCTGAGCGTATGCCTGCTCGACCTGCCAGCCGTTGGCGAAGGAGTCGAACAGGTGGTGTTCTTGGGGTGTGCCGTCTTCGTTTGTGCGGTAACCCGTGTCGTGGTTTTCGACAAAGGTAACCGAGCGGTTTTTCCAGGGAAGGCCGTCGGTCGTATCGCCTACCATCCCAATGCCGTTACCGAGCCCATAGAGAGCGAAGTAGCGTCCCTCTCGGATCGCCTTCAATGAAAAGTGCGTGGTGAAGTCGAACACGCTACTGGCGGACTTGAGCCTATCGGCACCGTCAGCGTTTGTCGCCGTGTTCCAGATCCAGCCTCGCTGCTCATTGTGTGCACCCCAATCATATTCACCCACCGAGAACGTCGGGTTGCTGATACGGTTGTAGTATGCGATCCACTTGGCATGGTAGCCGTGCACCATGTCATATCTCCATCCGCGATAGCCAAAGGATCTGAGTTGGAGCAAATAGCGCGCAATGTCTTGCCGGACCTCCGGATTGGTGTGGGCGAGGTCCCTGAAGCTCTCGTACTGATGGGTGGTGCCACCGTGACTGGTGTATTCCGTTGGGCGCTCCTCACACCGACCCTTCTGATCGTTGGGCGTGTCAGCGACACCTGATTCCTGAGTCTGGAAGGCTTCGTCCGTCTCACAGATTGCCCATACGCCCCAGGCGGGGTTCTCGAAGTCGGCCCATCCGTTCGAGCCGTCTCGGTGGTTCAGCACCAGGTCTGCGATGGGCTCGATCCCGTTGTTCAGCAGATCTTCCAGCATGTCCCGGTGCTGCTCGAAGCTGCCATAGCTGTTGTCGAGCCGGAAATACTCCTTGGGGTTGTACCCTGCACTGAGTTCGCCGGCGTAGGAAGGCGGCGGCAGCCAGATGAGATCGAATCCGGCCTCCCGGATCGCAGGTGCGAGCTCCCGGACGATCTCGTACCAGCGCTTTTCACCGAAGTTTGGGAATTGGGTGGAACGACCATGACGATAAGACTCCCAGTAGAAGCCTTGGAGCATAACCCGGTCGTCGTCGAAGCCGCTCTGGCCGAGGGCGAGCGGGTACAAAGCAAACGCCAGCAATACGGCACAGATCGTTCGGTTGCGGATAGAAGCTTGGCGCGACAATGGCACAAAGCACCTCCTGATCTTTTCGGTCACCAGGCCCAGGTATCGAGGCTTCCGAACTTGGGAGCCCTTCCTCCTTGGTTTGAACTACGAATGGATTCTCTGATTATAGGCGATTCTTTCAGTCTGTTCCTCCAACCGCACCCGACGAACGGGTGGATTTCAGTCGGCTTTTCGTGCCCTGTCCCCGGGGGGGCAGGGCGAGAGCGGGCGGGGGCGGGGTGTTTTTGGCTGCTGTCCCGGCGGCTGCTCTGCTGCTTCCCTGTCCCCTGTCCCCGGGGAACAGCGACGCAACTCCGGAGCCACGTCAGCGCAGGAGCAGGCACAAAACTAGCCGGATCGCTCGGCAGGGACTGGGACAAGCCGGGCCCAACGAAAGAAGACACCGAGTGGACGCCAGTCGGTGGAATCCCGCTGATGGAGCATTGGCGGTTCCGAGTACCCGTATTCGAATCGAAGCTCGTTCGTGGCCCGCACTGCCCCAGCCGGCAGGTGTATCGAGTACGACACTTCTCGATCGACGAGAGGGAATTCAGTGAGTTGGGAGCCGTTGAGGGACACCCTGATCCGCTGGACCCGCCCCGCAACTGGCAAGGGATGTGCTGAGATGGTCAACTGATGGGCTCTGCTTTCCTGCAGGGGCACAGTCATTGTGGATGCGGACCCGACGGACCAGCGACCTCGCCCTGGTTGGAAGCTTTGCTGCGTTGCGAAGCCGCTCGTCAAATAGAGCACCGACTCGGGCCCGGAAAAGTCGATGAGACTCGGAGTGGCTTGCTTCTCTCCAAAGAAGACGGCTCCCTCGTCCCACTCGGCAATCGGAGCGAATCTGGGATCCTCCGCAACCGCTTTCCGGAACTGCGCGTCGCCGAAGATCAGCAAGGTGTCGCTCGGTTCCCGGCAGGCGAACCCGCGACCAAACAGGAACAACCAGGCGTCCTCCACACAAAAACTCGTTTGCTTTTTGTCCAATTGGAGTAGCACTCCTGCCGCTGCGGGCCAGGCGGGAGATGCCGCGATCCTCACCTCTGGAGCGTAAATGCCGGCTTGCTCCAGGCGCGTCTTCGTCAGCTCAGCCACCTCGGCGATCTGCCTGTGCTTGGGCATGTTTGGCCAATCTTCGAAGCGATTCGGAGCCCAGGCCACCTTCAAGGACGACAATGAAACCAACAGGAAAAGAAGGACAAAAAGCAGGGATGACGCCCGGCGGATCTCAACATTCGTCCTGTCCGGCGGAGGGGCGAACGCCGCCACCAGAGCGATCAGGCCCACCAGACCCAGCACGCGCGTCCATGCGACGAGATGTTCGTGGATCGGGCCGACAATCCGGCTGACTGAGATAGCTGCGCCGACCAGACCCGCCAGGCAGAGCAAGTTGAGAGATGCAGCCAAGGCATCGCCTCGTCGCCGGGCGAACAGGTAACCGCCCGAACAGCCGAACACGATTGCCGCCAATGGCCAAATGCCGAAGAATCGTGTCGGAAACAGAGCGGGAAGGAGATCAGAGACCTGATCTCCCAAAACCTTCAGGCCGGCTGAAACGCTCGGGTGAGAGTGGGGCAAGGTAAAGAAGGAGACAATCTTAGTGAGATTCCCCCTTTCAGAGATGAGTTCCTCACATAGGGGCGGTAGCCACAGCACAGTCAAGAATGCCAGCAACGCGACCCAAACGCGCCAGTCCCAGCAGTCTCGTTGTCGAACACCCACCAACCACGGAAGACTCAGTGCCAGGGTTGTCGTCAGCGCTACCAAGCCCACCGATGCGGCGAACGCAACATGGCTCTGAACCGCCAACGTTGCCAGTCCGATTGCGGGGACAAGGTAGGCCTTGCGGCCGGCAGCCGCTGCTGCGAAGCTGAAGATGGCTGCTCCAAACGCCAGCAAGGGGATGTCCGGATTCCAGGCGCTGTATAGTTTGTCAGTTCCCAAAGAAGCCAGAAAGAGAGAGAGGAGAAGCCCAGAGCCCAGCACGACGGCCCATCGCTCCCGCCAAACAACCAGGCAAATGAGCAGCACGGCCACCAGATTGAGAGCGACCGCGGTCAACAGGAAGCTCCCGTGGCGCTGACCCGACAAATAGTACGAAGGCAACATCAAAAAGAAATAAGCGGGCCCAGGGTGATTGAACTGATAGCGAGAATACGGGCCCAGCAGGTTGTGACCGCGAGCAGTCTGCCGGGTACCCAACTCCAAGAGCGCCGGATCCCCGTCCACCGCAGCATCGGGGACTTTGGCCAGCGACCAGATTATTGCCAGGAGGGGAAGCAGGAGACCCACCGCCACGAAGAGCTTCTTCCAGCGCTCTGGAACCTCCATCGGGTCGCGATTCTGGCACAGCCAGACGAAGCTCACAAGAAGAGCTTCCCATTCGATAGGATCGGGGGGGCTCAGTTGGCCGCTTCAGCCGGCAGCCGATTCGTCAAATCGACCCAGCACGGGTGACCCGGCCGACGGATTCCAACTCACCCGGAACGCCAACCCTCGATTTCCCGGATCTTGGCGGACGATAGTTCACCGGCTGGCGGCTCCACCCCGGCGGGTGAGATCTGCTCTGTCGGCGGGTGAGATCTGCCCTGTCCCCACCGCGGACATTCGCTGAGCAGAGTGGTCGTTTCGCGGCTGGCCCGTCTCCGACTCGGATTCTCACCGGTCCGGCCCTCGTCCCCGCTGACGCTGACGCGAATGAGCCCGGCTCGAATTTGCCCTTTCCCCAACTTCGGACCGATCCCAACTTCAGACCGATCGACTGATTCCAACACTTGGGTCGTTTGCGGGTCGATTCATTTGCGTGTGGCGGTGACAGGTCAGCAACAACAGGTTTAGGCCCTGTCCCTGGCCAACCAGGACGCCACCCCGGTGATGTGGTGCGGCACCGGCTCAGATTTCCCCTGTCCCCAGTTCGTCTTCAGTTCGTCTCGGCTCAGATTTGCCCTGTCCCCAGTTCGTCTCGCGCGGAAACGCGGCGGTCTGATCTGCCCTGTCCCCAACTGTCTGATCTGCCCTGTCCCCAACTCGGGGAACTCCAACTCGGGGAACTCGGGGTGGGGGGCGGAGCCAAGGAAGAACGAATGTGGGCGGAGAGCGCAGCGAACGGATAGCCAACGTTGATCTCCCAAACCCGATCCCGAGACGGCGGTTCCAGACGAAGAGGGGTTCCTGCCGGTCACTGCAGGTTGCAAGCGGAGGTCGCAGATGGGGCCGCCCCGACTGGCGGTTTCACGCCCTGGGAAGTCGTTCTTGTCGCGACGCTTCGACGACTCTCTGTCGCGCCCAGGGGAGAGAACGCCAGGTCTGCAGAGTCACCGCCAGATACCAGAGTCCCACAGCCGGGCCGAGGTCGATCAGACCGGCCTCGGCTGGCGGTATCGGGAAGGTGTAGAAGTTGAGCGCCAGAAGCGCCACTGAGAGAACCAGACCCGGCCAGGCGAACCACCGGCCGAAGCGGGGATGACGCTCCATGGCCACGGCGAACAACAGAGTCCCCAAAGCGATGTAGACGTCCCACGCAACGTCCACACCCAGCCAGACAGCCACCAGTTGTGCCCATTCCCCCTGCCCCATTCGGACCGCCAGCTGGACCAGGATCATGGCCGTGAAGAGGGCGCCGGCCGCGAAGTTGAAGACGGCCGCCAAATGGGCCGAGACGGATTCCTTCCCCAACAGCAAAATTTCCCTCAGCCCCAGGCTGGCCACCCCGATGGCAGGACCGAGCAGACCGGCCAGGATGACCAGCACCATGGCCGGCAAAGGGCCCACGATCAGAAGCGGATAAATGGTCGATGCCGCCAATCCGGCGACAATCCCGAAACGGATCCAGCGGATGGTCATCATTGCCTGCCTCGGGACCATCATGGTCGATCGGTGGGTTCGGCTTCAAGCCCACCCATCCAACTTGAAACCGACAACCTGCGGAGCCATCCGGCCGCTCATCGAGAAGTGTTCCCGTCCGTCGAGGCCGAACAGCCGTGATACGCAAAAGCGTAAGCTGTTTATCGTCATTGACTCGAGGATCGGCTGAGCTTTTGGATTTCACGTTTCCTGAAGAGGCGTCGTCGAGCGAGCCCCATATCCGTGGATCGTTGAGCCGTGGGCCGGAATGAGAAACGTCGCTCGGAGGAGTGAACTTTCCCGCTCCATACATCGTCTAGCGGGGCATTGGGGGGAGAGGCGTTGAACCATTACCTGGACCTGCCTCCGGCAAAAGTGTTTGGAGCCGGCATCACGACGCGCTCTAGTCAGCAGGAGACCCGCCAGGCGGAAAGGGAGCCACCGGACGTCGGCGTGGGAGCGGATATGTCCGGCCTGCTGATGGGATTTCGCTTGAAGCGGGCGGGCATCGACCGATTTCGAATCTACGAAAAGGCGAGTTCCACAGCTCATTCATTTGAAGAGCGCAGATGTGGACGGTGCGCGAACAGTGTTATTCATCCAGGAAAATAACGAGAAAGAAAAACTAGTACCCCACCATCAGAAAAAGTCCTTCATTAATTACTTGAATATTGAATCGTCATGAAAGATCAAATCACTTCCGACAAAAAGACTGCGAA
>JBFKLX010000267.1:0-6601 GCA_041630155.1 Acidobacteriota bacterium
CCTTGGCCACCGCGGGGGCCGACACGCTGGTCAGTCCGACGATGGCATCGGGGGGATCGGGCCGCTTCAAGACTCCCGAGGCGGATTGGTAGGCTCGAGCGTCGTCCTCTCCGGGATACTCGACCGGGTCGACGAACACCATCTCCGGATAGTGCACGGCTGCATACTCCCGCATGGCTGCCATCCAGGCGTTCTGATTGGAGGCCGTTTCGGTTCCCGAGACCAGAGAGACGCGCGCCGAGTCGCCGGCCTCCGCAGCCAGGATCTCGACCAGTGCTCGACCCATCTCCTGGTTGGCGATCTGATTGCAGAAGTACTCTCGAGCCTCCGGCGCCGCGTCGGTATCCCAGCTGATCACCCTGAGCCCGCGCCGGCGGGCTCGTTGCAGGATCGGTGCGACCGCTTCGGGATTGTTGGGCGCTACGGCCAGCACGTCGAAGCCCCGCACGATCCAGGAGTTGAGGATCTCGACCTGGCGGTTGGAGTCGGCCGTGTCCGGGCCGTCGTAAACCAGCTCCACCCCCAGCTCATCGGCTGCCTCCCGAGCCCCTGTTTCGCAGGCGTTGAAGTAGGGAATTCCGACCAGCTTGGGCATCAGGCCGATCCGCAGGCGGGCCTCTCCAGGTTCCGGAGAGGAGCAGGCCAGGACAGTCAAGAATACGGCCAGCGCGACTCCTATTCGTTTCATTGAGTTCCTCCCGGGTTGCGGAGGCCGCCGTCGGCGACCGCCAGCCGGACGCGGAACAAGTTTGTCTCGAGCCACACTCGGGAGGCAACCTCGCGAGGGGTCGACCCAACCACGAGGGAGACGAACCCGTCGTGATTCGCGCTGCTGTATCAGGTCGTGAAATGGTCAGCGAGTAAATCCTCCAAGACGTCCTTCAGCGAGTGGTACGCGAAGTCTTGTCCGGGAGGAAGATCGACCCTGGCGCGCCTCAGGTCGACCAGTATTTCGTCAAAGAAGTCCACAGCGAACTTGGAGGGGCTCCGCCTTAGAACCCGGGCCCGATGACCGTGTGGATTGTCGTCGACCACGATCAGAACCTTTGAGAAAGTGAGCCGGACTTTCGGAAGCCTCGTCGCGATCAGCCGAGGCAACTCCGTGCGCCAGTTGTCGACGGCACTGCTGAGCTGGTCTCGATCGTAGAGATCTCCGTCGATCACGATGATGTAGCCGGCCATCCACGTTGTGATGTGGCGAGCGGGGCTGTGAAGAATCAGATCGAACCCCGGGACGAACGGCTTGCTCTCTTTGCGATAACGCTGAGCCTTCAAGTCCGGCTCCTGATTCAGCCGGTCCAGGAACTTCCCGTACCGGGACGAAAGATCACGCTCGGTCAGGGCTTCCCGGATCAGTCGCTGCAACTCCGCCAGACTGTGAAAGACCCGCCGCCTCGCGCCCACGTCCCAATCATGCACCAGCTCCAAGAAATTCTTCTGCCGGGGTTCCAGATCACCTTCCGCCATACCGTCGATGAAGGCGAAGATCGGCTTGAAATGTTCCCTTGCCCTGTCGTACTCCTCCTCAGTCGGCGAGACATCGCTCTCGGACCCCGTACGGCCGTACCGCTGCCCATAGATGCCGACCACCGCGCCGCATCTGGAGAAGAGTGTCTTCGAAGCCGCCCGTCTGGGCGCATCCGCCCGCCCGCGGGGGTTCTTGGCAAATACGGGCTCGACGCCGAGCGCTGAGATTGCTTCCGCAGCCGCGCTCCGACGATCTTCGTAACCCTGCACGACGGAACTGATCAGAAGACGCCGAGCTTTCATGTTGTGAACCCCTGTGCTTCTCCCGGGCCGATGGCGCCTGGGGTCGGATCTGTGTGGGCCGTCCCTCGGGCTCGGATGCGGCTGGCGCGACTTGCGCCCGCATCGACGTGTGGCCAAGATATCAGATCACAAAGTCCGCGGAGATCATCTCCGAGTCGGGCAAGGGCGCTGGCCGACAGGGATCGTCGTCCAGGGCCGAGCGGACAGGAGGGGAACGATGAGACACATTTCCGGATTGGTCCTGCTATCGGTGGTTCTCCATTGCGCCGGGCCGGAGAAAGCCGCCAGCCGCTGGGAGCTCTCGGAATCGGCTCGAGAACTCGTGGGAGAGGCGGAGGCCGAAAAGATCTTGCGAGCCCTGGAGGCTGCAGAGCAGTCCGGTACCGACCCGTCCTTGTCCGGATTTCATGTCCGGGTCGCTACCGTGGTCGAGAAGGATGGGCAGGAACACGTCATCACGGGCGGAAACACTGAATACCAGGTCCCCGAAGCGATTCACGCGGAGACTTCCTTGCTGAATCACGTCGCCAACCTGCTGGGCGCCGGGGCGACGCGAGCGGTGAAGTTCATCGCCTTCCATACGGAGGGAACCTGCGGCGGAAGCGCCAGCTGCGGTGACTGCCGAGACTACCAGATTGCCACGACCGACTACCAGAACCTGCTGGTGGTGTGCGGGCAGGCCTCAGATCATACGGTCCACGTGAGGCGGTTCTCCGAAGCCCTGTCCCCGGAGGAGCGCTTTCCCCAGGTCTTGGAGTCGGAGATCCCGCTTCCTCAACCAGAGCTTCGACGCCTGGTCAGGGCAGCTCAGGAGGCGCAGCAGCGAGGCATCAGGCTGTTCACCGACTCCCAGCATCATAGCGGCGCGGCGGGACTCTCCTGGAAAGGCGATCTTTACCGGGCGGCGGGTGCCGACGATGCAGCCTTCCACTATCGCTATCCGATCGGGGGGTTGCTCCAGCAAGCGGCCGCCGAAGGAGACTATTTCATCAGAGCCGTGGTGGTGGCGGGTGAGCCCGGCAGCTGGCCTCGAGTGAGCTACCGCGACCGGCAGTACGGCTACGAGTCGAGCAGCTTCAACCGTCGTCGGGGCCTGGAGCCGATCAGCTTGATTCTGACCAACGGCCAGGGGCGCTACCGCATGACCACCTTCGAACAAGCTTTGCCCGATGCCTTCAGCACCGATGCCTTCATGCCGGAAGCGGTCGAAGCGTTTCTCCAACGTCAAGCCCCGTGATTGGAGGAGAGAGCCTCCCCGTTTGCCAGTCATAAGAGAGTGGCATGCTCTCCGGCGGGTGAAGCTCTCGCTCGACGCGTTGGGTCAGTTTCACCAGCGTTGGGGCAATGCTCTCAATGCACCGGTTGACGTGTCGCCGATCCCTGCACGCGTGAAAGGGACTTACTACTAGCCGACAAGCGCGGGCGGCCTGATTGCGTTCGGGTTGGCTGCCAGTTTGCATGAACATCGGTGCCCGAGATGGATCGGGACAAATCCACAGGAGGACGCCATGGAACTCTCGCGAATCGTCGCTTCCTCGGACTTTACCGACAACTCTCTTCCGGCCGTGGAAGCAGCCATCGTGCTGGCCGCCGAGAGCAAGGCAACCTTGTATCTCGTTCACGTGCTGGAGATCCCGTCGGCCGTCGCCGCCCCGACGCCCACGGTTCAATCCATGAATCGTCTCTACGAGGCCGCCAACCGGCGCCTGCTCGGTATGATCCCGGAAAACCTGCCGCCTGAACTCGAGATTGAACCCGTTGTCCTGGCCGGGGTTCCGGCCGCTGCGATCGCCGATTTTGCCAGAGAGAAAATGGCCGACATGATCGTCGTAGGGACCCATGGGCGCAAGGGGCTGAAGCGGGTCTTCATGGGAAGCACGGCCGAGTCTTTGCTTCGTGAAGCATCCTGTCAGGTCTTGGTGGTCAAGCCAAGGTCGCGCGTCCGGGCATCCGATGACGAGCCGGCTGGGACCGAGCAGGAAGTCGAGTCAACGCTCTCGTGACGGTGTCACCGGGATCGCTCATCTAATCCAGCCTGGGTGAAGGAAGGCCGGTAATCAAGCGGACACCGCCGCCAGCTGGTACTCTGGCAGGGGCGGCTCTTGGTGAGCGGCCGATTTGTACTCGAGGAAGGCAGCAGTGAAACGCTCCAGGGGCAGAGAACCATTGGCAAGGCGTAGTGAAAATCCCGGTCGCGTCGGCCGGCGCTCGTTCCTGAGGGGCAATCTGGCTCTGCTGGGTGTACCCGCGGCAGCCGGCATGATGACAACGGGCCTTCAGAATCGACCCGCCTCGACCCGCCGATACACCCTGGGAACGGTCACTTACAACCTCGCCAGGGACTGGAGTCTGGAGCAGCTCATCGGGACTTGTGAAGAGGCCCGTTTCCTGGCTGTCGAACTCCGCACGACTCACCAACATGGAGTCGAGGTTGGGCTCTCCAGCGCCCAGCGCTTGCAGGTGCGGCGCCGTTTCGAGGAGAGTCCGGTCACCCTTGCGGGCCTGGGCACCACCTGTGAGTTCCATGCCCTCGAGGCGGCCGTGGTCCGCCGCAACATTGCCACGGCCGGAGACTTCATCCGACTGGCCGCAGACGTGGGGGCGGCCGGGATCAAGGTGCGGCCCAACGGGCTTCCCGAGGGCGTGCCAGTGCCAACGACTCTGCGCCAGATCGGCGAGGCGCTCCAGGAGGTGGGCCGAGAGGCAGAGAGCTACGATGTCGAAATCTGGCTGGAAGTGCACGGGCGTGGTTCGAGCCATCCACCTCACATCAAGAAAATGATGGAGCATTGCGCTCATCCCCTCGTCGGTGTCACCTGGAACTGCAATCCGACCGATCTCGAGGATGGACAGCTGGGGCCCCATTTCGATCTGCTCCAGCCCCACATCCGCAACGTCCACATTCACGACTTGACCGATCCGTATCCTTACCGTGAACTTTTTCAGCGCCTGAGAGACAGCGGCTACGATCGCTGGACCCTGGCCGAGATCCAGGGAGTAGAGGGAGATCCACTTCGCTTCATGAATTACTACCGAGATCTCTGGGAGGAGATTTCAAGCGATAGCGAATGTGAGTGAGCGGATCCAGCTCATGCTCGGCCGGCGCGGCGGCGCAGCATTTCGTTGACCGCAACCGCGCCCAGCAGGATCGAACCGAAGAGGATGCGCCGGAAGTTCTCCGGAACCCCCAGCAGGATCAAACCCGTTCGCAGGGACCCGACGATCATGACCGCCAGCAGGACCCCTGCCAGCGAGCCACTGCCTCCCGACAGCGTCGCTCCGCCCAGGAACACACAAGTCACGACATCCAGTTCGATGCCGGTGCCATCGTCGCTTCGGGCGGTGTTGTAACGAGCGGTATAGACTAGAGCGCTCACGGCCGCCGCCCAGCCCGAGAGGGCGTAGAGGACGACCCGGATGCCCCGGACCGGCACCCCGGCGATCGAGGCGGCCGGCGCGTTGGCCCCGCTGGCGGCGGCGTAGCGACCCAGAGGCGTTCGATGGAGGAGCAGGAAGACCAGACTCCAGAAGGCCAGCAGGACCAGCCACTGGGCGGGCAGGAAAGCGAAGAGGGTCCCCGTGCCCAGCCATTGAAAGTCCTCGGGAAGGTTGGAGTGGACGCGATTCTGAGCCACCAGCTGCGCCAGGCCCCGGAAGATCACCAGAGTGGCCAAGGTCGCCACCAGGTCGGGGATTCTTCCCAGCGTGACGAGCAGGCCGTTGAGGAGGCCGGCCGTTACGCCCAGCAACAGGCCGACGGCAGCCGCGGGCCAGATGCCGAACCCGTATTCAGCATGCAGGCGAACCACTACCAGGCCCGAGAGAGCCAGCACAGAGCCCACCGACAGATCGATGCCGCCCACCAGGACCACACCGAACATGGCGGCCGACAGGATCCCGATTTCGACCCAGAAGCGGCTCTGATCCAGAAAAGTGGAGGGGTGGCGGAACTCGGGGGAGAGAATGCCGAACAGGAGCAGGAGCAGGACCCAGATCGCCCCCAACCCGACCTCTCGGGTATGCCGCCGGGCCACTGTCCGCAGCAGTGCCACTGCCTCATCCATTTGCCGAACCCTCCAGGTCGAGTCCCCCCCTCGGAGGGCCACCCCGGACGCGCCGCAGCAGCCGGAGGAAAAAGGGCTCCAGCAGGATGACGGCCAGCATCAGCGTGCCGACGATCATCAGCTGCCAGCGCTCGTGGACTCCCCAGATCGCCCTCACCTCGCCCAGCAGGGACACGAACAGCCCGCCCAGCAGAGCTCCCACGATCGTTCCCCGGCCTCCTCCGATTCTGGCGCCTCCAATGACAGCGGCGGCAATGGCCTGCAGTTCGAAGCCCACGCCCGTGTTGTTCTGCACGTGGCCGTACCGGGATGCGTGGAGGACGGCCCCCAGGCCGGCCAGGGCGCCCAGGCTGGTGAAGGCGAGAAAGAGGGAGCGATCGACGCGGATGCCGTGCCAGGCCGCCGCCAGGGGGTTGTTCCCGGCCGCCAGCAGCCGGCGGCCTTCCACCCGGTGCTCCAGGAACAGCCACGCCACCAGCAGAGCGGCCGCCGCCAGCCAGGCGGTTCCGGGAATCGCGCCCAGCCCGGCCCGGGCCAGCTCCCGACCCGGCTCGGGGATCTCGATCCACCGGCCTCCGGTGCTGAGCAGGAAGACGCCGCGCCAGACCGCCATGGTTGCCAGCGTGGCGATGATGGGAGACAGGCGCGCCAGAGCGCACAGAGCGCCGTTGAGCGCCCCCAGGGCGGCACCCAAAGAGACCGGCGCGGCCAGGGCGGCCAGCGGAGAGACCCCTGTCCCGGCCAATACCGCCCACGAGGCGGCCGCC
>JBFKLX010000268.1:0-6598 GCA_041630155.1 Acidobacteriota bacterium
ATGAAGATCCAAGACATCCGATTGCTTCCGCTCCGAGGGGAAACCCCCGATGGAGGATGGCACGAGAAGTTCCTCGACAAGGAAAAGAATCTGCACACCCTGGTCGAAGTCATCAGCGACGAAGGGGTGACCGGAGTGGGAAGCGTTTACACTTCGGCCCAGCTGATCAGAGGCGCCATCGAAGTGATGCGACCGTTTCTGATCGGAGCTTCGGCGCTGGATCCCTCGGCGACCAGCGAGCTCTGCCACCAGCAGACGTTCTGGCAAGGGCGGGGCGGATCGATCACCCATGCCATTTCCGGGATCGACATCGCACTCTGGGACATTCTGGGCAAGGTCACCGGCCAGCCGATCAGCCGCTTACTGGGAGGCCGCTACCGCGACAGGATCAAACCGTACGGTTCGCTGCTCATGGACGAACCCGACAAACTGCGTGTGTCACTCGAAGACGGGCTCGAGCAGGGATTCCGGGCGTTCAAGATCGGGTGGGGCCCTTTTGGCCGTCGCGACTCGCGGACCGATGAAGCGATTGTCAAGGCCGCACGGGAAACGGTTGGACCAGAGATCGAATTGATGGTGGACGCCGGTGGGTCCAACGCCTTCTGGCCCCACGGCTACAAATGGGCGCTTCAGACCGCCCGGATGCTGGCCGACTACCAGGTCACCTGGTTTGAGGAGCCGCTGCGGCCGGACGATCTCGAGGGTTATGTGAAACTGACCGAAAACGCACCGCTGCCCATTTCTGGCTGTGAAGTCTTTACCCGCAGGCAGTCCTTTATCGAGTGGATCCAGCGACGGGCAGTGGACTATATCCAGCCCGACGTGACCAAGGTCGGCGGGATCAGCGAGGAACACCGGATCGCTCAATATGCGGACGATCACTCGATTCTGTTCGTGCCCCACGGCTGGAACACGGCGATCGGTCTGGCGGCCGACCTGCAACTCCTTGCCGCCGCCCCTCGCGCCCGTTGGGTCGAATACATCACGCCGGCTCCCTACATCGAAGAGCTCCTGGCGGCTCCGATCCATCCCGATGAGAACGGGATGATTGGGATCCCCGACGGTCCAGGGCTGGGTCTCGAGTGGAATCCGGACGGTATTGCCCGCTTCACCGGTGGCATGCAGTTGACGCCTTCTTCGGTCTGAGGAGCTCTTGCTGTGAACCCTTCAGAACTCGGCCGGAAGCAACTGCTGCCCGACAATGAAAGACAACTATACGGCCTCTCGAAGGGGCGGCTGCTTCTTCTGGGGGTGATCGTGTGCCTGGCCGGGTGTCGGGCCGATGAACCGGCCTACCTCGCGACGGACGGGGCCTGGTGCTGGTTCTCGGACCCCCGCGCCGTCCACCATGACGGAGCGCGAGCGCAAACCTTCGCCGGATGGGTCGATTCGGAAGGCAACATCATCGTCGGAGCGTATGATCGCCAGGACGGGCGCCTGGCCACCCACGTCGTCCACGAGAGGCTGGAGGTGGACGATCATGCCAATCCGTCCTTGTTGATACGGCCCGACGGGCGCCTCCTGGTTTTCTACAGCAAGCATGCCGGAACGCATATCAAGATGCGACGGTCGGTGCGCCCCGCAGACATCTCGGCCTGGGAGCCGGTGCGGTCACTGGTACTCAACGCCCCGGAAGCCTACGAGCCCGGCTTGCGGGATCGGTATTGCTATACCAACCCTTATCAACTGGCCGACGAAAAGGATCGGATCTACCTGTTCTGGCGCGGGTTGGGCAATAAGCCCAACCTGTCTCAGTCCGACGACGGCGGCGTGAGTTGGTCGCCCGGACGCATCGTCATCCGGCCCCGGCAGACCTACGAGAACCAGCGACCCTATCTGAAGGTGGCTTCCAACGGCAAGGACCGTCTGCACCTGGCCTTCACCGACGGCCACCCTCGCAACGAACCTGCCAACGGGATCTATTACGCCCGTTACCAGGAGGGCGCCTTCCACCGAGCCGACGGCACCAGAATTGCGATTCTGGACGACCTCCCCTTCGGACCCGGCGACGCCGACCTTGTCTACGATGCCCGTCAAACGGGCGTCCGGGCCTGGATCTGGGACGTCGCGGAGGGGCCGGACGGCCATCCCGTGATCGTCTACACGCGCCTGCCGGCGGAAACGGACCACCGCTATCATTATGCAGCTTTCGATGGACAGCGATGGCACGATGACGAAGTGACGCAGGCAGGTGCGTGGTTTCCGCAGACCCCTGCCGGCGATCAAGAACGCGAGCCCCATTACTCGGGCGGCATCGCCTTGGATCACAACGATCCGTCGGTCGTGTACCTCTCCCGCGAGATCGAGGGCGTCTTTGAAGTGGAGCGATGGACAACGCCTGACCGTGGACAAACCTGGGCTACGCAATCCCTGACCTCCGGCTCCACCTACGACAACGTCAGGCCCGTTGTGGTCAGAGACGCCCCGTTGGGACGCGGGCCGTATGTTTTGTGGATGGAAAACCTCCGGTACGTCCATTACACCGACTACCAAGCGGCGATCCGGATGGCCCCTCGTCCCTGAACGCGCCAAGGAGGTGTGATGAAGAATTTCTCTATCGCCGGGACGTTTTCGGCCGCCGTCGTCTTGATGACGGCCCTCGTGGCGTTGGAAACACAGGAGTTCAGCTACCCGCCCACGGTCTCACTGCTTGAGGTTCGAGAGCGTGTCGATCAGGCTCCCATCAGTCATCCGCGCTTGCTGGCGAGCCGGGAGGAGCTTCTGTCCTTGCGTGCAGCCGTCGACGAAGATCCTCTGCGGAGCGCACTGAAGGAAGCGATCATCGAGCAGGCCGAGATGATCTGGAATCTTCCCCCGGTCGAAAGGAAATTGAGGGGGCGGCGATTGCTCGCCCAGTCGAGAGTGTGTCTGAAGCGAGTCGTAGGACTCTCGATGGCTTTTTTTCTCAGCGGTGACCCCGAGCACGTCCGTCGCTGCGAACGAGAGATGCTGGCCGCGGCCCGATTCGAGGACTGGAACCCCAGCCATTTTCTGGACGTCGCAGAGATGACGCTGGCCCTGGCGATCGGTTACGACTGGCTTTACAACGAGCTGAGCGAGACAGTGCGGCGAGAGATCCGCCAGGCGATCATTGAGAAGGGCGTCTCCCTGCCTTTCGATACCGAGCACAATCGCTGGGTGCAGGCACGCAACAACTGGGGACAGGTCTGTCACGGTGGCCTGACAGCGGGAGCGCTGGCGGTTCTGGAGCATGAGCCGGAGCTTGCCGCTCGAACCATCCACAGCGCCCTCCAGAACGTCACTCATTCCATGCAGGCTTACGCCCCCCGGGGAAGCTACCCCGAAGGACCCGCCTACTGGGCCTACGGGACCAGCTACAACGTGCTGTTGATCGAGGTCCTCGAAAGTGTTCTGGGAACGGACTTTGGCCTCAGTCGAGCCCCCGGTTTCCGCGAGACCGGCCAGTATTTGAGTCTGGTGACGGGGCCTTCCGGGCAGTTCTTCAACTACTCGGACGGCGCTGCCCGGCGTGGCCCCGAGGCAGTTCTTTTCTGGTTCGCCGATCGGTACGGAAGACCGGAATGGCTGCTCGGCGAGCCCGGACGGTTGCGCACCTGGATCGACCGGCTGGATGCGGAACGGGCCGCCTCCGCAGCCGGACGAATGTTGCCCCTGGCGCTGCTCTGGATGGATCGGGAGCCGGACATCCAGACCATCCGCACGCCGTTGCACTGGCAGAGCAGGGGGGAAACGCCGATCGCCGTGCACCGGAGCTCCTGGACCGATCCAGACGCGATCTACATCGGCCTCAAGGGCGGGTCGCCTTCCGGCAATCACGGTCAAATGGATATTGGGTCCTTCGTTCTGGATGCCGGCGGCGTTCGATGGGCCAGCGATCTGGGAGCCGAGGGCTACCATGGGATCGAATCACGCGGCATGGATCTGTGGAATCGGGCCCAGGATTCCGACCGATGGACCATCTTCCGGCAGGGCAATCAGGGACACAACACGCTGGTCATCGACCAACAGCCACAGCGCGTGTCGGGTCGGGCAATGATGATCCGTTTTTCTGAGGATTCCGCCTTCCCGCACTCGGTGGTCGATATGAGTTCGGTCTACACGGGGCAAGCCGAATCGGTCCTGCGGGGTGTGGCATTGATCGACTCACAGGAAGTGCTGATCCAGGACCAGCTGTCAGGCCTGAGGCCCGGCAGTCGGGTTCGCTGGGGGATGATCACGCCAGGTTCCCCACAGGTTTTGGAGGGATCCAGAGTCGAGCTTCGCCAGGAGGACTCAACGCTGACTTTGGAGATCCTCTCCCCCCAAGCCGCGGCCTGGCGGATCATCGACATAGCCTCTCCCCGAAACGAATGGGATTCCCCCAATCCCGGGTTCCGGATGCTTGCCTTCGAGTCCATCGCACCCGAATCGGGCCGGCTCAGACTGGCTGTTCTGGCAAAACCCGGTGCCAGCATCCGGAAACGCGACTTCGGACTCCAACCCTTGGAAGAATGGAGCAAGGGGCCTCACCAGTGACGGGGCGATACGAGAGAACAGGCGATCGAGTTCCGTTCGGAAGCGATCGCCAAGACCCGCAGCTCGTTGCTCATAACCAGACTGCTGCCTCTTCGATGTCCGGCCGCGCCTCGACACGGACATGGAAGGTCTGCGTCAGTTTTCGGCTTCAGGTGGCTCAGCCGAATCCCGGGGAGCGCCTTCTCAATGACTTCTCTCCTCCGAGCAGCCGAAGATGTTTTTTTCGAAGATCAGTTCACGACCAGCGGCTACGAGGCGGCTGATTCAGCTCTTCGGGTCGGCCAGCTCTTCAGTTCAGAGGCGTTGCGTCCCTCCAGCGCCTTGGCGAGTTCTGCAATACTCGGCGTCCCCATGCTACCGACGTCGAGGTAGCGACGATCGCTCGGGATGGTCGGCTCCAGCTCACAGCGGAGACTGGTGGCGAAGAACTGCCCGAGCAGATAGACCCGGCTGGGACTCGGGCCGCCCGGCAGGCTCTCGAACCACTGTCGCGCCCGCTTCAGCAACTCCGGTTCGTTTTGTTCGACGTTGCGCCAAACCAGGCGAACCTGGCCTCCTGACTGAATGTCGACCACGGCTTCGATCTCCGCTATCTCTTCGACCTGCCCGCCCGCCAGCATGCCGAAGTATTTGGCCCGGCCATGCCGGTGGCGGGCTCCTTCGATGGTACTGGCCCAGACTCGGGACGCGCGCACCGCATCGCGGCTCGGACCGCAGTCGACGACGTCCATCCATCGGGACCAGGAGGGCGGGTACTCGGCAGGGGAGAACACCCGTGCCACCTCTTCCGCAGGGTTTTGGGGCAGGGGGAGCATCTCGTCCAAGTACTCGATCAGGGTGTCGTCCCAGACCGTTTGAAAGGGCCAAACGTCAGATACCTGGCCGGAATCGCTGAGCTTGAAAAAGATGCCCGTTTCATCCTGTTCGGGCAGTTCGAGGCCCAGCTGTCGCATCACCTCGGCAATCGCCTGCCATTCTTGTTGCACGGGCGATCTGGCCGGCATCGGGGGCATGACAAAGATACAGAGACGAAGGGCACCGTCGACCTTGGTGGTTTCAATCTCCCACCTGACGCCGGGGCTGGTGCCAGGAGCTATGAAGATGGGCTGTTGCGTCTCAATCTGCATGCGAATCAGAAGATGGGCGTCTTTCTTCCAATCCCCGTCTCCCCCCATGCTGTATTGTCGCGCAGCACCATAGGCATCCTGCTGACCTCCGAATGCCGCGAAGTAGACGTGAGGGGCAAGGACCCGGCTCAGAGCGGCTTCGAGCGTGAAGGAGGACGGTTCCTGAGGAAAACGGATCTGCATCGCGCCCGGGTCCCGGAACCGCCCGGGCAGGCCTGGGGGTGACTCGTCGAATGGACGCAGGTAGAGCACAGTGCCACGCATCTCAGCATGAGACAGCGATGGGATGATGGCTGCTTGCCGATCCAGTCCCCGCGCCGCCTCGGCCTGGAGGAAGCGGTGCTGGGCCTGGTTGAGCAGGATCGCTCCGGCTTCCCAACTCGAAGGTTGGAACTTGCCCGTCAGGGTCGCCGCCTCTTCGACCTCACGGTAGGCTTTAATGGCATTGTCCAGGTGGTGGGGATCGGAGCCGAGCACACGATGGACATCGCCGCGGATTAGGGTCGCACGCGCCCAGTCATCAGACGCCGGCTCTCGAGTGTAAACGCGGAGTGCCGCCTCGGTCGCGTCCAGAGCCACTGCAAGCGCCCGTCCCTGTTCGTCCGGGCCCGCCTCGATCAAGGCCGAAGCGATCGTCAGCGCAGCGTCGGCCCACTCTTTCGAATCCTGAGCGGGGTCAAGGACCTCAATCGCACGGCGGCTTGCAGTCAAGGCACGGGCGAGATTTTGCGCGCGTTCTCCCCTCTTGCGCAGCAGGAACGTACGCCCGAGAAGGGCTACACAAATGGCCCAGGAGCGACGTTTGTCGTCGCCCGGCCTGAGCTGGTAAGCCTCGGCCGCGGTGCGCAGAGCTGAAATCGCCTCCTCTTGTTTCTCAGCCGAAACCGATCCTTGGTCTGCCAGCAGTCCCAGGCCGAGAAAATAATGGAAAAGGGCCCACTGGTCCGGCATGGAGGCGCGACGTACCATCGTGA
>JBFKLX010000269.1:0-6437 GCA_041630155.1 Acidobacteriota bacterium
GAGCCGCGAAGCGCCGCCGAATTCGGCAGGAGCCGGCTCTTTGCGGCCACAGCCCTTTTCGCAGCGCTTCCAGGTCTGAAACTGTGGCACCACGGCCAACTCGAAGGCCGCAAGATCCACCTGCCAGTCCAGTTGATTGGAAGCCGTCCTGAAGAGATCGACCAGGAAATTCTGGAGTATCATCTGAGCCTGCTCCGAATCGTCAACCACCCGGCCTTCCACTCGGGTGACTGGCGCCTCCTGGACGTGGAGCGCTTCGAAGACGACACTTACCAGAATCTGATTGCTTTTCGCTGGCGCTTGGATGCAGAGCTGCGCGTCGTCGTCGTCAATTTCGGAGCCGGTTACTGCCAGGGGCGACTCGTCTTGAGAGATCTCCTCGAGTCCGACCAGGAGTATCAGCTCCATGACCTGCTGTCAGAGGAAAGCTTTCGGCGCCACGGATCGGAGATGGAGGATCGCGGGCTACACGTCGTCCTGCCGGGCTACCGCAGTCATATCCTCGAATTCACGCCCCGCACGGGCCCTTGACCTCCTGAGGGATCGGGGTGAGGAGCGGGAAGTGCCACGCGGAGCGCTGGGCCTGAATCTCCCGGAGTCGCACCGCCCCGAACGCCCAGGAACCCGAGGGCGCAGAGGCACGCGCCATCAGTTGCGCTGTTCTCTCCGGACACCGCGATCAGGCAGCTCGGGGCGCCTCGGACCCACGGCTCAGTTGGTGGCCTTTTCGACCATTCGAACCAAAGTCCGAATCTGGCCCTGCAGCGTCTTGGCGAACTCCTCCACCTGGACGGCGTAGGCTCGAATCACAGCCAAATCGAGCGGTCCTTCCGGGATCCCTCCTGCGCCGTTGGATTCCTCGAGTTTCTTGGCGACGAGATCGCGACCGATCTTCACGAATTCGATCTTCCCTTCTTTGGCCAACTGGTCGAGCTGCTTCTTGACCAGGTTCTTGTCGCTGGGCGTGTTCTTCACACCGATCCGACTCCCGTGCTTGCCCACTAATTGAGACAGCGTGATGGTTCCAGCGTCTTCGACGGCCACATGCAGGAGTTCCCGGATCTTGCGAATCTCATTCAGAGTTCGACGTTTCCTTTTGTTCATTTTGTTTCCCCTCTTTTCTCGAAAGATTCCCTCCTGGAAGTTCGCACCGGCCGGGCGCACCACCACTGCAGTCCGTCGAGCACGATCTCCCTTTTGCTGCTGCGGAGTGGGAATGGGGAATAAAAGGAGACAAAACTAGCCCGCGGCTTCGGTGCTAGAACGAAGCCTCGGACCGCCAAGCAGACATGCCACCTTTCCCCGAATCACCAGACATAGCCAACCCTGACAATCTGGATCAGTGTCTAACTATGCCACGGTCTTTGGCGGACCCCGCTCTTTACCGCCAACCCGCCGCTATTATGACGATCGCTCCAGCAATCTTCAATAGCTAAGACAAAAATCTCTTATTTTTTGTAAGAGTACCAGAACGTCTCGGGAAAGCCGCCTCATCCTGCCAGCCGGCCCGTCAATCTCGGTCTTCGAAATTGTGGGCGCGCGCTCCCGGAAGGGACCCTCGAGAGGCTGCGGTCGTCAGGGTTGGAGCGGCAGCTCCTGCATGAGTCGAATAGTGAGTTGGGTACGGGCTTCCAGCTGGGCGTCCCGGCCTCTGGTCACGAGCACGGCAGCCAATCCGGCAACCGCTCCGGCGGCTGCACCAACGCCCGCGCCTTGTTTGCCGCCGCCCAAGGCGCCCACGACGGCACCGACACCCGAGGCTTTTCCTACCGTCTTGGCGTCTTCTCCCTTACTCGCCGGCGCCAGGATGGCCCCCTCGTCCCGGCTCAGCCTCTCTTCGCTGCGGGTCTCCAGGTCCACCACCGAAGCCTCCAGAGGGAAGCGGCGCCCATCGGCTAGGCGAAGCTCCTCGAAGCGCAAGTTGATCTGCGCCCGGCCGCGAATCCGGCCGGCCCTCTTGAGGTAGGAAATGCTCCCCCAGATCTGACTCCCCCGGGGAATCAAGGTCCGGCCTTCCACCTCCACGTCACGGAAAACGCGCGAGGTGAACTGGTCGCCCCGCTCGTTGTACTTGGTGCTCAGGGTGTCGAGCAACTCCACCACGACCAGTGTTCCCGCCGGCAGCACCGACCGCGACGGGGCTGCGGCAGCCACAGGCCTGGGACCCGGCGCACCCACCGCTGCCGAAGGCGGGGGACGATCGGTCGCGCTCACGGCCTGCTCCTGCTGCTGCAGACCGTATCCATCTTCATAGCCGTCTTCGAAGCCCCGCCGATAGGCGACCACATAGACGTTCTTGTCGTGTCGGGTGGCGCTGAAGCCATGAGTGGCCTCCTGAAAGTCGGTCTTGTTTGCCACATCGAAGTTCGCCTGTGCCTGACGGTCCTGACGGCCGGCGATCTGACCGTCGCGGAATCCGAAGTCGTAGCCTTCACGGTAGGTTTCCGCGACACCGGCTGCCTGAGCGCAAAGCGCGGCACCACCGCTGGCGGCCCAGCCCACCAGCCAGACCACCAGAATCACCTGACACCACCCGCTCGGCCCGCGCACCGGGGAGGCCCTTCTTTTCAGCAATGCGATTCCAGGCATCGACTAAGGCTCCCCCAGCAGAGTGCGCTCTGCCAATTCACTCCAGCGCAACAGGTACAAGGCTCTGCCGGTGTAGTGATCGATCAGGGACGGGTTGCCGCCCGACTGCAAACGGCCCTCGCCATCCGCGAACTGAAAATAGTACGTGGTGTAGTTGTATTCGCCCTGCTTCTGAAAGGTGACTCGATTCGCAAATTTTCCCAGCAAATGGCCGTTCTGGGCAAAGACCGAGGCCCCGACCAGGCTCTCCTCGGGCACGGTCCGGAGCAGATTATGGAGAATTGGGAAAAAGGCATCCTCGCGGGCGGCCGAGAAAACCTCGCCGAAACTCAGCTCGCAGGACGATCCCCGAGCTTCCTCCCGAAGCCGAGTCAGCGTCTTTTCGACCTGAGCCCAGCGAGCTTGCTTCGGCTTGCCGCCCAGTTTCAGTTGAATCGGGAGCTTCAGCTGGGCCTTCACCGCCACACAATCATCCGCTCGGACGAGAGGCGGAAAGCCAGCCAAGAGCACGACCAGGAGCATCTTCATAGACACGTCTCACTAGATGGGAAAGAAGCCGAAATGGTTCTCCGCGCACTCCCGATTCTGTGGGAAGTTCCCGCCCCAGGCGGCCCTTCGGGAATGGAAGTGTGCGTAATGACAGGGAACTCCCGGTGCTGACGCCTCCCACCCTGCTTCATCCCCGACCCCGTTCTCCAACCACTCCTGAGGCGGCGGCGCGCCCCTCTGCCGTGCGCCGGTGGACATGCTCGATGACGGCCTCGACGTTCGCGATGGGAGTGGGCGGCAGGATTCCGTGGCCGAGGTTGAACACGTGCCCAGGGCGGCCCTGGACCTGATCCAGAACGTAATCTACCTTTTCCAGCAGGCGATCGCGAGGTCCCAGTAGCGCCGCCGGATCCAAGTTCCCCTGTACGGCCACGTCGGATCCCAACCGCCTCCACGCCTCTCCGAGGTCGATCCTCCAGTCCACCCCGATCACGGTCCCGCCCGCTTCTTTCAAGAGCTCCAGGATTCCCGCGGTGCCGGTTCCAAAATGAATCAAAGGCAGATTCCGGGAGTGCAGGTCTCGCAGAATACGCTGGGAATGTGGCAGGACGTACCGACGGTAGTCGTCCGGAGAGAGCGCCCCCGCCCAGCTGTCGAACAGCTGCAGAGCGTCGGCGCCGGCCGCGGCCTGGGCCAGCAGAAAGCGGCTGGTCACGGCTGCCAGCTTTTCCAGCAGACCGTGCCAGGCCGTCTCGTGTTCGTACATGAGCGTCTTGGTGAGCCGGTAGTCCCGCGAAGAACCCCCTTCGATCATGTAGCTGGCCAGCGTGAACGGGCCGCCCGCAAAACCGATCAGCGCAATCGGCGCCGCCAGTTCGGCTCGTACCATCCGGAGGGCTTGCAGGACGAAGGCCAACTCCTCCTCCGGCTCGAACAACCGCAACTGATCGATTTGCCGGACAGTGCGGATCGGCTTCTGGATCACCGGACCCTCGCCCTTCTTGAAATCGAAGGGGACGCCCAGACCCTCCAGGGGCAGAAGAATGTCGGCAAAGATGATCGCTGCGTCCAGATCGAAACGGCGGATCGGCTGGAAAGTCACCTCGGTCGCCAATTCGGGCGTCCGGCAGATCTCGAGCAGCGAGTATCGGCGGCGCAATTCCTGATACTCGGACATGTAGCGGCCGGCTTGGCGCATGAACCATACCGGGGTGCAGTCCGCGTGCTCTCGCATGCAAGCCCTCAGAAACCTCGATTCATTTGGATTCATCTGCGCTCTCGTTCCTCTTCCCACTCTGTCTTGGGCGGTCTCTCCAACCCGAAGAAAGCTCATCTTATCAGAGCCGGGGTGTTCCATGGCCGGGCTCGCAACTCGGACCCGAGGGCAGTCTTCCGAACCTACCGAGCCTCCCGCTCAGGAGTTGGGCTCGAGCAGGCTCAACCAGAGGAAGCGACGCTCCCCAGCCGCCTCGAGAAATGTCCGACGGTCCTCGCCGCTGAGTTCGGCCATGCCTCGAGCGATCCAGTCCCTCAACCTCCGCAGGTCGGCCCCTCTTCGGCGCTCCTTGAACACGACGTATTCGGCCAGCGCTTCGAGTCCCTCCTCTGGAGGCAGCGGCAGAAAGGGAACCAGCTCCAGCCAGACCACCCCCTCAGGGACGGCCCGGTAGGCAGCCGCATACCGCAGGACCAGTGCTCCGTGCAGCGCCGCCTGGTGACGGCTGATTCCGGAAGGAGGCCGCTCCTCTTCGAACAGTTCCCGGTGCTTCCGATAGGCCGTTCTCACCGAGTCTCGAATTCCCCGCGCGCCGAAGATCGCCATTCCCTGCCTGCCGTCCCCGCTAGGAGAAACCCATCCAGAAAGCCATCAGTTTGGCCCACTCCAGGTAGACCGTTTTCAATTGATCCCGATTTCGCCACCAGCTCTTGGGGTCGAACCTGCAATACGGGCTGGGGAGCGAATGAATCGTCACTCCGGTTCCCCGCAAACTTTTCCTGAAGTTGAGATAAGCTCGGTAAGAGTGGTATTTGCAGGTCACGATCGCGATGCTCTCGAAATTCGACTTTTTCAGATACTGACGTAAAGCGGAAGCGTCTTCACTCGTACTACCACTTTCCCCCGGCAGCAACTCGATCTGCTCCGGAGCAATGCCCTGGCGGATCAGAATCTCCCGGTTGACTTCATGATCGAGCATCCGATGGATCCCCAGCTCGTCCAACTCAACCAGCTCGTCGTTGACTTCAACCCGGCCCAGGAGAGCGATTTTCGCCCGGGACGACAGCAAGAGGTCCCGGGCCGCCAGGACGCGGTCGGGGACCGAGCCGGGGAGGACGAGAGCGGCGTCGACGTGGTCGAATTCAGACTCGTAGACGAGCAATTCTCCCATCTCCACCAGCAACGGAACGTGCAGCAGCCACACCAGCAGACCGGTTCCGAGAGCGCCAGCCAACCCAATCCCAAGACGGCGGAGTCGCCGGGCCTTCATGACCCTCCATTGTAGGCGATCGTGACCCGGTTGCGCCCGGGAGCACGAACCTCGAACCTCAAAACTCCGAATCTCGAGGCCTGCTTCGTGCATTCCCCAACTCGGACGTAATAGATGACAGGAGGCCGGTTGCGATCGGAGGGGCCCTGGGAGCGTGTGACGATGTTGTTGAAAGTGCACAGTGCTTCGGTTTTGGGCGTGGAGGCTGAGATCCTGGACATCGAAGTCGATTTTTCGGCCGGGCCGCACTACCGGTATCACGTGGTGGGGTTGCCGGACCCCGCGATTCGCGAAAGCGGCGAGCGGGTGCGCGCCGCCGTGCGCAACTGCGGTTTCAGCTTTCCCCGTGGAGGGACCGTCACCGTCAACCTGGCGCCCGCCGACTTCAAGAAGGAAGGCAGCTGTTACGACCTGCCGATCGCCTTGGCCGTACTGGGTCTGAGAGGCGTCCTGCCCGGCGAGTGCGTACGAAACTGGCTGATCCTCGGCGAACTCTCCCTGGACGGCCGGGTGCGACCGATTCGGGGCGCCCTCCCAGTGGCGCTCAGTGCCGCCCGGCATCGTTTCAAACGGCTGCTCCTGCCGGCGGACAACGCCGCCGAAGCTGCCGTCGTCCAGGGAGTCGAAGTCTACCCCGCCCACTCGCTGCCCCAGGTCGTACGGCTGCTGACGGACTCCAACGGAGATTGGGCCCCCCTGAGAATCGACCGCCGCGCGCTGATGGAGCGCCGTTCCCCCGGACTCCCCGACCTGGCGGAAGTCAAAGGGCAGCACACCGCAAAACGGGCCCTCGAAGTCGCCTGTGCCGGAGGCCACAACATCCTCATGATCGGCCCGCCGGGCTCCGGGAAGACCATGCTGGCCAAGCGCATC
>JBFKLX010000270.1:0-6398 GCA_041630155.1 Acidobacteriota bacterium
CCCCCCTCCTCTTCCTGGGGGAAATCACGGCCTTCGAATTCTCCGCCGAGCCGGCGCTGGGACAGCTGCTGCGGGTCCGCTGCTACGACCGAATGCATCGCTTGCGGAAGCGGTGCCCTCAGAGGGTTCACGTCGAAACCACCCTGGCGGAGCTGGCCCGGGAGCTGACTGCCGATCTGGGGATCTCCATCGACGCTTCGGCCCCGTCTCTCTTGTGGAGGCGGTTGATCCAGCATTCTCAGAACGACTTGCAGTTGCTGCAGCGAGTCTGCCAGCTCTGCGGAGCGTACTTCTGGCTCGAGGACGAGACGCTCAGACTGTTCCGGTTGGACGACCCATTCGAATCGCTGCTGCTGGGCTACGGCCAGGAGTTGCTGGAGGTATCGCTGGAGTTGAACGCCGACCAGAGCGTCGCCGAGGTACGCAGCCAGGGTTGGGATCCCTGGCTGGCCGAGGCGCATGGAGGCCGGGCGGATCGCCCTCGAAGCTCCGCGGGGTCCGTCGACTTGGATGCACGGGTATTCGGCGAGGATTGCAGGGCCAATCTGACCAACCGGGCTTTTCAGCAGGACGAGCAAGCCCAGGCAGCGGCGCAGTCGGAGCTGGACCGGCGAGCCGGTGAGTCGGTCGTGGTTTCGGGGATCGCCTCGGGGGACCCCAGGCTGCGGCCGGGTGTGGCGATCCGGGTCGAAAGGCTCCAGCCGGCGTTGCCGGGAGAGCATGTCGTTTGCGCCGCCTCTCACCACATCGACGCCAGGCGTGGCCACAGGTCTGAGTTCAGCACCCGCACTCCCCGGCCGTTCGAGGCCCCGGGAGCCGTGGAGGTGGGGATGGGCGTCGTGACCCAGGTCGACGATCCGCAGGGACTGGGCCGTGTCAAGGTCGAGCTGATCTCCTGCGGCGGCCTGGAATCGGACTGGCTGCAGGTGGTGGCGCCGGGGGCCGGAAGCGAAAAAGGCCTGGTGATGGTTCCCGACGTGGGGGATCGAGTCATGGTGGTGTTCGTGGAGAGTGATGCCGCCCAGGGCGTGGTCCTGGGAGGACTCTTCGGGCCGGACGGCGCACCCGACTCGGGAGTCGATGAAGGCCGGGTCAAGCGTTTCTCGATGCGCAGCCACCAAGGCCAGCTGCTGCGCTTCGACGATCGCGAGGGGACGCTGCGCCTGGAGAACAGTCAGGGGAGTTTCGTGGAGCTGCGCCCCGAGAAGATTTTGCTGCATGCCGAAGGCGACCTGGAGATCGAAGCGCCGGGCAAGAAGTTGATCCTGCGAGCTTCTCGGGTGGACTTTCAGCAGGCGTGACGAAAGGAGGAAGCCACAGCATGCTGATGTTGACCGAAGACGCCACGCTGGTCTGCAAGCACGAACTGGGAATCGTCGGAATCGCGGCCACCCAGCGGCTGGTCACGGTCGAGGGGCGCCGGCTGCTGGTCGAGCCGGACCCAACCGAGCGGCCCATCGTCGGCTGCCCCAACATCGGGATCGGGATCAAACCCTGCACCCATACACTACGGGTACGCGAGGGATATTCCGAGTGGCTGCGAATCGAGGGCCGGCGAATCTGCCTGGACACGGTGACCGGGTTGACCGATGGAACGCCGCCCGGGGTCGTGGAGTACAAAGTACGCTCCCCCGGCCAGGAATTCGTCTCGGAGGCACCATGAAGACCTCGCGCTACCGGGCCTGGCGGTTCCTGTACCCCGAGATCGACGTGCCCCAGACCCTGGCGGGACTGTCCTTGAGCCCGGGGGGTCGTGCCGAAATGGTCGCCGACCACGCGGCGGTCCGGCAGTCCATCCTGCTGCTGCTGTCGACTGTGCCGGGAGAACGGGTCATGCGTCCCGGGTACGGATGCGATCTCTACCGGCTGATCTTCGCACCCAATGACGACACGACGGCTGGATTGGCGATTCACTACGTCCGGCAGGCCCTGCGCCGGTGGGAACCGCGCGTCCGGATTCTAGACCTGGACGCTGGACGGGACGCCGCCGACCCGGGACGCCTGGAGATCCGGCTCCAGTACCGCCTCCAGGGCCGACGGGAACAACAGGAATTGAGTTTTTCGATGGACTTGGCGGGAGAGTGATCGAATGGCGTTGACATCGCCCGACCTCGACGACCGGGACTTTGCGCAATTGATGTCCCAGGCCCTGGACCGCCTCCGGAGCTCTTGCTCCGAGTGGACCGACCTGTCGGCTGGGGACCCTGGAATCGTCCTGCTGGAGTTGTTTGCCTACCTGACCGAGGTGATGATTTACCGGTTGAACCGGGTCCCTGAAAAAGTCTACATGGAATTTCTGCGGCTGCTGGGCGTCCAGTTGGAGCCTCCAGCAGCCGCGGCGGTGCGGCTGCATTTCTCATTGCCCTCCGCCGCCTCGAGCCGGCTCGAGATCCCGGCCGGCACCCGCGTGACGGTAGGACGCACCCAGCCGTCCCAGCAGGCACCCATCTTCCGGACCGGGCGCCCCGGCGTCATCGAAAAGGGAAAGACCTCGGTGGAGCTGCCGGCCTATCACTGCGACATGGTGCAAGGCGAGTTGGCCGGGCAGGGGACCGGGCAGGCCGGCCAGTGGGTGCGCGCGGCGCGGATCCCGATCGCGGCCGGCCTGACGGAAGACCTGGAACTGCTGGTCGGTGTGGAGGCGGTGGAAGGGGAGTTGACGGCTCGAAGCCGGGCGGTGGAGTATGCGGGGAAGGCCTTCCAGATCTGGTCCGAGGTGGACAGTTTCGCCGACCTCGAGGACGGCGACGGTTCTGTCTACCGGGCCGACCGCAACACGGGGACGATTACCTTCGCACCCGAGGTCGAGCGGCTGGCGGAGGAGGGTCTTCAACCCGCCAAACTCCTGGCTCGCGTACCGGGAGCCGGTAAGGAAATCAGGCTCTGGTACCCCACGGGGGGCGGACCGGAAGGCAACCTGGCCGCCCAGACGCTGACCCTGCTCAAAGACCCCATTCCCAAGCTCCAGGTGACCAACCCGCAGCCGGCGGCCGGTGGCCGAGCAGCCGAGACGCTCGAAAACGCCGTCCGGCGCGGGCCCCTGGAGTTTCATTCGTTGCAGAGGGCGGTCACGGCCCGCGACTACGAACTGCTGGCAGTCCGCCGAGGGGCGGTGTCGCGCGCCAAGGCGTTCACCAGCGTCAGGCTCTGGGCTCACGCCAGACCCGGCGAAGTTCAGGTTCTGATGGTCCCACTGCTTCCCGAACCCACCCTCCCGCAGCAGCTCACGCCGGAAACCCTGGAGCAGCATCACACCGAAGAAGTGCGAAAGACCATCGAGGCCGAACTGGAGTCCAAACGCCCTCTGGGCACTTCCTGCGGAGTCAGCTGGGTTCGCTACAAAGCCGCGCGGGTCAAGGGGCGCATCGTGGTTTACCGCGGCGAAGATCCCAAGGCAGTCCAGGCTAGAGTGCTGGAGCGGCTCTATCAGACCATTTGCCCGCTGCCCCTGGCCCGGGGCGGAGGCTGGCGCTTCGGTCGTTCGCTGCGGTCCTCCCATGTGTTCGACATCGTCCTTTCCGAACCGGGAGTGGCCTACGCCGACCGGGTGAGGCTGAGGGTCGACGACGTCCCCGACTCGGACACCTTCGCGCTGGCGGCGGACGCTTTTCAGCCTCGCACCTGGTACGCCGGCGCCGGGTCTCGGCTCTTTCGCTCCTTCAACGAGGGAGCGGGCTGGGAGCGGGCCGCTCACTTCGAGGGCCAGGAGGTCCGGTGCATACGGGCCAACCCCGAACGAGCGGGTCTGGTCGTGGCGGTGACCCGCTCGAGGGAAGATGCCGGCCTTTCCGTCTTGTACCTGTCACGCGACAGCGGAGAGTCCTGGGATCGGCTCGCTCAGACCGCCTTCGCGGTCAACGATGCCGACTGGCTGTCGCGCGAAGGACAGGCTGTGCTCCTGCTGGCGTCCGACGTGGGCCTCTACGAGTTGTCGGTCGAGCGGGAGGCCGTACCTTTACAGATCCTGGTCGATCCGGCCCGCCAAAAACTGGGCTTCTATGCCGTCTGCGTAGCCACTGACCTGCGCGGGACCACCAGCGTCGCCGTGGCGGCTCACCAGGCTGCCGGGGTCTTTCTTTCGCCCCAGGCGGCGAGGCCCGAGAGTTTTCGTCAGACCGGCCTCGAGAAAGAAGACGTGCGAGTGCTGCGGGTGCAGTACGACGGTCCTCGCGTCTTTCTCTGGGCCGGCTGCGCCGCCAGCGGAAATCAAGCCGGAAAGGGCTGCTTCCGCCTGGAGCTGCGAGGCTCGGAGCTGGCACCCGAAGGCTGGCGCCATTATCAGCGGGGCTGGGCAGGAGGCAGCTGCCGGTCGCTTGCCTTGCTGGGGATGCGCGTGATGGCCGCGACCCACCGGGCCGGCGTTCTCTGGCTGGAGTCGGGTGAGCGCGACCCTGAGTGGCAGCAGGTCGACGTCAACTGCGGCCTGCCTCTTCGAGACGTGGGCCGGCTTCATCCCGTCGACACGGTCGCCTGTGACCCCAGCCAGCGGGCGGTGATGGCGGGAGGCGTCGCCGGGGTCTTTCGCAGCTTCGACCAGGGCGTTTCCTATCACTCCTGTTCCGAACACGAATTCCTCGAGAAGGTCACATTGCCCGAGACCTGGCTCTTCTGTTCGGGGCAGCATGAGATCGAGGTGGTCAACGAGGATGAAGCGCGCGGAGATTGAACAGTTGCTCCCCGAGATCTTTCGCAGGACCGTGCGCCCTGGCACCCCTCTGGCGGCCCTGCTGGACGTCATGGAGGAGTTGCACGAGCCCAGCGAGGAGGTTCTTCACGAGCTGGATCGACACTTCGACGCCGCTCGCTGCGCCGACTCCATGGTGCCGTACCTGGCGCTCTGGGTCGACCTGGACTGGCTCCTGTCGCGGGCCGAAGACGAGCCCCATTCGGAAGGCCGGCCCTTTCCCGCGGGGATGGGCCGCCTCCGACTGCTGATCGAGCGGGCCTTCCGGCTCTCCCAGTGGCGGGGGACCCGCCGGGGCCTTCAGCTTTTTCTCGAGACCGCCACCGGCCTGGCCGGCTTTCAGATCCAAGAGCAGCCACCCGACTCGATCGGGCGGCCCCGGCCGTTTCACCTGCGAATCGTGGCGCCTGCCGAAGCCAAACCGCTGAGTTTGCTGATCGAGAGAATCGTCGAGCAGGAGCGACCCGCATTCGTGACCTACGAGCTGGAGTTCGCGGCGCCTGCAGCGAATTCTGAAGAAAAGGAGAACAGTCTGCAACCGGATTGACCGGGCAGACCCGAGGACAGGAGGTTTCCAAGATGCCCAAGACATTCGCCATCACCCCCGTCAAAAGCCGTCTGACCCTGGACGCCAATGGTGAGGCGCGAGTCACTTTCAATGTCAGCAACACGTCTGAGCAAGCTCTGAGGGCGCGCGTCACGCCCGTGGCCCTGCAGTCGGCGCAGCGCAGCTGGTTGAGCGTCGAGGGCGATAGCGAACGCAGCTTCTCGGCCGACCAGACCCACCAGTTCACCGTGCGGATCGCAGTGCCCCCGGGAACCGCCGCCGGCGATTTCTCACTGCGCCTGGACTGCGCGGCCACTCACAACCCGGACGAATTGTTCACCGAGGGCCCCGTCGTGGCGTTCGAACGGCCCGTCGTCGAACCGAAGGAGCCTTTCCCCTGGTGGGTCGTCGTGGCGGCCGCGGTCCTGCTGCTCGTGGTCGGAACTGCCGTCTGGTGGTTCGTCTTGCGCGACGATCTCGTGACGGTGCCGAATCTGTTCGGAAAAACCGTCCCTCAGGCTCAGGAGGAACTGAGTCAGGCCAACCTTTCCGCCGCTGAACAGGTAATCGATCGGTTCACCCAAAGCCGCGATGAGCTTCCCCCCGGGGCCGCTTTCCCGCCCGCTCCCGGGACCGTCGTGGGGAGCCGGCCCGCTGCCGGTGAGAAAACGGCGGCCGGCAGCCGAGTGGAACTCGAGGTGGAAGTTCAGTCTGTCCAGGTTCCCAACCTGAAGGGCCTGAGCACGGATCAGGGCATTTCCCGGATTCAATCCGCGGGGCTGACGCTGGGCCAGTTCGAGTTTCGTGCCAGTACGAATGAAGAGAAGGCCAAAATCGTCGCTCAAGAGCCGGAGGCTCCGGGGCGGGTGCCAGCCGGAGGCGCCGTGGACCTTTGGGTGGGGAGTGGGCCTCGGGTCGCGGGTCCTTTTGTCATCACCCAGGTGCTGAGCACAGCGGATCTCCAGAGGCTGCAACAGTTCAAACACAGAGAGGCGGTCAGGCGGTTGCTGGAGCCCGAGAACCCTGACAACCAGTGAGGCTTTTCCATGACACCGACTCGTGTGGCGCTGATCGTCCTGGTGATTCTGGCAGTGTTCTTCCTGGTGTTGCTGTGGTCGGTCGAGGGAGACGACCAGTCCTATGAGAGTCCCGGTGACTTCCGCCGGA
>JBFKLX010000271.1:0-6378 GCA_041630155.1 Acidobacteriota bacterium
AACTTCTTTCAGCGGGTCAATCCGGCTGAACGGACGTCCTTGTACCGTCCGCTCCAGGTGCTCGGTTTTGAGCCGTCCGAGCTGGTCTTCCAGGGCAGCATGGCAATGGACCCGAACCTTCTGATCGGCGCAGGGATCCGCCACCCCGCTTCCTCGCTCTTCTGGAAAGCCCCCTTGCCGGTTTCCGAAACTTCGCCTCACTGGTGGCCCGAGTGGCTGCGGGCGGCGCAAGTGCTGCAAAGCAACCTGGAGGTCAACTACGAAGAGCTCGAGCTGGACATCTGGGTCACCCAGATTCTGGAAACCACCGGTCCACGCGGGTCGAGGACTTTCGAGCTGGCGACGAGCCTGGATCCGGCGACGGGAGACGTGGGAGCCACCTACATTCGAACGCTGACCGGGCCTTCAGGGTCCGCGGGACCGAGGAACGATTGGGTCACCCTCGAAGCTGCACAATCCCTTGCGGGCTTCTCCTTTTCCGACGAAGAGTCGGCGGAGTCCGGGGGTTCGTCGAGCCTCGATCACAAGAGCAGGCCGAGCCCCGCCGTGGATCGATTTCAGACGGCTCCCGAACATTTCGATCGGCTCACGCTCGCCGAGTTGCGGAGTCTCCTGCAGGAGCGGTTGGGCGACTCCTTCACGGTGCCACCGCTGCAGGACGGTTTGCCGGTCGGCTTCCTCGACCTCAGCGGGGTGCGCCTCGAGGTCCAGCGGGGGGACAGGATCTCGGCAACCGTCACGGCAAAGTCCTCGCTTTTGAAGAACGTCGAGACGGAGGTCCTGATCAGCCTCTTCTGGGACCGCAACGGGACCCCGGATCTGCTCTTGAGCCTGCGCATCGACGATCTGCCTCTGGGCGCCTTGTACCCGGGATCTCCGGCTGCAGGCATCCGACTCCCCCACACCATCCTGTCGGTCGTTCCGACGCTGCGCCAAGGCGGGCGGCTGTCGCTCCCGGCGGCCAACCTGGATCAGGTCGCAGTCGACTTCTACCGTCCGATGTTCGGGACCACCAATTTCAAACTGGAGCTGAGGCGCGGAGTCAACGTACTGTCTCTCTGGCCGCTGGGCGTGATCTCGCCTCTGGTGGTGACAGCTCTGGGTCTCGATCCGGCAGACAGCGTCCTGTTGGAAGGTCATCTGGGTACCACTCTGGCCGCCCTGGCGGTCAACGATTTGAGACGAAGTGAAGGAATCTACCTGCGGGCAAACTTACCCACTCCATCCCGGCCCCCCGTCGGACTGCCCAGATGGGTCGAGTCGGCGAGCCTCCGCGAGCTCACCGTCGAGGTGACCTATGTGGATCCGAAAGTATTGGGCCGGTTCGGGTTCATTCTCGATGCCGTCGTAGACGGCCAGAAGCTGGTCTTCAGCGGTTCCACCACGTTGCCGTTGGGCGACCCTCCCGGACAGTTCACGATCACGGGGGCCATGGAGGGGACCTGGAATCAGCCCTTCAGAGTCCGGTGGCTCTCCCTGGAAGACGTCGGTCTCCTGGTCTCCTTCGACCCGCGAGCCGGCATCCGGGGAGAGTTCTTCGGCATGTTCAGGCTCGGTGAGACCAGACTCTCGACGAACATCCAATTCGACAACACCTCGGAGGTTACGACGGTTCGGTTCACGGCCCTGGCTGATCGCTTGTCCACCGGCCAGATCGCCGAACTCCTGCGCCAGCAGGCGGGCATCTCTTCGCTGGGCCCCGGCTTCCCCGCCACCGTGCAAGAGCTTCGCGACGTCTCGATCGCCTTCACATCAGGCCCGAACAAGTCACTGGCGGTCTCGGGAACCGCTGATCTCGATCTCCAACTGGACGGGCAGAAGCGGCGGTTCGTCGTTTCGGTCGCAGTCACGGCTGAAAGGGGAGACGTCGAGGTCAAGGTGAATGGCCGGCTCGCCTCGGCTTGGCAAAGGCCCTTCGGACTGGATTGGCTGACCCTTCAGGAAGTGTCTCTGGAACTCTCGGGATCCTACCAGGCGGGCAACGCCATCTTGAACACTCACTTCTTTCTGGGCGGCAGCAGGATCGACCTGCGGATCGAACTCAACAGCGGGACCAACGGGGACAGCGCACGTCTGGTGGGAAGGGCGGATCGCTTGTCCATGACGCAGTTCACCGACCTGGTGCGAATGCAGGTCGGAATCGCCCCTCTGCGCGACACCTCGCTGGTCCTGAACTTCCGCGACGTGACCCTGGTCCTGGAGGTCGGGGACAAGAGGAGCTTTTCGATCCTGGCGACCACTGAACTGAACGGAAAGACTGCCGACCTGCTCCTCTCCACGGTGGTCAAGGACGGGCAGACCCACCTGCTCACTGGATTTCAGCTGCACAATTGGTCGCTGAGCGAGGCCGTTCCAACCCTTCGAGGATCTCTGGTCGACCAGGTGAGGTTCGACACCGTCGCACTGCTTCTCACCAAGGCGGAGGGTCGATTCGACTCGAAGGATCTGACCCCCGAAGTTTACGCGTTTTACCGCAAGGTGAACCAGGTGGACGATTTCACTCTGAAGCTGCAGCCGGGCGTCAGCCTGGTGGGGATCGGGCCTCTGCCCGCGAATCTCCGGCCCGCGATGGACAAACTCGGTTCCAGCGCGAGCAAGATCCTGTTGGCTGGTTCCCTTCCCGGTTCCGTCCTCGGCTCCAGTGGCGGAGGTCTCTCGATCCGGGCCTCTCTGCCTCCCATGTCACCCTCTCTTCCCAACGGACAGCGGCCCCCCTGGTTCCGTTCAGGCCAGCTGGCCTTCTTCGTGGAAGTGCAAGCGGGCTCCGTCTCGGCCGGGTTGGACGGCACGCTCAACGTGATCATCGACGATACCGACATGTCGTTCATCGTCGGAGGGGAGTTCGGTGGTCCGCCGATTGCCATCACCCTCTTCGGCCGGCTGGTGACCGACCGGCCCTGGGTGGCCCCCTTCGACGGCAAGTTCGGTGATTTGAGCACCAAATGGCTGACCATCCGGGAAGTCGGGGTGGCCCTTTCCTTCAATCCTGTCTCGGCCAGCCTGGGCCTGGGATTCGACGGGGACATCGACGTCGGCTCCAAGAATCTGGAGATCGACGTGGCTCTCTCGATCAACGTGGTCACGGGGGTGCCGACCAACTTCATTTTCCGGGGCGTCAGTTCGACTCCCTTTGCGATCGACGACCTGGTCACCCTGCAACAGCAGATGGCAAAGGCAGCCGGACGATCGGGACGACTGCCGGCGCAGAACATCCCCAACATCGAGATTCGCCCGGTCGATGCCAGGACGCCGCTCGAGGTCAAGTTCGCGCTGCGCTCGACCGAACAGGTCAAGGCGGGATTCGCCCTGAAAGGCGCGCTTTGGGCCGAGCTCAAGCCCGGCGGGCCTCTGGAGGCTCTCGCCGTCGTCGACGCCGACATTTCAGTCGCCGGAATCTCGATGTCGGGGACGGTGCCGAGAGACGTCACGATTGGAGCCTTCGACCTTCGCCAGCCCACCCTCAACATCGAGATGGCCCTGCTGCCGCCCTTGGCTTCCTTCGTGGTCAATGGCAATGTCGAGCTGCCCTGGTTCACACGCAGACTCGGTTTTGCATTGAGCAGATCCGCCGACGTGTCGGAGGGCCTGCAAAAGTTGGGAGCCATCGTGGCCGCCTGGAAGGACTTCTCAGCGGCCTTTCAGAACGACCCGATCAGAGCCCTGGAGAACTCTCTATCTGGAAGCTCCGGGCTCTTCGCACTGGCCGGAGTGGAGAATCCACCCTGGCTGGCCGAGTTGTTCGACGTGGTGGCGTTCATGAGAAGTCAATTCCCCGGCGTGGGCTCGCGAGTCCTGCTCGAGTACAGTCTCACCGGCGTGGACGTCAACATCCCACCCGGTCAGGGCTTTCCGGAGGGTGGCCGGACCCCCCAAGGTTGCCTTCCCGGGCAGACGCTCCAGGACGGCCGCTGCTGGACGATCACACCCTTCGCGGGTGAAGAGATGGGGTTCTCACCCTTCTGCCCCACGGGTGTCCTCGAAGGCGGGAGGTGCTGGACGGTTCCGCCCAGTGCGACTTGGACTCGTGCCAAAGTCCGACGCAGGTCCACCTGTCGTCGAAGAAACCGGCTGGGTGCCTGTGTCCAGTGGAACTACGTCTATGTGTGCCCCTCCGGAACCACCGAGTCGGGTGGCAGTTGCTACGGCAATCCTCCCGGACCGCCTCGGCTGGCCAGACCCAGCACACCCCGTCAGGTCTGCTACGGGGTCGAGCAGGGTGGCAAGTGCTGGAAAGTCGGCCGTGCGCCGCGCGCGGGGACTCCCCGAGGCGGGGCCGACCAGATCTGCCCGGCGCTGACGCCCATCTACGCCAACAATCGATGCTGGACCGTTCCGCCGCGGCCGGAGATTCAGGTCGAGCGAATCGAGGGAATCTGCAGAAGAGTTGGGATCAGTTGCAGCGTCGACGGGCTGCAGCGGGAGACGATTTCGGCCCTGATCCGAGAAGCGGTGGAAAAGCTGATCGAGCCGTTTCGATCGGGCTCGTGAGAAGCGCCAAGCCAATCAGGGATTCGAAACGAGGAGAATGAAATGAACAGCCAGAAATTCGAACATCACCCCAAGCCAGACGATCACCGGATCAGCGGCAGTCGTGCTCGAGCACGAAAGTTGATCGCTTCTCTGGTCTTGATGAGCACCATGTTACCGGTGGTGGGAGCGAACGAGCCACCTCTGAATCCTCGATCACCCAACGTTCCTCCCGCCCGGGTCGACGCGCTGGGTCGGCCACTCGGGCCCGACAACCCGGGGCGGGCACTGGAACTGCGCGCTTACCACATCGTTCCCGTCGAGAAATTGGAAACTTCGGTGGGACCACCGGTCTTCTCGGAAGACGGCCAGTGGCAGGGAAAGGTGGATCGGGATCAATGGGTGGAGCTCGCCCAGGCAGCCCTGCCGGTGTGGGAGAACGTGACGATCGGAGAGTTGATCGAGCTGCAGCGCATCCCGAAGCGCGACTTCCTCGAGTATCTGCCTCAGACACCGGCCCAGGAAGTCCTGCACCAGGCCGTGGCGAAACTGGCTGAAGCGACGGCCAACCGCAGGCCCGATCCGTTCGCCCGAGGACAATACGACCAACTGCTGCGGGAGAAGGAATCCTGGCCAAAGTTCGGCGAAGTCTCGAACCGGGAACTGGTAGAAATCCTCTGGCCCTACCTTTATTGGAACCAGGCCAACCTGGTCATTGGCCCGAACGCACGGTGCGCGGATTCTGCCGAGCAGCCCAGGAGCAGGTTCGACGACGTGGCAGCTCGCCTGCTCCTCTCAGAGGAGCAAGCCAGGAAACTCAGGGAGTTGAACAATTCCGTCGTTCCGGCCTTCCTGAAGGCGGCCAGCGAAGGCAAGCCCGACTCACTCTCGGATCTGATCGGCAGCATTGCCTTCTCGAGACCGTACCCCAGAACGGAGTTCGATGTGGAGAAGTGGGAATTGACTGCCAAGAATTGCTGGGTGGTCAAAGCCTTCGATTCGAAGAAAACAGCCGCTTCCACCCGTCCTTGACGGATACCCGACCAAACGCGCGGGCCGGCTCCCGACCGGCTCGCGCGATCCCCTCGCCCTTCCCCGCGACCCGAAAGCACGAGCCGGGAACCGTGCGACGAACGGTGTTGCGTGGCGCTTTCCCGTGGCAGTATTGGTGAGACATGCAGCATTCGCGCCCATCGGAAATCGTCCTCGAGGAGGGTCGCCTCTACCATCTGGGTGTCCGCGAAGGTCAGGTGGCGCCGAATCTCATTCTGGTCGGGGACCCGGCCCGTGCCTACCGTGTGTCGGCTCGCTTCGACGCGGTTTCCCAGGAGGTCACGAACCGGGAGTATGCGACGCTCACCGGCACTCGTCGAGGCTTGCCATTGACGGTCATCGGCACGGGGATTGGCACCGACAACGTGGAGATCGCCCTCATCGAGGCGTATGCCGTTCTCGCCTTCGACCTCGAGACGGCCCGAAAAAAGAGCGACGCGCCCCGGGTGAACATCATCCGGATCGGCACCTCGGGCGGGGTACAACCAGACATCGAGTCGGGGACCTTGGGAATCTCGGAGTACGCCCTGGGGCTGGACTCTACCGGCCTCTTCTACCGCCACCGTTCCCCGGACGATCGGGTCATCGCCATCGAGAGGGAAGCCCAACAGCTTCTCGACGAGGCCACCGAGCCGGGACGGTTCGAAGGCCGGATCCCCTGCTACGCCTCCCGATCGTGCAACCAGGTGTATCAGGCCCTGGTGGAGCAGGCGCAATCGGCCGGCGCGCGATTCACCTGCGGCATCACCGCATCCACGCCCGGGTTCTACGCGCCGTCGGGACGATTCGTCGAGGGCGTCACCAACACCATAGCCGATCTGAAGAAGGCCCTCGCCCGGCTGTCGGTCGACGGCCGGC
>JBFKLX010000272.1:0-6321 GCA_041630155.1 Acidobacteriota bacterium
ACTACCCCCACCAGCGAGCCGCCGGCATCCGTCGGATCCTCTTCTTGTCGGATTCTTTCAACTGGATGGGAGGGCCGGAGTGCAACTACACGGCTCTCCTCGAACGCGACTTCGAGGAACTCTTCGGCGAGCCCAGAGTGGAGGTCATCTCAGCTGGCTATTCCCAGACCCACACGGGCGAGCAGCTGGCGGTGCTGCGGAAGTTCGGACTCGCCTACCAGCCCGACCTGGTGGTACTCGGCTTCTACGCCGGCAATGACTTCTTCGACGCTCATCCGGCCCGGCGCCGCATCGTCTTCGCAGGCACCCCGGTTGACGTCTACACTGACCGCGATTTCCATGCGTCTCTGCTGGGACGGCCCCTGCTGGTGCAAAGCCGCCTGTTCGTATTCCTGCGCGAGCAGTGGATCCTGTGGCGCAACGCCCCCTGGCGCGGCTTTCCGGGGTGGCCCGTCGAGTCCGGCGTCGAGCCGTTGAAGCCGGTTGACCACGACGCAGTGGACTGCGGAAGCTGGGACCGGCGACCACCGTTGGAGGTGGGGCGACAGAAGTACCTCGATTTGGTGGGGCAACGATTTCAGTTCTGCAATCCCGCGCGAGCTGCCGTCTGGCGGCCGCACATCGAATACGTCTTCGAAAGCCTGCTCGAGATGAAGCGTTTGCTGGACGCCCGGCAGATTGGGTTGATCGTTGCGGTGTATCCCGACGAAGTGCAGGTCGACGCGGATCTGAGAGCGGAACTGAGAGCGACCTCCCCCGAGTACTCTGGTGAAATTGATTGGGAACGCCCCCAGTCGTTGCTCCAGGGCTTCTGCCGCGTCAACGGCATCGAATATCACGACCTGTTGCCGGTTTTTCGCTCCGCTCGAGCCGACGGGCACCACCTGTACCTGCCCAACGACAGCCATTGGAACGCTGCGGGGAATCAGCTGGCGGCGGATTTCTTCTTGGAGCTTCTGAGCCAGCGCATGCAGTGATCGCCAGGGGTCCCACGGATTTCCCGGGAGGATTTTCCCGGACGGAGAGCTCCTCGAGAGTGGAACGCCGTTGCCCTCTGCAGCGCGTTTCTGGGTCTGTCAACAGATGGCGCAAGCAGCCAGAAAAGCGGCAAGGTTCTCCAGATTCTCTCCCGCCATCACCGGAAAGTAGTGGAATCGCTCGTCAAAATGAGGCGCCACGGCTAAAGTGCGCGTGCCGTCCAGTCGCTCCGAGAAATCTGGATACATCAGAATCACGGCCGACTCTCGCAGCACCTCTGCGGCCGGACCGTTGGCTCTGAGCAGGACGTAGACTCCGTCGCTGAGAGCCGGCCACAGATGGGGCCTGATCCGTTTCCCCCGGTCGTGCTGGTAGATGACAATCTTGGCGATGCGCTGCTCCGTCGATCGGGGCACGATGCTGTAGCTGCCCTTGGGCCGCGGTAGCCGCGCGGCAGAAATGCGAGCCTGCAACAGCCGGAAGACCTCTCCTGCGACCCGGCGATAGGCTGGTCGATAGGCTGCCAGGTCTACGGTTTGATAAGCCGGCCCGGACATCAATCCACCCCGTTTCCAGCAGGGTAGGGACCGGAGGTTTGGTTGTCAATCGGAACGCGCTCTGCCTCCGGCCGGCTTCACGGTCGCCCTCGAAGCCGCGATGGGAGGCCCGGCACGGAAGCGGCGCACTACCCGACCGAGACGACGCAATTTCGTCCACTCTGCTTGCCCTGGTACAGACGTTCGTCCGCGAGCTTCACCAGCCCTTCGACTGTCTCGCACTCACTGGGAAAGCTCGCAACTCCGGCGGTGACCGTGACCACGCTCTCTCCCCTCAGCAGACCCTCCTCGCGGCAGACTTCGGAGACCGCTCGACGCAACTTGTCTGCCAGCTCCGCACCTCGTTGGAGATCGGCGTCGAGCAGAATGGCTGCAAACTCTTCTCCACCGTAACGGCATACCACGTCGGCCGCCCGAAGGCCCCCGGTCAATGTGGTAGCAACCACCTGCAAGACCCGGTCGCCCTCGGGATGTCCGTAGCGATCATTGATCTGTTTGAAATGGTCGACGTCGATCATCAGAAGGGTGACGGGCCTTTGCAGAGTCTTGGCCAGTTCCAGCTCCTGCGGTAGAATTTCGTCGAAGAAACCGCGGTTGTGGACTCTCGTAAGCGGATCACGAGTGATTTCGGCGCGCAGAATCTCGTATTTCTGACGATAGGTGAGCACCTGAAAGAGGTCGCCCAGCCCCCGCTCGAACGAGGGGGCGTTCCCGGATCCTTCGAAACGGCGGAGGTACAGGGTCAGAATCGCTGAATAGAGAAAGGCGGCAACCAGCTTTGCCGCTGCTCCGGAAATCAGGAAGGAGAGGAAACTGGTCTGACCGCTGAAGGCGCCCATCGAGAAGATGATCGAGTCCACGATCAGCACGAGCGCCATGGTCAGGTAGACTCGCAGGAACAGCGAAACGGCCAGTGTGCGGGAGATGGCTTCGTAGGCGACGATGATCAGGATCGCGTCCACGAAAAAGGTCAGCGTCCCGATGAAGAGGAGTCGAGGATTCTGATAGAAGAGCTCCGGGGGAAGCTGGTAGGGATTCCTGAGCGAGGGGCTCTGCAGGTGCAGTCCAAAGAGCAGGCTGAGCAGGCTCAGGACGATGTTGGCCCCCAACAAACCGTAGATGAGTTTCCGGGCTTCGTCGGCGTCCTCGCGAATGTAGACCATCAGGAGTGTGAACAGGTTCGAAGTGAACAGGACGGCCGAACCTGGGCTGACCAGAACGCCCGGCAGTATCTCGACATAAACTGAGAGAGCAAGCAGCACCTGCATGTGCTGGAACACGCCCAAAGCGATGTAGAGGGGGGAGAGGCCCAACACCCCGCGCAGGCTGAAGAGGAAGACCAACAGGGCCGAGACCAGCACCGCTTCTGCAACCATGAGTAGGATTTGCGAGATCGGGTCCCACATGATCAGGCCCTCGGTCGACTAATCGGAGCCGGTACCAGCCTGAGCCAGAACAGGCGCAAAACAGATCGTACCGCACTGGCAGTCGTCAACCCTAGGTTTTGGAGCCTGAGTCTTGGAACTCCCAGGGGCTCTGGCAGCCGCTTGTACCCGGTTGCGCCCTCCGTTGAGCGGCTTTGGTTTGGATCACTCCCCCCCTGGATTTTCACAGCTTCCCGAGGGGATACTGTCGGCCTGGCGCGAATGCGATGTTAGAACGATCGAAGCTGCACACCATGGTGCGTGAGTGCGTGGGGATTTACGGAAGCGCTCCGACCTGTCATCTTTCGGCACTGGCGCGCCTGCAAGATTACACGCCGGATCAGCTGACCCATGCCGTCCAGGTGGAGCGATCATTGGTACGGGCCAGGCTGATGCGACGTTCCGTCTACACGCTTGGGCACGATTTGTTTCCGATCGCTGCGGCGGCAACTCGCCGGGAGGTCCTCCGGACGTTTCAGGCACCCTCGCGCAAGCTCGGAGTGTCCTACGAGCAAATGTCGCGAAAAGTGGAGCAATGTCTGTCCGAGAGACCGCTTTCGGCCTCTGAGATCCGCGCCCGGGTCGACCCGGACCGGGCTCTTGGCAGCCGCTTCTCGATTCTGATCGGCCGCATGGCGTGCGAGTGCCGGATCGTGCGAGCGGGGAGGACCGGTAGTTGGCGATCGGATCGCCTCACCTACGCCCTCTGGAGCGACTGGATCCCCGACGTGAACCCGGAGGCTTTCCCGGAAGAGGAGGCCAAGCGCCTGCTCGCCGAAGCGTACGTGGCGGCATATGGGCCGGTCGAGCTGGAGGACTTGGCCTGGTGGGCCGGTTGGTCGAAAAAGGACGCCCGAGCCGCCGCGCAGGGTCTGGACCTGGGAGCTGAAGGCACGGAAATTGGGAAGCTCAGCGGCGTCCGGCTGCTGCCGGTCTGGGACGTGCTGATGGTGGCTTACCGCAATCGCGATCGGCTCTTCTCCTCTGAGCTCGCGCCTTTCCTCTACGACCGCTTTGGCAACGCTACCTCAGTCGTGCTCGACGCGGGACGGGTCGTCGGCGTGTGGGACCTGGGCCGTTCGGACGACCCCCTCTGTGTGAAGGTCGCACCGCTGGGGAGAAGCTGGCCGGCGCGCCGCTGGAGAGCAGTAGCCGAAGAGGTTCAACGCCTCGGCCAGATGCTCGGCTCCGCCAAAGTGAGCGTCCAAAGGCGGCAGGCGCCGGTGAATCTTCTCGAGGCCCCGCGCAACCGTTTCCTCTCGCCGCTGGGTGACTAGGAGGAGCGAGCGACCTCAGAACGCTTCGAGTTTTCCGTGTCCTGCGGGGTGCATCCATCCTTTTTGGAACCACAGCGCACGCAGAGATGGGAAACTGCGAGCACATCCTCGATCAAGTGTGGAGATTCCTCGAAACTGGGGACAGGACTCCTCGAAACTGGGGACAGGGCAAATTTCTCCCCCTTTTCCGGAGATGGGGACAGGGCAAGTTGCGGGGGATGGAAGGGGCCACCGTTCCGTTCGGAGTCGGGGACCGGAGTCGGGGACAGGGGAACCTGCCGGTTGAGGACAGGGCAATTTCGTGCGTGACACACGGAGTGGCGGCCAGAGTCTCCTGGGAACTGGGGACAGGGCAAATTTGAGGATCGGAGGCGGGGGGCGATGTGGAGCCACCTCGGGAGCGGGGACAGCCACCTCGGCGCGGGGGACAGGGCAGTTTGCGGCGAGGTTGGTCATCCTGCTCTTCCAAGTGGGGACAGGGCAACTCTTCCTGGGCACCTTGGAACTGAAGACGGGGCAAATTTGAATTTGAGGATCGGAAGCGGAGGCCGATGTGGAGCCACCTCGGGAGCGGGGACAGGGCATTTTGCCGGGCCGGGCAGGGGCCAGGGTTCGAAGCATGGGACAGTCGAAGTTGAGGATAGCAGTCGAAGTTGGGGACAGCGCATTTTCCGGCGAAGCTGGGTATCTCGCTTCTTCCTATTGGGGACCGTGCGTAACGCCTTTTCCTAATGGGGACTACTGGGGACAGGGCAGTCTTCTCCTTGGAACTTTGGAACTAGGGACATGGAACTGGGGACAGGACCACTCTTCCCCGGCACCTGGGGTGCGGCCGGCACCGCATACTTGATCGGATGTCGGGACGCCCCGGAACAGGGGACAGGGCAGTCTTGCGAGGCCCCCGTCTCCCGACGGGGCGCGCCAGATGGGGACAGGGCAAACCGGAGGCCGGGAAAGGGAGGCCGGGGACAGCCGAGTCCTAGGTGGTTCAGACGCGTTGGCTCGGATTTCTCAAATCGAAAGTTGGCCCTCGCCACCAAATGAAAAGCCCTGTTGCCATCTCCGCTGTCACCGTATGGGTGTTTCCGGCGGCCTGGCCTGGCCAGACTATTGCGCTGTTCCCATCTCCGCCTCATGGCGGCCGGCCTGGCTGACCAGCCTGAGTATGGCTCGGTCCCCAGCCTCCTCGTCCCGATCTCTCCGCGCGGAGAACGGCCCGGCCCGGGCCGACGTGCCACACCGCGCGTATCGTCGGCCAGGCGCCTGCGGTTGTCCCGGGGCGTTCCGGTCTTTGGTTGGCTTACTTCCGTGCCTCGGTCGAAGAGGGTTCTGAGCCGCCGAACGAGGGAGGGGTCGAGAGCCGGAGGTCGGCCATTTCCCAGACCTTCTGAAATCGCTTCCGAAGTTTGGACGCCTCCTGGTCGTGCCCCTGTGCCTGTAGGGCTCGGATCAGGCCGTCGAGTGCAAAAGGATCGTCTCGGCTCCGGGAGAGATCCTGGTAGTACACGACTTCAGCTTCCAGCGGCCGGCCGGCTCGGAGAAGCACCTCGGCGAGATGGTGTCGCGCCGGGGTCAACCAGGCCGGTGGCTCGATGTAACGCAGGCTGTCTTCGAGCCGGACTGCCCGCTCCAGGCGTGCGAGTCCCAGATCAATTTCGCCCTCGGCCGAGAGCAAGCGGCCCGACAAGAGCTCTTTGGCGATCGTCAGCAGGGTAAAGGCGTTGCTGGAGCCGATCGGGATCTCGGAGAGGCGAGGGTGCGCGAGGATCTGCTGCAGGTGGCTCAGCTCCTGGCGCGCCGGCTGGATCTGGTCGGCCCCGGCCAAAGCCAGCGCGCGTGCGTAATGCCACGCGCCGGTCCAGTACAACTTGTCCTCGGGGGGGCGGGGCTCCTCCAGAATTTGGGTCCAGAGTCCCAAACGCATCATCACGTCGAGCGGCATGGCCAGGAACAGCTCGTAAAGGGCCCATTGGTTGCCCTCGAGGTTGCTGGGCACGCTCGCCGCTACTTTGCGCGCAGCCGACAGCGCCTCTTTACTGCGACCCTGCATCGTGGCGGCCCAGGCCAGGAAGTGCAGGTTGTGCG
>JBFKLX010000273.1:0-6211 GCA_041630155.1 Acidobacteriota bacterium
CGAGGAAGATCCCGCCGGCGGCTTCCCATCGAGCTGCCAACTGTGCCACCCGATCGGTGCCGGTGGGTGCTTCCGGCAGGGCGATCTCCGGCTCCTCCCAGGTCCCGGCCAGCGACCGGAGCCTTTGCAGGATCTGAGTCCGGCTCACGAGCCACCCTCCCCTGACGCACGATGAAGCTCGCGAAAGCTCTTCGGAGCCAGCTCTGGAAGGCGGCGCTCCCGGTTCCAGCGGCTCAGCGGGGGAATCACCCGGCTGAGCCGGCCCAGCCGGTCTCCTGCAGTCCACCTCGCCAATCGGCGGCTCCAGCGGCTGAACAGTTCATAGCGCTGCCGGCTGGACATGAGCCAGCTCCAGATCTGGAATGCCCAGCGCTCGACGGGAAGCCTGGCTGCCCGGGCTCCCTTTTCCCGCTGGATCCGGTGCCGGAGCTCGAGCAGCAGGTCAGGAATCCGAATGCCCACCGGACAGATGTCCCGGCAGGCTCCGCAAAGCGAGGACGCGAAGGGATGTTCGGGGGCCCCCTGCAGGCCGACCAGCTGAGGGGTCAGGATGGAGCCGATCGGACCCTGGTAGGTAGAGCCGTAGGCATGCCCTCCGATGCTTTGAAACACAGGGCAGATGTTCTGGCAAGCGCCGCAACGGATGCAGGCCAGGGTCTCCCGCAAATGGGCATCGGCGAGAATTCGTGAGCGCCCATTGTCGACCAGCACCAAAAAGAACTCCGACGGGCCGTCCCGCTCGCCAGGACCCCGTCCGCCCTGGACCAGGTTGACGTAGCTGGTCATCCTCTGGCCGGTGGCGCTGCGGATGAGGAGCTTCAGGAAGACGGGGAGATCGGCCAGCCGGGGAATGACTTTTTCGATTCCCATGATGGCCACGTGGACACGCGGGGCCGAAAGGCTCAGGCGGATGTTTCCTTCGTTTTCGACCACCACGAGCGTCCCCGTCTCGGCCACCCCGAAGTTCACTCCGGTGATACCCAGGTGGGCAGACAGGAACTTTCGGCGCAAGACCTGCCGGGCTGCAGCCGTGATTCGCTCCACGTCCTCCCCGACCGACACGTCCAGCTTCCGTTCGAACAGCTCACCAATCTGCCCTCGCGACAGGTGAAGAGCGGGAGCGACCAGGTGCGACGGTTGTTGACCTGCCAGCTGCACGATGTATTCTCCCAGATCCGTCTCCACCACCTCCAGCCAGCGCTCCAGAGCCGCATTCAGGCCAATTTCCTCCCCCAGCATCGACTTGCCCTTGACGACACTTCGAAAATCACGCCGGTGGGCCAGATCCAGGATGAAATCGGTGGCTTGCCGTGCGCTTTCGGCCCAGATCACCTGCCCGCCTCGCTGCTGGACAGCCGCCTCCAGCTGCTCCAGGTAACGGGCCAGATGGGAAAGCGTGTGCAGCTTCACTGTTCGGGCGTAGTGGCGAAGCTCCTCCCAGTTCTGGACTTCCGAGACGGCCAGCTGCCGAGAGTGAAGCGTCCGGGAGAGGGTGTGCTGAAGATTGTGCTGCAGCTGGCTGTCCTGCAGGGCCGTCCTGGATTGGTCCCGGAGCGTTTTTGGGGATCGCTTCCAATTCATAGGCAGGTCTCAAAAGCGAGCCAACAGCTCAGCCAGGTGCAGCGTCCGCAGTGCCACACCTGCGGCCTCCGACAGGGAGTGGAGATGCAGCAGGCAGCTGCTGTCGCCGGCCACGACCCAGCCCGCACCGGACTCCCGGATTCGATCCAGTTTTTCACGACCCATGGCAGCCGAGATCTCAGGGTACTTGACGGAAAAGGTGCCTCCGAAGCCACAGCACCGGTCGCTCTGTTCCATTTCGACCAATTGGATGCCTTGCACGGAACGGATCAGCCGCCGCGCTTGGTCGCGATGGCCCAGCTCGCGAAGCAGATGGCACGAGTCGTGGTAAGTAACTTTCTCGGGAAAGACGGCTCCCGTAGAATCCACGCCCAGACAGTCGACCAGGAAAGAGGAAAGTTCCCAGGTGCGGTCGGCCACCTGACGGGCCAGCCGGTGCCACTCCGAGCCCGGCTCGAACAGGTGGGGCAGCGACACCTTCAGCATCGCGGCGCACGACCCCGAGGGCACCACGATCGGGTCCTCGCAACCCCCGTAGACCTCCAGGAACGAGCGCCCCACGCGGGCAGCCTCGCTCTGAAATCCACTGTTGAAGGCGGGTTGCGAGCAGCAGGTCTGACGGGGGTCGAAGTCCACCTGAAGACCGAGTTTCCGCAACACCTTGACCGTGTCCAGCCCCACCTGGGGGAAGAGCTGGTCGACCAGACAGGTCACGAACAGAGAGACACGCACGCTGGCTCACCTCGCCTGCCGGCCCCGAGCACTGGCAATCCGCCCCCACGCCCGAAGCACTTCGCCCCAGTTGGCTGAGGCCCCGGGTCAATCTAGCCGAGAGTGCATCAGATGTAAAACGCGGGAATAAGGGGAGGGCTGGGCTGGGCCCCTTTCCCTTGCCTTTGCCCGCGCCCCTGCCCCCAACTGGCTTTGAGGGGAGTGGGGCGTGGATCTGTGCTCGTAACCGTATTCGCATTCAACTTCGTGATCGAAAGTCGGGGACGAGGGGTGCCGGAATCGATTACGACGACGGGGGTCTCTCGGTGGCAGGGCGTGGGCCTGGGGCGGTGGGTCTCGTGGACTCGGGGGGTCTGGGTAAGTGCTTCGAGCTTCCCTCGAGCAGCCCGACGGGCTGCGACACCCCACGCCCCAAGGCACTCAACCCCTATGATAGAATCCACACCGGTCGCAGAGTGAAGGAAACGAACGAATTTCGACAACTTTTCCGGGTCGTCTCTCCGGTGGTCGTGGCCGGCCTATTGCTGGCAGGCGGCTTGTTGGTGCTGAGCGACTTGGCGATCCGGGGCGACAGGATTCTCGTGTTTTGGTTCTGGCCTCTGACGGGTGTCATTTTTTTTGTCTTGGCCTGGGCGTTCAGGGAGCGGCTGGCCGAGTGGGTCTCTCCGCAGGTATTCTTGATGGCCAGCGTCCCGGTCTTGGTGCTGCTGCTCTCGGCCCAGGTTCTGCTTCCCTACGTTCAGTCTCCCTGGGCGAGCCCGGACGAGCCCTTGGGCGAAAAGGTGGACGTCTCCGGGGAATTGATGACCGTTGACGGAAAGCGAGTCAGCATCGGCGACTATCCCGGCAAACTGGTGTTCCTCAATTTCTGGGCCACCTGGTGCGGGCCCTGCCGCGCTGAAATGCCTGCGATGGCCGAGCTCTACACCGAGTTGCGGGGCGAGGGGCTGGCCATGCTCGCCATCACCGACGAAGATCCTGAGACGATACGCCGCTACCTGGAAGACAACCCTTATCCGTTCCCCATCGTCATCGACCGTGACAGCCGTCTGTTCCGCCGGCTGCGGGTGTTCGCCCTGCCGACCACGATCATCCTGGACGATCAGTCCCGCATCGTGTTGGAACATCAGGGTGCCTACCAGTGGGACACTCCCCAGATGTTGGACCGCTTCCGCCGATTGCTGGCCGAATGAAGACCTTCCGACTGCGCTGCATCGACTCCCGATGCGGCGGCGCCTTCGCTGCCGACCAGAAACTGTTCCAGTGTCCTCGCTGTGGCGAGCTGCTCGACCTGGTGCATGACTTTCGGGGACTGGATCCCCAGCAGCTCCGCGACACATGGCGGCGGCGGCACTCCTCCTGGGCGCCCCTGGACCTGAGCGGGGTCTGGCGATTTCGTGAAATCCTCCCGTTTCCTCCCGCCGACTACCCTTCAGCCGTGACCATGGGAGAGGGGAACAATCCCATCCTTGAGGCGCCGCGAGCCGCCGCACATGCGGGATTGAGGCGTCTGCGAGTCAAACACCTCGGTTGGAATCCAACGGGATCATTCAAGGACTGCGGCATGACGGTGGCCGCGACTCAGGCTCGCAAACTGTCCAGCCGCTGGGTGGCCTGTGCTTCGACCGGGAACACCTCGGCTTCGATGGCCGCCTATGCCGTTCGCAGCGGCATGAAACCGGTCGTGTTCATACCGGAGGGCCAGATCGCGTATGGCAAGCTGTCGCAGACACTCGACTACGGTGCGCTGACGATCCAGGTGGAAGGAGACTTCGACGTGGCCATGCGGCTGGTCCGCGAGCTGTCTCAGGAGACCGACCTGTACCTGATGAACTCGCTCAATCCGTTTCGAATCGAGGGCCAGAAGACGGTGTTGTTCGAACTTCTGGACCAGCTGGACTGGAAGGCTCCCGACCGGATCGTGCTCCCCGGGGGAAATCTGGGCAACAGCGCGGCCTTCGGCAAGGCACTGGCAGAGCTGATGCAGCTGGGTCTGATCGAGAAGATGCCCCGGGTGACGATCGTTCAGGCAGCCGGCGCCGCGCCGTTGTTCACCATGCTTCGGGAAGGCCGCGAAGATATGCGCCCGCTGGCACACGCCCAGACACGCGCCAGCGCCATCAAGATCGGAAATCCGGTCAGCTGGCGCAAAGCCCTGCGGGCATTGAAGATCAGCGACGGCGACTGCCAGGCCGTGAGCGAGCTGGAGATCGCCGAAGCCAAAGCAGCGCTGGGCCGTGACGGCATCGGCTGCGAGCCGGCCTCGGCCACGACGGTGGCGGGGCTGCGCCGGATGTCCCAGGGAGAAGGCACCGTCCACTTGGATGCGGAAGAGGACGTCGTCGCCATCCTGACCGGCCACCAACTCAAAGATTCCGAATACACCGTCGGCTATCACCTGGGAACTTTGGAGGGCCTGGACCCGTCGCGCTTCCGCCACGCCAATCGGCCGGTGAAGGTGGCGGCGGATAAGGAGAGGATTCTGGAATTGCTCGGCGAGACCGGGGCCACCCGCACCGCCTCCGGCTGACGACCGGGTGGGAGTGCACGGGCTTTCTCGTCGTACCGCTTCGAAGGCCCCTCGATGTTCGATCGCGACAATGGTGGGAGACGATCCCAACCCGTGGGCTGAGAGGACGCCACCCCCCCGACTCTGGTTGCCTCGCAGATCCTCCCAGCCTGTGCAATAATGAGGGCTTTGGCATGAGCGATACGACCACCAACGGCATTCGCATTCAGGTTCGCAGCGTCTATCTGCCCGAGCGCAGCTCGCCCGAGGAGGGCTACTACTTCTTCGCCTACCACGTGCGGATCAGCAATGTGGGCGAAAAAACGGCCCAGCTGGTCAGCCGGGAGTGGATCATTACCAATGCCGACGGGCAGGCGGAAACAGTCCGGGGACCCGGGGTAGTCGGGGAACAACCGGTCCTGTCACCCGGGCAAAGCTTCGAGTACACCAGTTTCTGCCCACTCCCCACGTCGGTCGGGACGATGCAGGGCAGCTACCAGATGGTCACTTCAGACGGGGAGCAATTCGATGCCGAGATTCGGCCCTTCTCCCTGGCGGTTCCCACTGCCGTGAACTGACATTCGACTCAGGATTTTCCCAGGATGACGCCATGGCTTGTTGCAACGACAAAGAAACCTGCACACACGAGCAGCGAGTAGAATTGACCGTCAGCGGGATTCCCGACTCCGTTCCCAAAGGGATCGCCGATCTTTGCCGGGCCCGGCTCACCGAGGCCCTGCAGGAGCTGCTGGAGCTGGCGGGGCCCCAGGACCTGAACATCAGCGTGGGCAACGTCCCGTCGCCCGGTGCCGTCCCCGTTCCCCGTTCGACGGGTTCGGGCGGAACTGCGGGCCCGCCGGACGAGTTGAGCGTTGAGGAACGCGCCAAGCAGTACGAATCCCGCAAGCCCTTCTTCGACTTCGAATTTCTGGTGGTGCCGGACGACCTGCGCGAGAGCCTGCTCTCGTCGATGGACCTGGTGCGCCTCGAGGAACTGGTGTTCGACCGCTGGAATCTGAAGTCGATCGAGCCTTTCCCGCGCACGGCGCTCAACCTTCATGGCCCGCCCGGGACGGGAAAGACTCTGGCCGCCCACGCCATGGCCAGCTACGTGGGACGACCGATTCTGATGGCCAGTTACGGGCAGATCGAAAGCAAGTACGTGGGAGACGGCGCCAAGAATGTCGAAGCCGTCTTCTATGCGGCTGAGCGAGACCAGTCCATCCTGTTCATCGACGAGGCGGACTCACTCCTCTCGCGTCGGCTCACCAATGTGAACCAGGGGGCGGAACAAGCCATCAACTCGATGCGCAGCCAGCTGCTGGTCTGCCTGGAGCAGTTCAAGGGGGTCGTGATCTTCTCCACCAATCTGGTGCAAAACTACGATCG
>JBFKLX010000274.1:0-6200 GCA_041630155.1 Acidobacteriota bacterium
GATACCGGTTCGACCCCGTGCTTTGCAAGAAAGTCGCCGGCTTCGACTCCGACTCACTATTCTAAAGCAAGGGCTTGCTTGAACCCACGCGGGTTCAGATTCGGGCCGCGTCGAGGAGTTTCACAGAGCAAGGCTGAGAGTTCGACTAATCGGGGCCGGGCTCGGGCTGCGATGAGGCCCGATCAAGGAACTCGATTGCCGGGAGGTCCGGCGGCCCTGCAACAGGCTTCGAAGTTCGAGTTCCAGTGTCCCGTGGAAGACAGGCGGTTCGGCCGTTTCCGGCGGTGCAAAAGTCCCTCGAGAAAACCGGGAGGTTTGGGTTCCCCTGTCGCTCTGCTAAGATTTCGCGCCAGATGCGAGAACGTGTGGTGGTCATCGGAGGCAACGCGGCGGGGATGACGGCGGCCAGCCGTGCCAAGCGACTGGACCCGACACTGGACATCACCATTCTCGAGGGGAGCCGGTTCATCTCCTACAGCATCTGCGGCCTCCCCTACTTCCTTTCGGGCACGGTCGACCGGCACGAGCAACTGATCGGCTTCACTCCTGAGAAGCTCTCGCGGGAACGGGGCATCCAGGCTCGCACGAATGTGCTGGTGGAAGAGATCCTACCCGGACGCCGCAGCGTCCGGGCTCAGGACCTGCAGAGTGGAGACCGGTTCGAACTGGCGTACGACAAAGCGGTCGTTGCCACTGGCTATCTTCCACGATTGCCTGCGATCGAGGGCTGTGATTTGACCAACGTGTTCACAGTCAGCCGCCTGGAGGACGGTCTGCGGATTCGCGAAGCCATCGATTGCGGCTGCGCCAAGCGTGCTGCGGTGGTGGGCGCGGGCTACATCGGCCTGATGATGGCCGACGCGCTGGTCGCGGCGGGACTGGAAGTGATTCTCTTCGAGCGCCAGGCCCAAGTCTTTGCCCAGCTCGATCCCGAGATGGCCGAACTGGTCCAAGAGGAGCTGCGTCGCAACGGGGTTCAGCTCTTGCTGGGTGTCGAGGTGCGGCGCTTGGAGGGCGCGGAAGGATCGTTTCGAGCGGTGGTCACGGGACGGGAACGCGTGGAGGCGGACCTGGCGGTCGTAGACGTGGGCGTAAGGCCGAACACGTCGTTGGCGGAGCAGTCGGGAATCTGCCTGGGCCTGAGCGGAGCCGTCCAAGTCGACGATCGCGGGCAGACACAGACGAGCGGCATCTTGGCAGCCGGCAACTGCGCCGAAACCCGCCACCTGGTTTCGGGCAAGCCGGTCTTCTCGGCTCTCGGGACGACCGCGGCGAAGCAGGGAAGGGTGGTCGGCGAGAACCTGGCGGGGGTTCGATCGACCTTTTCCGGAACACTGGAAACTGCGGTCGAGAAAGTCTTCGATGTAGCGATCGGCCGAACCGGTTTGACGTTCCGCCAGGCCCTGCGGGACGGTTTCGAGGCCCAGGCGGTACAGATTACCAGCCGAGACCGGGCTGACTATTATCCCGGCAGCGCCCCGCTGCACGTCCGGCTGATCTTCCAGAAGCGCACCGGTCGACTGCTGGGCGGGCAACTGGTGGGCAGCGACAGCGGCGTGAAACGGATCGACACGCTGGTCACCGCGCTGACCGCTCGCATGACGCTCGCGCAGCTCAGCCAGCTCGACCTGGCCTACGCTCCCCCCATGGGGACGCTGTGGGATCCCATTCTGATTGCCGCCAACGTGGGAATGCGGGAACTGTAAGAAAGAAAAGTTTCCCCGTCGGCCCAGGGAGCATCAGCCCGCCAAATGTCGCAATGCTTCCGCGACCATGGCATCCTCTTCGGGAAACACGGTCCGCAAGTCCAGCCGCACCTGATCCTCCTCGATTCTCACCAGAATTGGGGGATCGCCAAGGCGCAGCCGTTCCTCCAGCTGATTGGCGGAGAGGTCACGATGGCGCAGGGCCAGCAGCCAGGTGGGGATGTGCTCTTCGGGGGCGGAGCCGCCGCCACTGAGGGAGGCGCCTTCGACCAGCTCGGATCTCAGGGAAGTCCCTACCAGCCTCTCCGCCAGCACCAGCGCGCGCTGCTGAATGCTCTCACGACCGACGCGCAGCATGCGGTGGATGGGAATCGTGTTTCGCCAGTCCCCCTGCTCGTACTCGGTCAGGACGTGCTCCAAGGCCGCGTAAGTCGTCTTGTCGACCCGCAAGGCCCGCATGAGCGGGTTCTTGCGGATCCTCCGGATGAGGCCCTTGCGGCCGGTGATCACGCCGGCCTGGGGACCTCCCAGCAGCTTGTCCCCACTGAAGCAGACCAGGTCGGCTCCCGCCGAGAGCGTCGACACCACGCTCGGCTCGCGGCGCAGTGAGGGGTGGTCATCGTCGAACAGCAGGCCGCTGCCCACGTCCTCGACCAGGGGTATGTTCGCCTGGCGGGCCAGTTCCGCCAGCTCTCCGGTGTGCGCCTGCTCGGTGAAACCGACGATGCGGAAGTTGCTGGCGTGCACCTTGAGGATCAGCGCCGTCCCTTCGTCCAGAGCGTTTCGGTAGTCGGAGAGGCGCGTCTTGTTGGTGGTTCCCACCTCGCGCAGGACTGCGCCGCTGGCCGCCAGGATTTCGGGGATGCGAAAGGAGCCGCCGATCTCCACGAGTTCACCCCGCGACACCAGGACCCGCCGCCCCACTGCGAGCGTGTTCAAAATCAGGAACAGGGCTGCTGCGTTGTTGTTGCATACGGTTGCGGCCTGGCAGCCCAGCAACCGCACGATTCGCCCTTCGAAATGCTGGTCACGGCTTCCCCGTCCCCGGCGGGACAGGTCGTATTCCAGGTTGGAGTAGCCGGAGGCCAGGCGGCTCATCGCCTGGACCGTGCCATGCGACAGCGGCGCGCGCCCCGCGTTGGTGTGGATCAGGACGCCGGTGGCGTTGACAACGGGGCGCAGTGAGGCCGCCAGGCGTTGACCCAGCTCGCGGACGACTTTCTCGGGCAAGCCGTCGAGAGTGGTTTCCAGCTCGGCGGCCCCCACGAACCCGGCTTGAATCTGCTGCCGCAGCTGCTCCAGCTGCAGTTGGATTTCCCCCACCACCAGGGCTCGGGGATGCCGCTCGAGCAGTGCGGCGATGGGGGGCGTTTCCAAGAGCTGCCCCACCGCCGGCAGGGAACGCAGGATTTCCAGGACGGTTGTCACGGCCTCATTATAAGCTTAGCGCTGTGATTCGCACTCGAAGCGAGGTCTGGGACGGGTTTTGACATGCGAGGTCACGGGGGATCGGCCGTTTCGGGACGTCTACTGCAGGCAGGCGCATGGCGCGCCCGCCGCCGGGAGCGAGGAGGAGAGCCATGGGATCGCACACGATCGACTACGCCCTCTTGAGCGTGTCGGACAAGACCGACCTGGTGGGATTCGCGCGCCAGCTCAGTGAGCTCGGCATTGGACTCGTTTCCACGGGCGGGACTGCGAGCCGCTTGCGCGAAGCCGGCCTGGAGGTCATGGACATCGCTGACTGGACGGGCTTCCCTGAAATCCTGGATGGGCGTGTCAAGAGCACGCATCCCGTGATTCATGCCGGAATCCTGGCCCGGCGGGACTCGAAAGCCCACACCGCGGCGTTGGCGGAACTCGGTATTCGGCCCATCTCGCTGGTGATCGTGAACCTGTATCCGTTTCGTCAGACGGTGAGTCGATCCGACTCGACGCTGGCCGAGGCCGTCGAACAGATCGACATCGGAGGTCCCGCGCTGCTGCGTGCCGCTGCCAAAAACTACCAGTCCGTCACGGTGGTGGCGCACCCGGAAGACTACGCGCGAATTGGCGCGGAGCTGGCGTCACTGGGGCGGAAAACCCGGCTGGAAACCCGGCTGGAGCTGGCGCGCAAAGCCTTTCGCCACACGGCCGAGTACGATCTGGCGATCGCAGGCTATCTGGACGGCCTGGACGCAGAGGCGGATCAGCTCCCGAAGGCCGTCTCTCTGGATCTGCGCTGCGCCGGCAAGCTTCGTTACGGTGAAAACCCGCACCAGCGGGGCGCCCTCTATCGCAGTTCTGCCTCACGGGGAGGAGTGGCCTCGGCTCGGCAGCACCAGGGCAAAGAGCTGTCCTTCAACAACCTGTTCGATCTGGACGCCGCCTGGCGCCTGGCCCTGGAGTTCGACCGGCCTTTCTGCGCAATCGTCAAACACACCAACCCTTGCGGGGCGGCTCTGGCCGACACTCCCGCGGAGGCCTTTCGGCGCGCCCTGAAATGCGACCCGGTCTCCGCTTTCGGCTCGATCATCGCCTTCAATCGTACCGTCGACCCGGCCACTGCACAGCAGGTGCAGGAGTTGTTCGTGGAGGCGGTGGTCGCGCCGGGATACGATCGAAAGGCCCTGGCCGTGCTCGCCTCCCGGAAGAATTTGCGCGTCATGGAGGTGGAGGTGTCCCAGCCGCCTCCCGGCCAATGGGACCTGCGCAGCATTTCAGGCGGTTTCCTGCTCCAGGACCAGGACCGGTATTACTCGAAGCGCGAGGACTGCCGGGTCGTGACCGAGAGCCAGCCGAGCGAGGCGGAGTGGGAAGACCTGCTCTTTGCCTGGCGGGTGTGCAAACATGTCAAGTCCAATGCCATCGTCCTGGCGTCGGAGGGGAAGACCGTCGGGATCGGAGCGGGCCAGATGTCACGGGTCGATTCGGTACGCATCGCCGCTCAGAAGGCGCAGCTGCCGACCGAAGGCGCCCTGCTGGCCAGCGACGCTTTCTTTCCGTTCCGGGACGGAGTGGATCTGGCTGCTGAAAATGGCATCCGGGCAGTGATTCAGCCGGGGGGCTCGATTCGGGACCAGGAAGTGATCGAAGCCGCCAATCAGCACGGCCTGGCGATGGCGCTGACCGGGATTCGCCATTTCAAGCACTGAGGGGCGGGGGTGTGAACCAGGAGGATTCCATGCTGCTCGTGATCGACATCGGGAACACCAACATCGTTCTTGGGATCTTCATCGATGAGAGACTGGCCCACTCCTGGCGCATTGCCACGCGACGCGAACAGACCGCCGACGAATACGCCATGCTCTGCCGGGCGCTCTTTCGCTCCCGCCAGGTCGATTGGTCCTGCTTCGAAGCCGTCGTCATTTCTTCGGTCGTGCCTCCCCTCAATGAGGTCTTCGAGGAACTCAGCCGCACGACCTTCGAGGCGGAGCCGTTTTTCGTCCATCCCGAGAAGCAGGATCTGCTTCGAATCCGCTATCGACCCGTCTCCGACGTCGGAGCCGACCGCATCGTCACGACACTGGCAGTGATGGAGATGACGCCGGGCGCAGCAATCGTTGTCGACTTCGGCACCGCCACGACCTTCGACGCGGTCTCGGCGGATCACGAATATGTGGGGGGCGTCATCGCCCCCGGAATTGGGATTTCCGCGGAGGCTCTGGTCGCCCGCGCTTCCCGGCTGCCTCGCATCGAGATCCGGCGCCCTCCTTCGGTGATCGGTAGCTCCACCGTTTCGAGCATGCAGTCGGGCCTGTACTTCGGCTACGTGGCTCTGGTGGAAGGGATTCTTCAGCGCATGCAGGAGGAGCTGGGAAAGTCGTTGGTGGTGGCGACCGGCGGGCTGGCCCGGCTGATCGCCGGTGAAGCGCGAGGCATCGATCGAGTGGAGGACAATCTCATGCTCTACGGTTTGCGCCTCTTCCACCTCCGGCGAAAGCGGTGAGCATGCCCGTGCACGGGACGTTTTTTCTTTTGTTGGAATGGTCTTGAAATGATTCACCGAGAAAACTACTTCAACTATTTCACGGAGGTCGAAGAGTACTTCGCTCAAAGGAGAGGGCGAAGTCTGCTGGTGTCTCCCTTGGACTGGTGTCTGATCGAGCTGTGGAAGGAGTCCGGAATCCCTCTGCACGTCGTCTTGCGGGGGATTGACCGCAGCTTCGAGAGCGGCAGGAAGCGGCGCAAAAAGGAGCCCAAAACTCTTTTTTATTGCCATGCGGCCGTGATGGAGGCCTTCGAGGAATACCAGCAAGGGCGCGTGGGGGAGCACGAAGAGGAAACGATCCAGCCGAACCCGGGGGAATTGGTCCAGTTGCGAGAGGCGGGGGACTTCCTGGGCGATCTGAAGCAAGCCCTGGCGAGCCGCTCCGGAGACGTCTACGAGCGCGCCCTGGAGCGGCTCAGCCACTTGGGTGAAGAACTCCAGAGGCGGCAGGACTTGAGGCTCGAGGAAGTCGATCGAAGTCTGGGAGACATTGGGTCGCTGCTGGCCGAGGGCCTGCTCGAGCA
>JBFKLX010000275.1:0-6167 GCA_041630155.1 Acidobacteriota bacterium
ACCCACCGCCCCGGAGTCTCACGCCCTACACCCTGCGCGGCCCTGGGGGGCGCTCTGCGGAAGCTCCAAGCCCCAAGCTCCAAGCTCCAACGAAGCCCCGAAATCGATGAGACCCACCGCCCCGGAGTCTTACGCCCTACACCCTGCGCGGCCCTGGGGGGCCGCTCTGCGGAAGCTCCAGGCCCCAAGCTCCAAGCTCCAACGAAGCCCCGAAATCGATGAAACCCACCGCCCAAGCGCCCCGGAGTCCTAAGCCTTACGTGATAAATGGCAGGACATCGTTTACAGCAGAGAAGGGCGGAATTCGCTTCTCCGACAGACCTCCTAATCAAGATCTCCCGACAGGGAGGTGATGGATTAGGGAGAGCAAATCGGAAGAGAGAATCCGTCAAGAGGCGATTCGCCTGCAAGAGCTTGTCCGCACTTTCGGTTACCCGATGCCTGTCGATTACCACCGCAGTTACTGAGCCGATGTGGAAACGCGATGTCCTGCTATTTCGGCCGCCCCCATGGGGGCGATTTTCCCCCATCCCCGAAACCTCCTTTCTCACCCAATCTGTAAACGATGTCCTGCTGTTTTCTTCTAGCAAAACCGTGTAAACGAGGTGGTGCTATCCAACACTTACGCCCTAAGCCCTACGCCCTGCACCCTCCTCGACGGTGTCGCCTGCTAAAGTCTGATCGACCGGCAACGGACCGACAAAGGAGGAACGCATGTCCAATGACCAGAATCAGAAGGATCTCAGTCCCAGGAGCATGACGGGAGCTCGTGTCGACGCGGCGGCACAGGAGCTTCGAGCCAAGATTGGAAACAAATTCCAGGCTGCCACATTCATGGGCGGTCTGTCCGCGGCAGTCATCGGCATCCAGCTGACGATTCTGGTGCCGTCGGGAGCTCCCGGCGGTTCGCGGACGCTTGCGGCCCCACCGCTTCTTCCTGCCTCCATGCTGCTCATGCTGGCGGCGCTGTTCCTGTTCATTTACGGCGCCCGTCGACTCGATGCCCTGACCATGCCCAAGATGTTCTGGGGCGAGACTCCTTACCTCGGCAAAGATCCGAGGAGATCCAGGACCACACCGCTGACGCCTTTGGTCATGACTCTCGGAGACCTGCAAGCGCTCTGGGAGCGGATGAAGATGCATTGGAAATACCTGGTCGGGGGTGCCACCTGGTCTGCCTTTGTGTCGCTGATCCTGATGGTCGTGCCTATCTTCGCTCCCAAAGCCTGGCTGTCGTATTTGACGTCGTCAGAAGGGCTGTCCTACCCGACCGGGGGCGCAGTTCTGATCCCGCTCGTGTACCTCCTCTGGTTTCGCCTCTTCAAGGATCGGAAACCGCTCAGTCACGACTAGTCGGGGTGGGAGGTGCAGAGGCGTAGAAGCGAATCGAGTGCTGGGCTCCTCATCCTCGGCGCTTCCGATGAGCGCTCGTTTGACTTTGCGGCGAAACGCTGATTAGTATGCATTGATCGTTGCGTGTGCTGGCATTTTCTCCATGGGCGGTACACTCCAGGATTTTTTCGAGCTGTGTGAGCGGGTCAATGATCTGATTCAGATCGTCTCCCCAAGCGGCAACTTTCTTTACGTCAACCGGGCCTGGTCGGAGGCTCTCGGCTACTCCGCCGAAGAAGCTGTTGATTCCCTGAGAATGGGGCAGATCCTGGGCGAACAGGACCTGAGTCGCTGGGACGACCTGATCCACAAATTGCGCCCGGAGGCTCCTGCCGCCAGGCTGCAGATCGCGCTACGAGCCAAGGATTCCAGGCAAATCCAGGTGGACGGAGAGAGCACCTGCCGGTTCGAAGACGGCCAGCCGCTGGCCATCCGGTCCATCTTTCACGTTTCTGGGGCCGTGGGCGAGAGCAGGGAGGAGCTGCAAAGCCTCTTCGACCTGTCGCTCGATCTCCTCTGTGTAGCGGGGACCGACAGTTACTTCAAGCAGATCAACCCTGCCTTCGAGCGCGCCCTCGGGTACTCGAAGGAAGAACTGCTGCGCCGTTCGTTTCTGGAGTTCGTCCATCCGGACGATCGAGCCAGCACGGTCAGAGAAGTGGAACGGCTGGCGCAGGGATTCCCGGTGGTGGACTTCCAGAATCGCTACCAAGCCAAGGATGGCAGCTACCGCTGGCTGGCCTGGCGCTCGGCGCCCCGTCCCGAACGTGGTCTCATCTACGCGGTGGCGCGGGACATCACCGAGCAAAAGCGCACCGAGAGGCTGCTGGCTCGAAGGACGGCAGAACTGGAGCGCTCCAACCGCGATCTGGAAGAGTTCGCCTCGGTCGCGTCGCACGACCTGCGTGCGCCCTTGCGCGCCATCATCCATCTTGCGGAATGGATCGAAGAGGACATGCCGGGCGAGATGCCCGAAGACATCCAGGACAAGCTGCGAAAACTGCGGCATCAGGTCCAGCGGATGCAAACCCTGACCGATGACTTGCTCGCCTATGCCCGGGCGGGCCGGGAGGCCTCGGCGGCCACCGAAGTGGACACGGCCCAATTGATCCGGGAGGTGATTGCCTTTCTTCAGGTTCCTGAGACCTTCCAGATCGAGCTCGGGCCGGATCTGCCGGTATTCCACACCTTCAAGGCCCCCCTGGAGCAGGTCCTTCGGAATCTGATCAGCAATGCCGTCAAACATCACGACCGAGACGGCGGAAGAATCGCGATTCAGGTGACCGAGGGCCGGGACGTCTATGAATTCCGGGTCTCCGACGACGGCCCCGGGATTCCCCCGGAGTCTCAGGAACAGGTGTTCAGGATGTTCCAGAGGCTGCAACCGGGTGCCTCGGTGGAAGGAAGCGGACTCGGTCTGTCTCTGGTCAAGCGCATTGTGGAGAGTTGCGGTGGACGGATCCAGGTCGAATCCGAAGGGCGGGGAACGACCTTCACCTTCACCTGGCCCAAGCAGGCCGCTTCGTCGGAAACGGAAGGAACGAGAGAAGCGAGCTGATGCCCACAATTCTGATCGTGGACGACGAAGAGATCGATCGCGAGGCCGCGCAACGCTGCTTGCGAGACTTGAAGCTGGCGACCATCCGCATGGTCGAGAGCGGCCAGGAAGCTCTCGAATTCCTGAACCGCAGAGCGCCCGACGTAGTGGTGACGGATTTGCGGATGCCGGGCATGGACGGGCTGGCGCTGGTCGAGAAGATTCGCGAGGACCACCCGCTCCTGCCCGTGGTCCTGATGACGTCCAAGGGGAGCGAACGGATCGCCGTCAAGGCGCTCAAGGCGGGAGCATCCAGCTACGTCCCCAAACGCCACCTGAAGCGATACCTGCCGCATACCATCCGGCAACTGCTGGAAGTGGCGCGCGCGGCCCGTAAGCAGGGGCAGATCCTGAAGTTTTTGCAGCGGGTCGAGACCGAGTTCGAGGTACGCAACGATCTGTCCCTGATCGTTCCTCTGGTGGGTTTTTTTCAGGACAATCTGAAGCGCATCGGCTTCGCCAACGAGTCCATCCGCAACCAGGTCGGCATCGCCCTGATGGAGGCCATCAGCAACGCGATCGTGCATGGGAACCTGGAACTCGAGTCCGATCTGCGGCGCAGCGATCCCGAGTCGTACCGCCGCCTGCTGCGGGAGCGCTCCCGGCAGCAGCCCTATTCGAGCCGGCGGGTCCTCTGCCGGGCGAAAGAGTCGAGGCGTCGGATCGAATACACCATCTGTGACGAAGGACCCGGCTTTGACGTCGCTTCCTTACCCAAACGCCAGGCCGCCGGCCTGCTGGATGTCGCGGGGAGGGGCGTGATGCTGATCCGCAGTTTCATGGACACGGTTCGCTACAACGAAAAGGGCAACGAGTTGTTCCTGGCCAAGCTGGATCCAACCGGGAAACCCGAGACCAAACTCGGCGCCCCATGAGGCTCCCGTGCAGTCAGGGCAGAAGTGGTCGCTGGTAGGGCACACAGGACCCTCGGCCCAACCGATTCTCGAAGGGCGTGCGTTCCATGTTGACCAACAACCAGGTGGCCATGAAGCTGCGGGGGCTGCTAGGGGCGGCCGCCTTCCTGAGCGCCCTTTCGGCCTCGTCTGGCCAGCCGGCCCAGCAGACCCCTCCCCCTTCGCCGGAACCACAAGTCGTGACCGTTTCGGCTCGGGCACTTCCCATTTCGGCGGTTTCCGCGTCCATCACGGTGCTGACGCGCCAGGACCTCGAGAAGAGTCAGGCTCAGACCGTGGTGGAGCTGCTGCGCCAGACGCCCTTCCTCCATCTGTCGCGCACCGGCGGGAGGGGCGGGCTCGCCGCAGTGAGTGTGCGGGGCGGAGACCCGAATTTCACGCTGATCATGATCGACAACGTCCCGGTCAACGATCCGACCAACCTGCTGGGCGGCTCTTTCGATCTGTCCAGCGTCAGCCTGGACAATCTGGAACGGATTGAAATCGTGCGGGGACCCATGTCCGCCATTTACGGCTCGGAGGCCATCGGGGGCGTCATCAACCTGATCTCGCGCAAAGGCGACGGACGTCCCTCGGTCTCAGCAAGTGGTCTGGCCGGCAACTTCGAGACCTGGCAAGTGGGCGGCTCGACCAGTGGCAAGATCCGGGCCTTCAGCTACGCCTTGGCGGCCTCACGGCTGGAGGTAGGGGAACAGGTCGAGAACGACTCCTTCTCCCTGGGCACGGTGTCCTGGAACTCGGGGGTCGCTGTGAGCGGAACGCAAGACCTCCAGTTCATGTTGAGGGTCAACGACCGGGAGTCGTCGGGCTTTCCCGAGAACGGAGGCGGGCCCGAGTTCTCGCTGCTCCGCGACCCCAAGACGGTAGAGGCGCGTGAGGCCATTCTGGATGTGCAATACCTTCTACGGTTGAGTGACCGGTGGGGCTTTCGGGCCGGATTGGATTATTACGATCGCGACGAAGAAGCGTTTACTCCGGCCATCCTGGACTCGAGTCCCCCCGGGCCCAGAACGCTCCCCTCGTTCCAGACGAGCACGCGGTTCGACCGGCTCAGGTTCGGGGTCTCCAACAGTTGGGATCTGACTTCCCGGTGGGCCACGGACGTGGGTTTTTCGATCCGCCAGGAGGACGGATCCAGCCGAGGCCTGATCGCCGGCCTTTTTCCTTCCGATTTTTCGCTCGAGCGGACCAGTCTGTCGTTCAACGGCGAACTGCGATATCAAAGCAGCGATTTCCACCTGAATTTCGGTGTGGGGTGGGATCGGAGTGACGACTTCCAGTCCGAGGTTTCGCCGCGCGTTGGGGCCGCTTACCTGATCGGCAGCAGCGGCGCCCGGCTGCGGGCGAGCTGGGGGGAGGGCTACAAGCTCCCCTCCTTTTTCGCGCTGGGCGAACCAAACACGGGGAATCCCGACTTGAGGCCAGAGAGAAGCCGCGGGTTCGACTTGGGATACGAGCAGGAGCTCGGGGTTGGCGGCGCGTTCCTGAGCCTGACCTATTTTCGGAACACCTTCCTGGATTTGATCGACTTCAGCCCGCAGGAGTTCCGTCTCGTCAACCGGACGAGATCGAATACGCAGGGCCTGGAGTTCGAGGCGCGGTTGGAGCTGTGGAAGGAACTCCGGCTGGGAGGGCATCTGACCTATCTCGATGCAGAGATCGAAGGGACGGACGAACCCCTGCGCGACCGCCCCCGCTGGCGGGGTGGCGTCCGACTGGATTGGCGTCCAAGTGCGCGGGCCGAGGTGGGTCTCGAGACGCTCTGGGTCGGCCCCAGATTCGACTTCCAGCTCCCGGTCAGGGAACAGGACCGCGCCGGCGGATATTCCACCAGCTCACTGGCCGCCAGCTATCGCTTCCCGCACGGCATCGAAGTCTTTGGCCGCATCGACAACCTGCTGGACCGGCGCTTTCATGAATTCGTCGGTTTCCCCGACCCGGGTCTTTACGCGCGCGTCGGGCTCCGGTATCGGTTCGAGTTTCAGGACCGGGGAGGTGGTTCCGGCTCCAACGACACGACCAGCACCGGAGGCGGTGTCAGGCCTCGCCGTTGAGCCGAACAGCGATACACTCACACCATGGCGTCAATCGAAAACACTCACAGCGCCGAAGCAGACCGACCAAGCTCAGGCCCCATTCCGCGCGTGGGCGTATTTCGACCGGCGTTCTGACATCCAGGCTCCTGGCCCGGATCATGCACCAGGTTTCGTCGCGAGGCGTCGGAAGCGCCGCGCTGACAAGGCGTTACGCCCGAGGCCCCCGGA
>JBFKLX010000276.1:0-6157 GCA_041630155.1 Acidobacteriota bacterium
GTTCAACCCGCAGCAGCAGTTCCGGGTCGACTGGCCCGCCGAGCCGGTCGTGGCCCGGGCGTACCTGGACCAGCTCGGGCGCGACGGGGAAGTTTCAGAGTCGCAAGCGGCCGAGCTGGCCGAGGCGCTGGAGCTCTCACAAGCGCGGCTCCAGGCCGGCGCGCCCGACGAAGATCTGGCCTCCCGGCTCGAGTCGCTGGCAACGGCGCTGGGAGAGAACCGGGGCAACGCCGTCACCAAGAAACGGCAGGCCGCGCTGGGCGAGACGTTGAGCGGGATTGCAGCGAGGCTGCGCTGAAGCTGGGGCGGGGGGCTGCTTCCCGGGTTGGCCTTGCCCGCGACGAAACCTGAGCGCGCTGGGTGGGGTTTGGATGCCACAACCAGACAGTCAACTCATTCCGGAAGACTGTCCAGTCCGCAACGAACGGCTTCCGCCTCCATGATCGAAACCAGTTCGGTATGGGCGGGCTCGGAAGGGGTCTCGTCCCGGGCTGCTGAGAGACGGCGCACGACTTCTTTCAGCGCCCGCTGCCGGGCTGTCTGCGAACCTTCGGCCAACCAGTCACCATAGGATTTGCGATCGATCAGCGACGAGGCGATCGAGAGCTCTTCGCGCCAGTACTTTCGAGTATGACGATGAGACAGGAACTCTCCTTTCCGGACCAGTTCGCGGATCAGATCCAGAGCGCCTTCCTCCCGCCTCGCCAGGCCTCGGGTCAGACGCAGCGCCATCCCACAGGCCTCGTGATCGAGCAGCAGCTTCTCCGGTGATTGAGTCAGGATGTAGTCGAGGATGCCGGGACCGGAGATCAGATTGATCCCCGACAGGGCAGCCAGAACAGCTCCAATTCCACTCTCCATTCCAGCCTGATAGTCCGCTGTCTTGGCATCGGATAGACCCAGATAACCGTGAGTCGGGAGGTCGAGATGCTTGCCGACCTGGACGTAAGCCATGGAGATCATCATCGTCTCTATGGCTCCCATCGGAGTCGAACCGAAGCGCATGTCAAAGGCGCTGGGGGCGCCGCCGTAGATGACCGGGGAGCCGCCGCAGGCCAGCTGGTGGATGGCGATCCCCGAGAGGTTCTCAGCCGTGTGCTGGACCACCGCGTCCAGGAGAGTGACCGGAGCGTTGGCTCCGGCCAGGGGCATGGAGACGAGCTCGACTGGAATTCCCGACCGCGCGCAATCGATCAGCGACTGGCAGGTGAGGTCGCTCCACCGGAGGGGCGGGCTGGGGCAACAATCGAACACTGCCAACGGCCTTTCGCGGAGATCAGACCCACTCTCTCGAAAGACGGCCAGCATCTCCCGCATGGGGCCAAAACCGGCCTTGGAAAACGTCCCGGTTACGATCGGCTTGGTCCCGCATCGAAGTGCCAGATAGAGACGGTAGCTATCGCTGATTTCTTCGGGGACATCCGAGGCAATGAGCGCCGTCGACTGGGCCGAGAAATTGGGGAGATCCTGGACCAGACGAACCAGCTCGATCACATCGCGGGTCGTGGCCGGGCGCCTTCTGCCGTCTTCCCGGTCGAGAACATGGATCGCAGCGGAGCCCGGATTGAAATGGACCCGATTGCCGGCCAGCGTCAGCGCCAGATCGCCCGCCCGGTCGTAGAGCTGCACCTGATTGGGGACCCCGGCGAGAAGATCTCGTACCAGCTTCTCTGCCAGCTGGTACCTGCCCTCCTGAAGGCGCGCTCCTGCGGCGCGAAGGAGTCCGGCAGCCTCCTGATTGTCGACCCGGATTCCCACCTGCTCGAGCACCCGGCAGGCCTCTTCGACAATCCGTTCTGCATCGGCCGGCACAATCAGCCCGATCCGCGGTCGTCGCACTACAGTCATTCCTGGCTCCCGTCTTTGGACGGCGTCGAGCGACGGTACTGGCAAAACTCTAGTCCACACCGGTCACACCCGGACAAACCGGCGAGCGGACGCGCATCGGCGCCCAGCCACATCGCAAAGCTGACGGACTTGCGCGGCACCATCAAAAAGGAGGGGAGGAGGGCCACGCCAAGTTCCTCGTGGGGAAGTCGCTCGAACAGCAGGCGTTGAGCCTCCAAAGGCCATCCACCGTAGCCCGGACTGATGCGGCAGGAGAGCGCCGGCGACGGGTGGGATGCTTCGAGATCACCCACGATCCTGGCACCCAGTCGGTCAGCCGCTTCTTCGGCGGCCGCGCTTCCCATCGCGTCCAGGAGCAGGGCCGAGGTCGAGTCTCCCCGTGCCGCCAGCTCACTGGCCCGGTCTTCGAGCCCGTGACCGGCAGTGACCAGCCCGATGACCAAACCGCGAGCCGGAACCGGCTCCAGTCCGACCTCGCCGGCAGACTCGATGGGAAGATGCCGGTAAGCGCCCCGCGCTTCGACCAGGCCACGTGCCTGATCCAGCAGATCCTCGATCCGGCGCACCATCTGCCGGGCCGGCTGGCGGCCCTTTGGATAGCCGAGAAAGTGGAGGACCTCTGCGTATCGAATCTCGATCGAAAGGGAGACTGGCTCGGGAAGCTGGATTCCATCCGCGCGCAACTTCCCCACTTCATCCTCCTCGCCACTCGTCTGCAAGATTGGCAATGAATCTCGGGTCGGTACCGCAGCAACCGCCCACTGCTGCGGCCCCGCCCTCGATGACCGGCAGCAGATCGGCGGCAAACTCTTCGGGGCTCTGATCGTAGCGGACTCCCTCGCGAGTAACCGAAGGACGTCCGGCATTGGGCTGGAAGGCGAGACGCCCCCGGACTCGAGGGAGCGCTTCAGCAGCGAGATCTTGCATCTCCCCGCTGTTGATCGTGCAGTTGGCGCCCACGACCGTGGCTCCCGCCTCGGCCAGCCGGTTGAGGGAGTCGATCAGGGGGTCTCCCATGATGGTGAAGAAGCCCCGCTGCCAGCGATCGAAGGTGAGCGAGACCAGGACGGGAACGCCGGGAGCCAGCGCGAGAACCGCTCGCAGAGCCACTTCCGCCTCCCGGACGTCGCTCATCGTCTCGACGTGGAAAGCATCGACCCCTGCCTCGCTCAGAGCTCTCACCTGGCGCTGGAAGGCCTCATACCAGCGCTCGAGATTCGCGGTGCCCACCGGCGGCAGGTATTCGCCCGTCGGTCCAATGTCGCCAATGACGAAGGAAGGAGCCGCCCGTCTGGCCAGGTCGACTGCGGTTCGATTGATCTGGGCGCAGTGTTCGTCCAGCCCGAAAGGTTTGAGGCGGATCGGATTGCCACCGAATGTGTTGGTCTGGACCGCATCGGCACCGGCGGCGACATACTGAGCGTGAATGTCGGTCACGACCTCGGGTCGTTCCAGGTTCATGCGTTCGGGCGCGTCTCCCTGCGCCAGGCCGTTGGCCAGGAGCATCGACCCGAGTCCGCCGTCCAGCAGAACGCAGGGTCCGGTAGCGAATCGTGAGAAGAGTTCATTCATCGATCATCTTCTGGGCAGCCCCCACGGCTCGCATCGCGTTCTCGGCATGGGAGGCGCCGATTCGTCCGGCCCACGCCTTCGATGTCGGCGCGCCTCCAACGAGGACGCCAGGACGAGTTGGCAGCTCCGCAGCACGCACGGCCTTGACGAGGTCCTCCTGCACGACCATGGTCGTCGTCAGCAACGCGGATGCGGCCACGATGTGGGCGCCTACCTGGCGCGCCTTGTCGATGTAGGCGTCGACCGGTACGTCGCTTCCCAGATCGTGAACCTCGAATCCGTTGGCCGCCAGTAATGTCGCTACCAGGCTTTTGCCGATGTCGTGCAGATCCCCCCGGACGGTACCGATGACGACTCGCCCCTTCGTCTCGATACCCCCTCGTCGGGCGGCCAGTTCAGGCCGAATGACAGCCATGGCCGCCTCCATCGCCGCGGCCCCCTGAACCAGCTCGGGGAGAAAGTACTCACCTGCTTCCCAGAGATCTCCAACCTTGCGAATGCCCGCACTGAAACCACCTTCGATTGCGGCAACGAGGTCGGCGCCGCCATCCACCAGTATCCGGGCCAGTCGCCGGGCCTCGGCAGCATTCCCGTCGACAATGGCCTGCTCGATCTCATCATTCCGGGGAAGATCCACGCCTCTCCTCCTCCGCTCCGGTGCCGTTGACTCCGACAGAATGTCGCGATCGAAGACAGCTGTCAATTGGACTCCAGTGGCCAACACCTGCCGGCTACGGGACCCACGTGGCGTGTCGCTGGACCCTGCGCCTCGTAGTTCCAGGTGCTCACGGGTAAAGCGGCGAGTTTCTCCAGAACCTCCCGCTTTTCCACGGCGACAAAGTTTTCTTTTGCCGGAGCCTGGAGGAAGGCGCACACCGGTGTTCGGACTCGTTCCGGAATAGAATCGCGTCCCGCCGCTGGCACGGACCGTGAACTGATTCTGAACGCCCGACGAGACGTCGGCGTCAGTGGAATCACCCCAGACGAACGCACCCGGGTGCCGCGCATGTGCCCGACGTCCTGCGGCCAAGCTGTAGGCTGCAGAGGCCAGATTGTCGATTCCACCCGGTATCGTTGACCATGGGCCGGTCGCCAGGTTCAGCTGCCCACCTCCTACGGTAGCGAAATGACTCCTGAGCGCCTGCGGCGTGCTCCTTGTAACGCTTCACGGAGAGGCAGTTTGGTCCAGCTTGCCTTCGCATCAAAAGAACGAGATTCGTCGCCAGGGGATGGTTGCCACGGCTTCACGCAAGCTCGAGAGCTTCTTTCCGGATTGGTATCAAACCAGCTTTCATAGCGAGAGGTATGTGAGGACCACATACTCCAGGTATTTTGGGGACGTGTGCTACTTGAAAGAAGAGATGGGTTATCTGGATGTTGTTCTTTGCAGGGATCCCCAGACGGAGCGGCAAGCCGAAGTCTGAAACTTGGCTCGCATCGGACTCACAACGATACGTTCAGCAAGCGGAGGAGCGTGCTGCCGGCTCCTCCTTTCTGTCTTCGCCGGCTGGAAAAGGGCGAGAATATTGTGGAGGATTACGGTGCCTGCCCGAGTTTCGCCTCATCCCAACGAGAGAAAAGCACCGTCGGCAAACTGAGAGGCGAGTGTGGCAGCCCGCCGATGGTTGGTTGCATCGGCGTGATTGTGGTTTGCGGTGAAACCGTGCCCCCTCGGCCCAGACCAAGCCCGGGGCCCAACCACTCGGCCATTGACCTGGTTGGTCCGGCGAGACCAGTTCCTTCAAGCGTCGACCGATTCGTTGAGGTACACTTCGATCACACGTTCCACGCCCTTGAAGGTCTGAGGACCTTGGCTTTTCCACCCCGCCTTCGAGGAGAGCAGCGAGTAGGTTGCCTCACTGATGGCACAGTGCCCCGGAGGGCAGAACTTCTCGATCCTGGAAGCCAGATTGATGGTCGCACCCAGCGCCGTGTAATCGACTCTCTGCTTACTGCCGACATCGCCCACGACTGCATTCCCGCTGTTGACCGCAACCCGGATCTCGAGTGGGATCTCCAGTTTGCCGGACCGGTTCAGCTCCTCCAGCCTGCTCAGCATCCTGAGCGCGGCGCGTACGCATCGATCGGCATGGTCGGGCTGTACATTCGGGGCGCCGAAGAACGCCATGATGGCGTCGCCGATGAACTTGTCCAGGGTTCCGCCTTGGTCGAAGATCTCAACCAGCATTTCTTCGAAGAAGGCGTTCAAGAGTCGGGCAATGGCAGAAGGCGACAGGCGTTCGGAGAGCGTCGTGAAACCGACGATGTCGGCAAACATGACCGTGATGTCGAAACCCTGGGGCGCCAATGACTCCTCCTCGAGTGCGCCCGCCAGGATCTTTTCGATCACGGAGGGTGAGTGGTAACGCTGGAGCCTGCTCGTGAACAGTTCTTCGTCCTGGAGCTTCCGGGTCAGCAGCCAGCGCTGCAGACTCGCGGCCAGCAGGTTCCCCAGCGCAGAAAAGAACCCCAGTTCTTCCCGAGCCTGATCTTCCCAGTTCTCCGTGGGACGAGAAGCGTCCGCGTAAAAAACGCCGACCACTTTGTCTTCATCCCAGAGAGGTACGGCCATCGCCGTCCGAATCCCCTTTGCCATAATGCTGGGCACGCCTTCGAATCGATCGTCTGCCAGGGTGTCGGCGGTCTGAATGGCCGCCTTCTCCCGCTGAGCTTGACGGCAAATGCTCCAACTGATCCAGTCTTCGCCGGGTTCCAGGCTGCTGCTGCGCATGGCCGA
>JBFKLX010000277.1:0-6082 GCA_041630155.1 Acidobacteriota bacterium
ACGATTCCCACCGCCATGTCGACGACGTTGCCGCGCATGGCGAACTCTTTGAATTCCTTCCACATCTGACAAACCCTTCGACTCCGACCAGAGGCCAGAACCCCTGCCGATCCACGATCCGCGAACCTCACACAGCTCGAACCGGCACCAATTCTATTCCCGCACCCTGTCATTTCTGGACATGAGCGGACCTCCGGCCGGCGCACCTCGGACCTCAGTTTTTCGCGGGGACGCTGCAGCCGGGGCGGCTGTCTCAGTGGGGGGCGATTTGAAATCGGCCCTGGAGTTGGACCGACTCGTCCTTGATCGAGTCTCGGACCTGAATGTCTGCCAGGTAGTCCCCGGCCTGGAGGCCGTCCAGGGGGAGTGCCTTCACGACCACGATCCGCCCGTCGCGGTAGATGTTGCGCAAGGAGTCCGTGCCCTCTTGGATCTCATCCACGACACGATCCCCGCGGCGGATCCGGTACGTGATTTGCAGCGACGGCATCAGCGAGGCCTGATCGACGGGAGCGTTGTAGAGCTGGAAGTAGAGGCCGAGCACGCCCCCTTCGGGAAACTTTCCGGAGAGACTGGGCCGCACTTTGAAGTCCCCCAGAACGAACATCGATTCGTCGGCGGGCGCCTCCGGCAGTTGCTCGATGTAATCGGCCAGCAGCAGTGAACTGGCGGCCAGGGTGTCGGAGGGAGTCGCCGGGGGCGCCAGCCCGTGCTGCAGCACGCCGGTCTTGCCGCTGTGCGCGTCCTTGACCACCAGATCGAGCTTGTAGCGCATGCCCCGGTCCAGAATCAGCAGTTTCTGATAGAGGGTCCGGCCGGCCCGCGCCTTCTCGAAGTCCTGGCTTCGAAAGGCACTGACGACATCGTCTTCGAATTCGCTGGCGACCCGGTTGGTGAGCGTGGTCAGCTGGCCGTAAATGGCCAGTTCGGCTCGTTGGACGCCGTTGCGTTCCTCGAATGCCAGGTCCTGGTTGCGCAGTTCCAGGGTGAGGGGGGCCAGGAACTGGTTCTCGTTCAGCACGAAGTAGTCAGCACGGAGGCTCACGGCGAGCTGGTCGAAAGTGATCGCTACATCCACGATTTCGCGGAGTTCGGGGTGCTTCAGCGAGGGGGCGGCCTGGCCCCGGCTGTAGGTTTCGTAGCGCTGGAAGGGAGAATCCTTGATGCGGTGGTTCATCATCGGGTAGAGCTCCCGGGTCGCACCCTTGAAGCTGAGCCGGTCCAGCCGGCTGGCCATCCCGATCTGCTCGGCCAGAGTCATTCCGTGCCCGGCCGTGTAGAGGAACACGTCCTTTTCGTCGGCGCTCAGCGCCAGCTGGTAATCACCGGTGTAGGTCTTGTCGACGAATTCGAATTCGACGTCGTCGCCCAAGTCTTCCAAATAGCGATAGCGCCAGATTTCGAACGGGTAGACGGCAGTGGCCCCGCCGCCTTCGTGGAAGGGCCGTTCGTAGGCCCCTCCGCTGGGGTTGGAATCTTTCGAGTCGGGCGGGCCGTAGAGGATGTAGATGCGGCCCCGATCGGTACGCCAGCCGGGATACCCGCTGGCGAAGTGGTCGTTGGCGTACGCGATGCGCCGGTAGTGCTCTTCCTTGAACTCATTGGGGGCCGTCTTGGGATTCGGGTCGCGGCGGGCCCAGAATTGTTCGATGAAGCGCTCCTTCTCCTCTTCCGTCGCCAGCTTCTGAAAGATCTCCTTTTCGGCGCCGCTGATGATGTATTTTACGTCCTGCTCCAGCCATTTACGGAAGTAGTCCTGAGCTTCCTCTCGAGCCTGTTTCTGCTGCGGGTTCTGCGCCCCAAGCGACGACAAGCCCGCCAGTCCCGCGACGATCAACAGGATGCCCGACGCGCGACGCCATGTTCGCAGCATGCCGACAGTGTACACCGAGAAGCACAAAAGCCGTGCCCATTCAGGTCTGGTTGGAGGCTTGTTCGCCCCACCCGGTCGAGCCGGCATCAGGGTTCGAACCTCGCCTCACGCGTGAAGCCGCAGGCCTTTGGGCATTCGGCGAGCTACGCCGCACTGGTGGGCGGCCCGCGAAACGGCGCGCGAGACTTCCCGCGAGACCTTGCGGTTGAAGACGCTGGGGACGATGTAATCGGGTAACAGTTCTTCGGCGTCGACCGTGACCGCTATGGCCCGCGCCGCCGCCTCCTTCATCTCCTCGGTGACGTGGGAGGCGCGGGCGTCCAGTGCCCCGCGGAAGATGCCGGGAAAGGCCAGGACGTTGTTGATCTGATTGGCGTAGTCGCTGCGCCCGGTGGCCATGACCGACACGATGTCGGCGATCTCTTCGGGCATCACTTCGGGCGTCGGGTTGGCCATCGCGAAAACGATGGGCTTCGGGTGCATGCGCTTGACGTCGGCGCGCCGCAGCAATCCCGGACCTGAAACGCCGATGAAAACATCCGCCCCCGAGAGAACCTTGCGAAGGCTTCCCTTTTCCTGATCGGGGTTGCAGTGCTCCGCCAGCCAGAGTTTTCCGGGGTTGTCACCCAGATCTCGCTTTCGATGGATCGCCCCCTGCGTATCGCAGACAATCGTGTTGGCAATGCCGAATCGAAGGAGGATCCGGGCGCAGGCCACTCCCGCAGCGCCCGCCCCGCAAATCACCAGCTTCAGGTCTTCCGGCTCTTTTCCCGTGACCTTCAGGGCATTGATCAAGCCGGCCAGGACGACCACCGCTGTGCCGTGCTGGTCGTCGTGGAAGACGGGAATCTCCAGCTCGGCTTCCAGCCGCTCCTCAATCTCGAAACAGCGCGGCGCTGAGATGTCTTCGAGGTTGATGCCCCCAAAACTGGGGGCAACCCATTTGCAGAACCGGATGATCTCCTCGGTGTCCTGGGTGTTGATGCAGAGCGGGAAGGCATCTACGCCTCCGAACTCCTTGAAGAGCGCCGCCTTGCCTTCCATGACGGGCATGGCGGCGGCGGCTCCGATGTTGCCCAGGCCCAGCACTGCGCTGCCGTCGCTGACCACCGCGACACAGTTCTTGCGAATCGTCAGATTGAACGAGACGCGGGGGTCCTCCTCGATGGCGTGGCAGATGCGGGCGACTCCCGGAGTGTAGGCCATCGAGAGATCCGCGCGGGTCTTGAGCGGAACCCGGGGCACCACCTCCAGTTTGCCTCCCAGATGCATCAGGAACGTGTCGTCCGAGACCGACTGGATCGCCACCCCTTTGATGTTCTTGATGGTTTCGATCATGCGTTGTTCCTGCTCGGCCGACCGACACTCGATGGTGTAGTCGCGCAGGCTGCGTTGCTGGTGAATATGGACCAGGTCGATGGCTCGAATCGCGCCGCCCGCCCGCGCGATCGCCGAAGCGATGCGGGCGATCCATCCCGGCTGATGCGGGTACTCGAGCCGCAGCGTCACGGAGTACTGGGCGCTGGGGCTGATCGAACGCCTGGGCTTCTTGGTGCCTTCCTGCGGTACTGCGATGCCCATGAGGATTCTCCTTTCTCTTACCCCCCTGGGGGTTCCTCCCAGCAGAAACCGTGCCGTAGTTTCCAGCCACTGGCGCTATGGAAGCAAACACCTGTGAATCAACGTTTTACAGCCAAGAAGAGGGCAAAGAGCGATCCCCCTGGCAAGCACACCAGGGGGCGAGAAGACCCAACGGGGCGGGAAATCAGCCAGTTGGCTCGGTCTGCAGAGCCTCACTCCCTTCCCGGATCACCAGCAGCCGGTCGACGGGAAGATTCTCCCAGCGCTGCACCCGCCCGCTGGGCCAGCGGACTTCCAGCTCGTCCACCCGGTCCGCCGAACCCAAGCCGAAATGCAGGCGAAACTGGCTCTGGGAGTAGTAGCTGCCGCCGGAACGCACTTCCTCGGTCGATCTCAGAGAACCTGCCCGCAGCACCGCGCGCGCCCCGATGGCGTTACGGTTGGACTCCTTTCCCAGCAGTCGCAGCGCCAGCCAGTGGTTGGAATTGACGCTCTGGTTCCGATAGAGCGTAGCCGACTGGTTGACGTTATTGACGAGCACGTCCAAGTCCCCGTCATTGTCGTAGTCGCCGAAAGCCGCCCCGCGCCCCGCCTGCGGGCGCGACAGGGACGGCCCTGCCTGGCGTGTGACATCGGCGAATTTGCCGTTTCTCAGATTGTGGTAGACCAGTTTGGGCTGTCGATACCCGGCGACCGTGTCCAGTTGTTCGACTTCAGGGTAAACGTGCCCGTTGACCTGGAAGATGTCCAGCCAGCCGTCGTTGTCGAAGTCGGCCAGTCCGCAACCCCAGCCCAGGTAGCGGGTGTTTCGGCCGATTCCCGCCAGAAACGCGGCTTCCTCGAAGAACTCCTGGCCCAGGTTCCGGTAGAGGTTGGCGCTGTCTTCAGCGAAATTGGTCTTGAAGATGTCCAGGTCGCCGTCGCGGTCGTAGTCCCCGGCACTGACTCCCATTCCGGCCTGCGGCTTGCCGTCCTGGCTGTAGGCCGAGCCCGAGATCACGCCGATATCGGTGAAGGTCCCGTCCCGATTGTTGCGCAGCAGACTGCTGGGGTTGGAATCGTTGGCAACGTAGATGTCGACCCAGCCGTCACCGTTGAAGTCGGCCGTCAGCACGCCCAGGGAGTAGGTCCCGTCGGCCGGCGCGATTCCAGCTGGCTGCGAGCGGTCTTCGAAGGTGCCGTCTCCCCGGTTGCCGTAGAGAATGTTCTGGCCTCCCTGGAGGCCGGGAGGGCCGCAGGCCACCGGCACGCCCTTGTAGAGACACAGGCCGGAGTCGGGGGTGGGAGTGCTGTCGGGCTCGAAATCGATGTAGTTGGCAACGAACAAGTCCAGGCGGCCATCGCGGTCGTAGTCCAGGAAGGCACAGCCGCTGTTCCAACGCCGCCGGTCCTGGGTCAGGCCCGCCGCTGCGCTGACCTCTTCGAAACGCCCCTCTCCCCGGTTGCGATAGAGGCGGTTCTGGCCCCAGTAGGTCACCAGAAGGTCTGTCAGGCCGTCGTTGTCGTAGTCGCCCGCACAGACGGCCTGCCCCCAGCCCGCCCAGCCCACGCCGGCCCGGTCCGTGATGTCTTCGAAAGCCCCGCCTCCGCGGTTTCGGTAGAGACGGCTGAGCGCCTCGGGATGGGACTGCTCCAGGCGGGCTCCGTTCACCAGAAACACGTCCAGCCAGCCATCGTTGTCGACGTCGACGAAGGCTGCCCCCGAGCCGGTAGTTTCCAGCAAAAAGCGGTTGACGGCTTCTCCGCCGTAGATCGTCAGATGTTCGATACCTGACTGTTGCGCGACCTCTTCGAAGAAAAACGGCGGCTGGGCCGGCGTTGCGGCCAGCCCGACGAGGACCGTCGTCCAGGCCACCACGACGAGCCGCAGATCCCTTTGCCGGCGAGCTTTGCAGCACCTGTCTTCCCGGTTGCGCGTCACCCCACACACTATAGCAGCCCGCCCACGAGAGAGGGCGAAGGGTGCCCCGAATGCTGGCAGCAGCCTCAGGGCGTCGGTCGAGGCGGCGGCGGTGGTTTTGTCAGGGCTCCAATTCAAGTATACTGAGAGGTCTTGGCTCTCAAATTTCGGGAGGGCTTCGGCTCAAACTTTGCTGAGGTTGTCGCTCGCCAGGCGGGTGGTTTCCGGCTCGGCCCTGGTCGCCGACCTGGTCTTCCGCCGGTGAGATGGACAGCAGTTTCATTCAGTACGGAGGGATGAATGAAGAGACATTTTTTGTTCGCTGCGATGGTCCTGACGGCAGCAGCGATGCTGGCTTCAGGAATCGCCCTGGGGCAAGCCGTCTATGGAACCATCGCGGGTAAGGTGACCGACGAGACCGGGGGCGTCCTACCGGGCGTAGAAGTCCTCATCGAGAACGTCGGCAAAGGCATTTCTTGGACGGTCGTCACCGACGAGTCCGGGAACTTCCGCCGCGAGCGGCTGCTTCCAGGTCCCGGCTACCGAGTGACGGTCGGCCTGACCGGCTTCAAGAGTTATGTACAAGAGAACGTCACCGTGAAAGTCGACGCCGTCGTCGACTTGCGGGTCGTCCTGACGATCGGAGAAATCACTGAGCAGGTGACCGTTACCGGCGCCACACCGGTCCTGAAGACGGAAAAGACCGACGTGGCGGTCAGTTTCAGCCA
>JBFKLX010000278.1:0-6051 GCA_041630155.1 Acidobacteriota bacterium
CCCCTACCCGGCCGAGGCCCAGAAGAACCCCTGGGGTCCGGTCTCTTCCTCCAGCGGCAATCGCGTGATTCGCGGCGGCAGTTACGTCAATCACGTGGTGAGGGCGCGTGCCTCGGAACGCCTCTGGAGATTCCCCTGGCTCCGGGACGACTTCCTGGGCTTCCGGGTGCTTCGCCGCGCCGCACCGCAGCAATCGAGCTGAAGTCATCGATCATAGCCAGGATTTCTCCTGATAGGTCGTCCGCGGGGCGCCGGAGGCCAACGCGGGCCGCGCGATGATGAGGTTGTCGCAATAGAGCTCTCCCGGAAAATGCTCGAGCGTGCCGGTGGAATTCGGCCGGTGCGGCTAATGGCGAGTCACAAACCGGGCCATCAAATATCAATTGGCGAAGATCGTCGACTGAGCGACGGGGGCAAGACAAAACCCCCCGAAAAGATGCCCTGTCCCCAGCTTCTTCACCCTGACGGTCTTCGAGCGTGGACGCTCGAGCCCCGAGATTCCTCCACGGGCTCATTCTTTGTCGGTGGCAATTGCCAGCTCGACGCAGGGCAGGGGGGGAGGTACGTCGGGCAGGCGCCCGGCGAAGAACTCGTGCAGCGTCGCCCGGTGCTTTTCGGCCAGGGAGCGCTGTGTCTGGCAACGGTCGCGGATCAGCTGATAGATCAGCGACATGTAGATCATGAAATTCTGAGCGGCTTCCGATTCATCGAACTGAGCGAAGGGGTACTGGAACTCCAGGAAATTCTCCGAGTCTCGCGCGGAGAAATAGTGATCCAGCATTTCCTCGATACTCGAGGCATGGTCCATGGCGGGAACCGAGTTGCGTTTCTGCACCATGGGTTTGGCGTGTTCCATCACCTCGGCCAGGACGGGGTGGTGCTGGGTCCAGAGTTGTTTGAGCGCCCGGCGTTCAGAGCGTCCCCAGATCCGCAAGCCGACTGAGAAGAGGCAGCTCATCTCGGGCTGCACCGAAAGTTTCAGATGAATCCCCGCGGCATCGCCCCCATCCTGGTAGGGATTCGAGTCGAAGCGGGCTTCGAAGTAGGAAGCGTCGGGAAAAAACTCCAGGGTTACGATCGAATCGATGCTGTACCGGAACTGGTTGCGCTTGCCGAAGTCCGAGTCGAAGACCTCGGCGGGCTCGATCACGACCGTTTCGAACAAATCCCACAATACGTCGTGAAGATCATGCTCGGGACTGTTGATGGCTTCGTAGTAGTCATCGCCAGTCGCCCGCCTGAGGTTCTGATAGTACTGCCGTTCCATGCAAAAACGCCGCTATTCTACACGGCCCATGGGATCGGGGACAATTCCAGCCCGAACTTCACCGGGTCGAAAGCGCCTCCGAGAGCACCGTTTCGGCAGATGGCAGCCCCGCGGCCATCGCGCTACTGGAGCTGTGGACTTCCCGCGCCAGCTCGAGGGGAGAAGAGCGCGCCAGTTCGCGCCAATCCACGACCCGGTGGCGCTCACCCTGCAGGAAAGCGTCGATTCCCGCTTGGATTTGAAGCACCTTTTCGAACAGCTGAGACGCCGCTTCCGGGAAGCTCGCGTCGGGATCGGTCGAATTCGTGCGGCCGAGCCGGGTCCGTCCACTGTCGAGAAACCCCAGATAGGCGTCTTCGTCCAGGCGACGTGCCAGCTCTTGGATTCGACTCAGGCAGTCGATCAAGAGGGTCGAATCGGCGGAAGTTGCCGGGGCGACTCCGCCCGTCGAATCCAGCTCTCCCACCAGCCGCTTGACCTCGTCGATCAGGAGAGATGCCGTGAGGCGGGAGTTTTTCAGAGCCAGGTACAAAGCGTCGGGGGTCAGCGCCGGGGCCCCGCGTTCGGCGACCCAGCGGGCTGGAGGGGCGGCCTGGTAGCCGTAGTCCTCTTCCAGCCGCGAAAAGAAGTCCTCCAGGGTGTGCAGGCGGGGAGCCCGTGTGCCTTGGAGGGATGGCTGGTCGCCCGGACCTTCGACTCCGGCGGCGAGTTGAAATCCGGTGAGCGGAATTGCGAAGAGTGCGATCGTCAGCGCACGAACTAGACCATTTCGTATCATCATCCGACTCCTGGCCGCGATTTGTCACCGAGAACTCGTCGGCACTTTTTGGAAACAGCAATTGAGATGCGGTTTTTCCCCTGTTGGGTTCAAAAACAAGTGCGCGTGCGGCATGGGAAGTGAAGAGGTTGGAAGCGGCCTGATTGGGAGGATCGCCGGCCTTCTCGGGAACTGGTGCTAAAATTCCGACCATGGATCCCATCACCCAGTGGCTGTTCATCGGAATCGCATTCTTTCTGGTCTTTCTCAACGGCTTTTTCGTCAATGCCGAGTTTTCGATCGTGAAGGTGCGGGAAACTCGGATTCGGGCCCTCGTGCGAAAGGGCGACCGGCGGGCCCGCGTAGCCCACCGGGTCATCCAGAAGATGGACGAATATCTCTCGGCGACGCAGCTGGGAATCACCCTGGCCAGCCTCGGCCTGGGCTGGATTGGTGAACCGGCCTTCGCTCACCTCTTCGAGCCCTGGCTGCAGAGCGCCGGGTTCACCAGCGTGGCGCTGACCCACACCATCGCGGCAAGCGCCGCCTTCGTCCTGATCACCTTCCTGCACATTGTCCTGGGCGAACTGGCGCCAAAATCACTGGCCATCCAGCGGCCCGAGGGATCGGCCCTCTGGACGGCGACTCCACTGGTCTGGTTCTACCGGCTCTCTTACCCCTTCATCTGGGCTCTCAATGGTACGGCGATCTTCCTGCTGCGCCGCCTGGGTTTGACTCCAACTTCGGAGGTGGAGCTGGCGCATACGGAGGAGGAGTTGAGGCTGCTCTTGACGCATTCCCAGGAACATGGGGCCCTGGATTGGTCCAAGAAGCGGCTGCTGGAACAGGTGTTCGAGTTCGCCCAACGCTCGGTGCGCCAGGTGATGGTGCCCTCCTTGGAGGTGAAATACCTGGACACCCAGAAGAGCGTGGAAGAGAACCTGGGAGTGGCCCGCTCGGAGCGCCACACCCGGTATCCACTGTGTGACGGCTCACTGGATCGGGTGCTGGGACTGGTCCACGTCAAGGACTTGTTTCAAAACGAGCAGAACCTGGCCTCGGCCGCGGCCCTCGACTCGATCAAGCGGCCGGTCTACTTCGTCCCGGAAAACAAGGGAATCCAGTCGCTGCTGGCGGATTTTCGCAAGAACCGCATCCACATGGCGGTCGTGGTGGACGAATACGGGTCCACCCTCGGCATCGCCACCCTGGAGGACATCCTGGAAGAGCTGGTAGGCGAAATCCAGGACGAATTCGACCTGGGTTCGCCGCCCCGGATGATTCGCCGGACCGAGGAAGGGCACTACCTGGTCCACGGTCGGGCCCTGCTGGAGCAAGTGCAGTCTGAACTCAAGATTGAGATCCCAGACGAGGAAAACGACACCATCGCCGGTCATTTGATGATGCTGCTGGGACGCACCGCCGAAGTGGGTGACGAAGTCGTCGTGTCGGACGTCTACCGGGCCACCGTGATCGGAATCAAGGGTTTTCAAATCACCGATATCATCCTGCGCCGATTGGAGTCGGGAGGCCGCCGGGGCAAGAACACGCCGGCCTCTCCCAGTGCCGGCAAGGGAAGTGGAGGGGATGCGGCTTGAATCCGCCGACCATTCGAGAGGAACAACTCGAGTGCGTGATGAACGTGAGCGAGGGCCGGGATCCCTCGGTCCTGGAAGCGATCGAACGAGTCATTGTGGAGACGCCGCAAACCTATCTGCTCGACATCGATGCGGACCCCGATCACAATCGCGCGGTCTTCAGCTTCCTGGGAACGCTGAGATCTTGCCCTGAAGCAGCCTACCGGGCCATTGGAAAAGCTGTGGAGCGGATCGATCTGAGGAGCCATACAGGGGTCCATCCCCGGATTGGTGCCGCCGACGTGATCCCCTTCGTGCCTCTGCGGGGAATTTCCGGCCAGCAGAGCATTCCGGTCGTCCGAGAGCTGGCGGCTCGCGTGGCCGGCGACTACTCACTGCCCGTTTATCTGTACGAGCTGGCAGCCCTGCGCCCCGAGCGCACCAATCTGGCGCTCATTCGAAGGGGCGGCCTGGAGGCCCTGGCGCGCGCGTTCGAGCGCAACGATCCCCAGCGAGTGCCGGACTTCGGGCCCCCTCGGCTTCACCCCACTGCCGGCGCCTGTGTCATCGGTGTCCGGCGGCCTTTGATCGCATTCAACGTCTACCTCGATACGGACGAGGTGACTGTGGCCCGCCAGATCGCGCGCAGGGTGCGAGAGAGGGATGGCGGCCTGCCCGCCGTCAAGGCCCTGGGCTTTCTGATCGCCCAGCGAGGGCGCGCCCAAGTCTCCATGAACCTGACCGACCATCGGGTCACGTCGCTGCAAGAGGCGTTTCGGAGGGTCCAGCAGGAAGCCCGCAGGCTGGGCACCGGCGTACTGTCCAGTGAGCTGGTCGGTCTGGTCCCCAGCGAGGCACTGCCTCCCGGGTGGGAACGGGAGCTGTCTCTGGAAGACTTCACGCCGGACCGGATTCTGGAACAGCGAATCACCCGCGTGCTGGCGTCGGCCGGCCTCGCTTCGCCGGCTGAAGAACCCAGCTGAACTGCTGAAAGGAAGAGGGGCGAGACAAGGTGAGCGTGCACGTCGTTCTGGTTCACCCTGAGATTCCCCCCAACACAGGCAACATCGCTCGCCTCTGCGCCGCTCTCCAAGTCCCGCTGCACCTGGTCGATCCACTCGGTTTCCAAATCGACGACAAACACCTCAAGCGTGCCGGCCTGGACTACTGGCCCTGGGTCGAGCTGTATCGCCACGGCTCCCTGGACGACTTTCTCCGCGACCGCCGGGCCGAAGAACTCTGCTTTTTTTCGACCAGAGCGAGGAAGTCGTATCTCCAGGTGGCCTATGGACCGGATCAATACCTGGTGTTCGGGCCGGAGACCCGGGGCTTGCCCCGCAATCTCGCAGTCCGCTTTCCCAGTCGCTTCTTTCGGATTCCCATCCTCGAGTCTCGCGTGCGCAGCCTCAACCTCTCCAGCGCCGTGGCCGTGGTGGTTTACGAGGCGATGCGCCAGCTGGGGCGCTTGGAGGGCGCTGAGGAGTAGTCACCCGGAGTGGCGGACCCCGCCACCCTCCCGGCCCCCGTCGCTATGCTAAACTCGGTGCTGGAGACTGGGCGTCATGATGAGACTTTCTGCGCTTCCCGGGTGGGCGCTCACAGCCGCGATTCTCTGTGCGCTCTGTGTTTTTGTTCCCGCCACGCTCCTGGCGGGTCTCAACAAGGAACTCCAGAACTACTACCTGGAGCAATACCGGAATCGCGCCCTCTATCTGAAAATCCCCGTACACGGATTTCGGCAGGTGGTGCAGGTGGGTCCGAAGCCTTCGCTGGACCGCTCGACTCTCGGCCAGCCGCTGGCCTTCAAGGTCGGGGAACAGGTCCGCATCACCGAGATCAATTTCAAGAACGACTTCATTCGTTTCAGGATCGCGGCCGTGGACCTGAGCCGGGAAAGTGAGATTCTGTTTCAGTTCCCCGCCAGTATCACGGACGAGTTTTCGGAAGGCCGGGACTTCGATGCCGCCCTGGCGTACAGCTTCACCGAGGGCACCAACTACCGGGAGATCGACTCTGCCAAGGAATCTTTCATCGCCGACCAGTTCGACCAGCTGATCGAACAGTTCGCCAAGACGACCGGGACGTCCCGTGACTATGTGATCCAGACCATCTCCGAGAAGAACCCGGCATTCGAGCAGAACAAGCGGCGGCTGGCAGAGAAAGAACGCGAGCTGGCAGGACTCCGGCAGCAGCTGGATGAGGAGGCTGCCCGCCGAAGGGCGTCCGAACGGGACCTGTCCCGGTTGCGCAGCCAGGTCTCCAGCGCCGAGTCGGATGCGGACTCCCTCAAGGCTGAACGGATGCAGTTGCTCGACGAACGGGACGATCTACGCGCCCGAGTGCGTCAACTGGAGGAGCAGAATCAGAAGGCGCTCAACCAGCGGCGCGACTCCGAAACCCGGATCGGGCGGCTCATGCAGTCGCTCAGCGTCGAGACCACCAGCAACACC
>JBFKLX010000279.1:0-6015 GCA_041630155.1 Acidobacteriota bacterium
AGCCCACCGACAGGTCGATGGCTCCGGCTGCGATCAGCAGGGTCATTCCCGCCGAGATCACCGCCAGGGGCGCCGCCGCGGCGGCCCAACCGCTCCAGAAGCCGGCGTCGATCGAACCCGGTAGCCGCCACTGGGTCAGCAGTAAGACGGCCGCGATCAAAGCTGCCAGCGCAGCCTCGCGGAAGATCCAGTCGCGGCCCGCCAGGAAGTCTGGAATCGGGGCGGGTCCGCGATCCCGGACATCGATGTCGCCGGCCCTTTCCCTGACTTTTCCGGCCGGCATGGCCTGCCGGGAGACCTCCTCCGGGTCGACCTTCGCGGCCGGCCAGCAGCCGCTGAGGCTTCCCTCCCGCAGGGTCACCACCCGATGCGACAAACCGACGACCTCCGGTAAATCGGAACTGGAGAGAAGCACTGCCTTGCCGGACTCGGCGAGCTGGCAGATCCAGCGGTGGATCTCCGCCTTGGATCGGACGTCCACGCCGCGGGTCGGCTCTTCCAGCAACAGCACTGCCGGCTCGGCCGCCAGCACGCGGGCCAGCAGAGCCTTCTGCTGGTTGCCCCCGGACAGGTAGTCGACGGGGGTGTCCAGGTCGGGGCTGACGATCTCCAGACGGCGGCAGAGCCCTTCCGCACGCAGCCGATCACCGCGGGGATCGAAGCGCCAGTGAGATCCCAGTCGAGCCAGCCAGGAGATGGTCAGGTTTTCCTGGAGTCGGCGGCCCTTCAGATTGCCTTCCCGCAAGCGATCCCCTGGCAGCAGCGCAATCCGCCGGAGGCCCTCCGGTCCCGGCTCGGCCAGATCCCGGTCCCCGATCCGAATCTGTCCCCGGCACGGCCGCAGTCCCGCCAGGGCCCGCAGAAGTTGGCTGCTGCCGGAGCCGATGATCCCGTAGATCCCCAGGACCTCCCCGCTGCGGATCTCGAGATCGATGTCCCGAAAGCGGCCCTCGGGATCGCTCAGCCCCTGAACCTGCAGGAGGGGCTCGTGTCCGGGCTCGGCGGCGCGGGGGAGATAGGTCTCGAGCCGGCGGCCGATCATGGCCTCGACGATCTCCTCTTCTGCGACCGGCGCTGGACGGGTCCAGACGATCTCGCCGTCGCGCAGTACGGTGATCCGGTCGGCGAGAGCGCGAATCTCCGGGAGCAGGTGGGAGACATAGAGGATAGCGGAGCCCCGGCGGCGCAGCTCGTGCAGCAGTTCGAACAGGTGCCGGGCCTCGTGATCTCCCAGCAGGGCGGTCGGCTCGTCCAGGGCCAGCACCCCGGGATCGGCGTCGAAGAAGGCGGCGATCTGCAGCAGCGCCTGCTCGGCGACCGAGAGGCGATGCAGCGGTGTCCTGGGGTCGATGGACTGCCCGAATCCCCGCAGCCGCTCGACCGCCCTCGTGCGGGTCTCGGTCCAGTTCACCCAGCCGGCGCGGCTGGGCAGGCGATCGACGAGGAAGCAGTTTTCCCCGACCGAAAGCTGATCGAACAGTTGCAGTTCCTGGGGAATGCAGCGAACGTCCCAGTCGCCCCGGCCCAGGCCCGGGGCGAAGATCAACTCACCCTCATCGGGCCTCTCCTTGCCGGAGAGGATTCTCAACAGCGTCGACTTGCCGGCGCCATTCTCTCCCACCAGGGCGTGGATGGTTCCCGGCTGGAGGTCCAGCGCCACCCCCCGAAGGGCTCGGACCGCACCATAGCTCTTGCGGATTGCGCGCAAGGAAAGCAGGGGTTTGCGAGCCTCGCCCGAGAGCATCATCGCGGCCCGGGCGACTCGCCGGCGGTTGGCCTGAGTCCTCCGGCGGTCGCCAGGTAAGCAATCAGGTCCAGGATGTCCCTCGAAGTGGCCGTGTTGAGCAGGCCGTCCGGCATCATCGAGACAGTCGATTCCCAGCGGTCCTGTATGGAGTCCTTGGGCACCTCGTCCGCCTGGTCGCTCTCGAAGGGGTTGGCCACCAGTCGCAGGACCCGAGCGTCTTCGTGGGAGATGACGCCACTGAACAGCAGTCCCGCCTTGGTCTTGACGACCTGGGTACGGTACTGCTCGGCGACGACCGCAGAGGGCTCGACCACCTCGCGCAGCAACCCGACTCGGTCCATTTCTCCGGAAGCCATCTTGTCGCGCACCTGAGTCAGATCCGGGCCCACCCGGCCGCCCTTACCGTTCATCTGGTGGCACTTGGAGCAGGTGAGCACGTGAAAGAGGTGTTCTCCATTCTGGAAATCCCGATCGGCGTCCAGATCTCGCAGCGATCCCACCAGGTCCTGCAGGGTCCAGGTCTGCACGAACTCCCGGGCCTTCCCGGTTGCCGCTTCGCTGGACGCGACTGCTTCCGGAGCCGCCTCCTCGAGGTCCTCGACCACGTGCATGGTGCCGAACATGGTGCGCCAGTGGCCGGGGAAGGTGCAGAGGTAGGGGTAATCTCCGAGCTGCTTGGGTGCGGTGAACTGGAGCTTCTCCATTTGCTGCGGCTGGAGCATCCGGGTCGCAAACAGCACCTTGCGAGACTCGGGGACGAACTGCCGCGAGAAAGCGTCCGGCCGCGCGGCCATGCGCTCCGCGGCGAGGCCCACCTCCAGCAGTGCTCCGGGCGCCGTGACGATCAGGTTGTGAGGCATGATGTCGATGTTTTCGAAGACGATCTCCACCGGTCTCCCGGCCGGTACGGAAAACTCCGTACGGTCGTACTGCATGCGGCTGGGCAGAGGCCGGATCACGATCACGGTCACGGCGAGTTCAGCCAGGCGGGCCCGGAAATCCGCGGACTCCTCAGGGGGCAGCAGCGCCGCGAGATCGGCGGCCAGGCGCGCGGCCGCCAGCCCGTCCTCGGAGGTCCGCTGCCCGGCCGGCAGGGAGGAAAGGTAGCGCAACAGCCCCTCCAAGAGAGGAACGGTGTCCGCATCCGCGAGGCGGCCGCCGGGGAACCGGCCGATCGCGCGAACGGCAGCCGGCAGAAGCTTTCCCGAGCCGACTACTGCCGTCAGCAACTGGAGCGATTCCGATTCGTGTCCGGGGATGGACGGCAGCGCTTGTATGGTTGCCTCGATCACGGCTTCGGCGCCCGCGCGAGAACCTCCCGGCAGGGCGGCCAGTCGGCTCGAGGGACGGCGCAGCAGATCCTCCAGTTTGGGGTACATGGCTGACCGAGTCCGGGGATCCGAGATCTCGGGCACGCACTGCACCAGGTCCAGCAAAGTGTCCAGTGACCGGGAAGCCCGCACCCAGGCGGCATCCACCCCGGCCTCGGCCGCGATCAGGGCGACCTGGGCCAGGCGCCGCGTCCTCGGGCGTGCCGCCCCCGACAGGGCCTCGAGCTCGCCGCGAGCCGTTTCCAACTCAGTCTTGGAGCGGCCCTCGAGCATCCGGCCCAGCTCCGCCAGAACCTGCTCGTCCTCTGCCGACTCGCCTCCGTCCAGCCGCCGGATGGCCGACAGCAGATGGGAGATTTCACTGGTGCCGTCCAGGGCCGCCAGGCCTGCCAGTGCTTCCTGGCGATATTCCAGCTGGACGCCCGGCCGGTTCAGCAGCGCCGAATAGACGGCGCTATTGCGAGCCACCGTTTCCAGTTCGGCCACCTCGAGGCGTCCCAGCAAGTATTCGACTCCCCGCAGATTGGCGGCCGCCAGGGGCTGGCCGGAAGTGATGACCGGGTGCCAGTAGGGCTGCAGAGTCCGGATGGTTTCCCCCAGCGTGTAATCCAGGTAGTAATCCATGGGGTGCCGGAGGATCTCGAGGGCGACTTCCGCCGCCTGAGGTTCTTCGAAAAAGCTGACGGCCCGCACCGCCTCCAGGCGGACCCGGGGATGCGGGTCATTGGACTGGTCCTGGAGAATGTCCAGCGCTCCCTGGATCCGATCCCGCCAGTAGCCGAGTACGCGCGTGGCGGCCGCCCGGGCGCGGTGATCCGGCGAACCCAGCACCCGTTTCAAGAGCTTCGGGTCGGGTGCATTGTGATGCTGGCGGACCCAGAGTGCTTCGAGGAGATGGTGTTCGTAGTTGGGGTCGCTCACGTCCAGCTCAGCGACCCACTGCTGCAAGGCTTCGATGACCTCCCCGGTCTCGCGCTCCCGCAGCTCGAGGCGGACTCGGTAGCGCGTCCGATCCTCGTAACTCTCGAGCAGCGTGAACAGCGCCGGGAGAGGCTCGGAGGCGATCTTGGGAGGGGTCAGCAGGGGCCGGCTGGGGTAGGTGATCCGCCAAACGCGCCCATGGCTCTTGTCGCGGTTGGGGTCGCGGAGGTTGTGCTGCATGTGCCCGATCAGGGGGTTGAACCAGTCGACGACGTAGAGCGCTCCGTCCGGTCCGAACTGCAGGTCGGTGGGACGAAAATTGCGATCGGACGAAAAGAGGAGGGGCTCGATCTCGGTCCCTTCAAAACCCGAACCCTGCTCCCGCATTCGGTGCTGCAGGACGCCTTGAAAACCGATCACGTTGTTGAGCAGGAAATTGCCCTGTGCCGCCGGCGGGAAGTGCCGGCTCGATACGATCTCGCAGCCGGCCGTGGGGCGCACCCGCTTCACGATGAACTGTTTCATCTGGGATCGGTAGGTGTACTTGAAGGGGCCAAAATCGGGCTGCCCCGTGAATTGGGGCGCACGGCCGGAGAAAGCGGTCGCGAAGTAGTTGTTTCCGCCGGAGGCGTCTGCAACGAAGTTCTGGCCCCAGGCGTCGAAGGCGTGGCCCCAGGGATTGGCGAAGTTGTAGCTGATGAAGGTCTCGAACTTCCAGGTGGTCGGCTCGAAGCGATACACCCCCCCGTGAGCGTTGCGAACCGGACCGGAATGGGTCTCCACCGAAGTGTGATGAAACGTCCCCTCGTGCATGTAGAGCCCGCCGCCCGGACCCCAGGTGAAGGCGCCAATGGAGTGGTGGGAGTCGGCCGAGTCGAACCCGTGGAGAATCAGCTCCCGAAGGTCGGCCCGATCGTCGCCGTCGGTGTCCTTCAGGAACAGCAGATTGGGCTGCTGGGCCAGGTAGACACCGCCGTCCCCCAGTTCGAAACCGGTGGGAACGTGCAGACCGTCGGCGAACACCGTGAGCTGGTCGGCGCGGCCATCCTGGTCGACGTCCTCCAGAATCAGCAGCCGGTCGTTGGGACGGTTCGGCGGTTGAAACATCGGGTAGTCGGGCATGGTCAAGACCCAGAGGCGGCCTCTCGCGTCGAAGTTCAATTGCACCGGGTTTTCCAGTTCGGGAAACTGCCCCTCCCCTGCGAACAGGTTGATGGCGTAGCCGGGGGGCAGCTGGAACTGCTTCACTGCCTCTTCAGGGGGCAGGATCCGGACGGGCTCGGTGAAATTGGTCGGAACGTCGTACACAGGCCGGGTCGTGCTGTCGTCGATGGTGGCGCTGACGGGCTCTCCCCGGGCAGTGTCCCGGACCCGCTGATCCCGAATCGCCACCATGTCGTCCAGCTTGCCCCGCTCGTTCTCCAGCACGTAGGAATCGGTGAAGGGAGGGTTGCCGTGGTCCCGTTGCGACCTTCCGCCCCAGATGTAGTAGCCGTTCACCGCGCGATAGCGATGGAAAAAGAAAAGGTTCTTCTCGTTGACCTCGGCGCGCAGGTCGGCCGTGACCCCTTCCGGGTGGGGATGAGACCCGAACAGGGCCTGGTCCAGGATCGGCGCGACCTGCGAATCGCCGAAGTCGCTCAGGTGCACTCCGTTGATCGTGAGGGGTTGCTGGCTCTCCCGCATCAGTTGCAGTGAGGGCGTGAAGAGATCTACGAAGGGGACCTCGTGGCGGCGGGCCAGCTCGGACATCGCCTCGGTGTACGCCTGGAGGTTGGCGTTGTTGTGGCCGCCGTCGGGATAGTTGGGGTTGCCCAGGTCTTCGTGCGCGATCGGCGAAATCAGGGCCAGCCTCGGGGCGGTCTTCCCATTGTATCGCTGCTCTTTGGTGTGCCGGATGAACTCCTCCAGGTCGGCTTCGAACTTGGCCAGTCCGGCCGGGCCCGCAAACGACTCGTTGAACCCGAAGCAGGCCAGAATGACGTCGGCCCGCCACATCGACAAGTGATCGTCGGG
>JBFKLX010000280.1:0-5940 GCA_041630155.1 Acidobacteriota bacterium
CCGGAACCGCCGGCGCCGCTGGTCGACCACCGAGAATCGCCTGGAATGGGCCCCCCAATCCACCCTGGTCTCGTCTGCTTCGCCCAAGACCACCAGATCGTGAATCCGCCCACCGATTGAGACCGTCCAACGATGGCGCGTCCGGCTCACGAGCCGAATCTCGAGCTCTCGAATAGGGGGGGAGCCGCCGACCCGGACTCGAAACTGCTCCCCTGACAGCTGATCCAGCTCGACTTCGAACCTCTGCAGGTGATTGCGGACCTCGAACTTCAATTTCGCCTCGACTTTCCTCATCTGCCGTAACGCCTGCGAAAACGGCTGAATTCTCTCCAGAGGCTGCGCCGCGGGGCGGCCTGCACCGGCGCCTCGGGCGTGCTCAGAAGCTCGTTCAAGGCAGCAACGGCGACGGCGATGGTGCTCTCGGCCTGTTCGTCGAAGCGGCCCAATTGGTGCTGTTCGATGAAATTGGTGTGAAGGCGCCCCTTCTCGAACTCGGGGTGCGCCAGCAAGCGATCGAAGAACGGGATCGTCGTCCGGACGCCGGCGATCTTGTACTCCCGCAAAGCCCGTCGCATGCGCGCAATGGCCTGGCTTCGATCGGCGCCGTGAGCCACCAGCTTGGAGATCAGCGGATCGTAGTCGACGGGGATGTGAAAACCCGCACACACACCGCTATCGTTCCGAATCCCGGGGCCCGAAGGCTCGAACAATTCACGGATCTCTCCCGGACACGGAAAGAAACTGTTGAACGGATCCTCCGCGTAGACACGGCACTCGATGGCGGCCCCTCGCCAGCGCACGTCCTCCTGCTGGATCTGGAGCCGCTCCCCGGCCGCCACTCGAATCTGCTCGCAGACCAGGTCGATCCCGGTGACCATCTCCGTGACCGGATGCTCGACCTGTAACCGGGTGTTCATCTCCAGAAAATAGAAAGGGGGGAGCTCGTCCTCTACGCTGCCGTCCACCAGAAACTCCACAGTGCCGGCGTTGACGTAGTCAACCGACTTGGCCACCGCCACGGCCGCCTCACCCAGCCGCTGCCGGAAGGCCGGGCCGACTCGCGGGGATGGGCACTCCTCCACGACCTTCTGGTGCCGGCGCTGAATCGAGCATTCCCGCTCGCCCAGGTGAATCAGATTGCCGTGTCGATCTCCCAGGACCTGCACTTCGATATGGCGTGGCTGCGGCACATATTTTTCGAGAAAGACCGTCGCATCTCCGAACGCCGACTCGGCCTCACCCCGAGTGGTCTCGAACTGCTCCCGCAGTTCCCGGTCAGAACGGACCAGCCGCATTCCCTTACCACCTCCCCCGGCGCTGGCTTTCAGCATCACTGGATATCCGATGCTCCCGGCCAGCTCGATCGCTTCGGCTGCATCGGCCAGCCCGCTTTCACTTCCCGGGACGGTCGGAACTCCAGCTCGAGACACGGTCTTGCGGCTGACGATCTTGTCTCCCATGAGCCGGATGGACTCCGCCGAGGGACCCACGAAAACCAGGCCGGCTTGGTGGCAAGCGGCGGCAAAGCGCGAGTTTTCAGCCAGGAAGCCGTAGCCGGGATGGACGGCTTCCGCACCGCTCTTGCAGGCCGCCTCCAGCAGCCCCTCGAAACGCAGATAACTCTGAGACGAAGGCGCCGGGCCAATACAGTGAGCCTGGTCGGCCAGCTTGACGGCCAGGGAGGCTCGGTCCGCTTCGGAGTACACGACCACCGGAGAAATGTCCAGATCGCGGCAGGCTCGGATGATTCGAACCGCAATCTCCCCTCGATTGGCAATCAGCAGCGTGCGAAACATCCCTTGCCCCTGGCCTCTACAACGGGATATTGCCGTGTTTCTTGGGCGGGTTCTCGTCCCGTTTGTTGGCGGCGATTTCCAGGGCCCGGATCAGCTTGGGCCGTGTGAAACGCGGTTCGATCACTTCGTCGATGTAGCCGCGCTCGGCAGCCACGTAGGGATTGGCGAACTTCTCTCGAAACTCGGCGACCTTGCGTTGTTTGAACTCGTCGGGGTTGGAGCTCTCCGACAGTTGGCGTCGATACAGGATTTCCACTGCTCCCTCCGGCCCCATCACCGCAATCTCGGCGGTCGGATAGGCGAAGTTGAAGTCGGCTCGAATGTGTTTGGATGCCATCACACAGTAAGCACCACCGTAGGCCTTGCGTGTGATCACGGTCAGCTTGGGTACGGTCGCCTCCGCGAAGGCATACAGCAGCTTGGCGCCATGCTTGATGATGCCGCCGTGCTCCTGCTGAACTCCCGGTAAGAACCCCGGCACGTCCTCGAAGACGATCAGGGGAATGTTGAAGGCGTCGCAGAAGCGAACGAAACGCGCCCCCTTCAGCGAGGAGTGGATGTCGAGAGTCCCGGCCAGAATCGCCGGCTGATTGGCGACGATCCCGACCGGCTGCCCCCCCAGCCGGGCGAATCCCACCACGATGTTGAGGGCGTATTCGGAATGCACTTCGAAGAAATACTGGTCGTCGAACACCTTGCGTACCACATCCTTGATGTCATACGGCTTGTTGGGGTCGACCGGCACCAGTGTGTCCAGGGTTTCGTCGCTCCGATCGGCCGGGTCTGATGTCGACCACCGCGGGGGATCTTCCATGTTGTTGGAGGGGAGGAAGGAGAGCAGCTCCCGGATCTGCAGCAGGCACTCTTCATCGCTGTAGGCGGCGAAGTGGGCGACGCCGCTGACGCTGCTGTGGGTGGTGGCTCCCCCCAACTGCGACTTGGTGACCTCCTCGTTGGTGACAGTCTTGATGACGTCCGGCCCGGTGATGAACATGTAACTGGTCTTGTGGACCATGAAAATGAAATCGGTGATGGCTGGAGAATACACCGCTCCGCCGGCGCAGGGGCCCAAGATGGCGGAGATCTGGGGAACCACGCCGCTGGCCAGTGTGTTGCGCAAGAAAATATCGGCGTAACCGGCCAGGCTGACCACCCCTTCCTGAATGCGGGCGCCCCCGCTGTCGTTCAGGCCGATCACCGGCACTCCCATCTTGAGAGCTGCATCCATGATCTTGCAGATCTTGGCGGCGTAGGTTTCCGAAAGGCTCCCTCCGAAGACCGTGAAGTCCTGGGCGAACAGGTAGACCGGCCGGCCGTCGATCTTGCCGAAACCGGTGATGACTCCATCTCCGGGAATCTTCTTGTCGCCCATGCCGAAGTCGTCGCAGCGGTGCACGACCAGTTTGTCCAGCTCTTCGAAACTGCCGGGGTCCAGCAGCAGATCGATCCGTTCCCGCGCAGTCTTCTTGCCGGCCTGGTGCTGGCGTTCCAGGCGCTCCGCCCCGCCGCCCTGTTCCGCCTCCGAATGCCGGCGGCGCAGTTCCTCGAGCTTGGCGCGGCGGGCCGAGCTGCTGTTCCGGGGAGCGTTGTCCGTCTTGGTCTCCATGGAAGGCTTTTTCAATTCGAACTACGAAATGTCAAATCTGAAGAGAGGAGAAGTCTTCCCAAAAAATGGGGAGGAGGCCCCAACGGCGCGGATGGCGCTGCCTCCCGACCCCGTTCCCTTTTCGGAGAGCGTTTCCAGACGGCGGCCGGTCTGGCGGGTCCCTTTCCTGGCTTCAACTCCCCTGAAACGCCCGCCGCGCCGCCGTCTTCCCTTCAGCCGTGAATGAGTTCCTGCTGCTTGCGATGATCGGCCAGAAATTTCTCGAGGCCAATGTCGGTCAGCGGATGTTTCAGCAACTGCTGGAACACCTTGTACGGCAACGTGCACACGTGCGCGCCCATCTTGGCGGCCTCCACTACGTGCACCGGATTGCGCACGGAGGCGACCAGGACCTCGGTGGGAAAGCCGTAGTTTTCGTAGATCTGGAGGATGTCCCCAATCAATTGGAGCCCGTCGTTGCTGACATCGTCGAGGCGGCCGATGAACGGGCTGACGAAGGCGGCGCCGTTCTTGGCCACCAGCAAGGCCTGGCTGGCCTGGAAAACCAGCGTCATGTTGACCTGAACCCCTTCTCGAGCCAGCTTGCGCAGCGCCTTCAGCCCCTCCGGCGTGGTGGGGAGTTTGACCACCGCATTGCGATGGATGGCGGCCAGTTTGCGGCCTTCCTCGACCATTGCGTCGGATTCGGTGGAAACCACCTCGAGGCTGATGGGGCCATCCACGATCTCGCAGATCTCGTGGGCCACCTCCTCCAGCGAACGGCCCTCCTTGGCGACCAGTGACGGATTGGTCGTGACACCGTCGATCACGCCCAGCGCGGCTGCCGCTCGAATTTCTTCGATATTGGCGGTGTCCAGAAAGAGTTTCATATAGCTCTCCTTGGTTTGGGTCGAGGTTTCGGCGCGAGACGGACCGCCCGCCCGAGTCATCCTCGCCAAAATGGTATCAGAGCGGCCCCGAATCAGAAAGAGGCGGCAGATTTCGGGAACCCGCCGGCGGGCCACGCCCAGATCCCCGGCGACGGCGCGGGATGTGGACTCGAAATGCGATTCCTCCCTGGCCGGATTCAGAGGCCGGCCAGCGGGGTGAGAAATCCCCCAGTTGCAGTCCCCGCGCGACAGGCTTGAGCTTACTCGTCTTCGACAGGAGCCCGATCTCCGGGGAGGTGAAATGTCGAACCACCAAGCATCTGGGGACCCCGTCATTCGACACTGGACTGACTCTCCTCAGGGCGGCGAGCCCGATCCGGGAGGCGGCCGCGGCTCACTCCCGAATCACCCTGGGGCTACTGCTGCTCACCTGCCAGGCAAGCCCTGACGAGATTCTGCTTCGAGAAGTGTCCCCCGGAGAACCAGCTCAGGAAGTCCTCTCTGCCCAGCAGGTTGAGCGTGATCTGAGCAACGGGTTCTCCGAGCTGCCGGCGCTGGCGTACCTCCGCTCGGAGTTGCTCGAGGTAGGCGAGCTTCTCAGTCAGCAGCACACGCCCCCCTCGGACGATGCCTCGGTGTCCGCACATGAGCACATCAAACTTGAACTCGAGGATGGCCCGCAGGCTGTCGATCGACTCGTCCAGGTTCTCGTCGGCCCGGAGGTAACGGGGTCGCGCTGAGACGAACAGGTCGCCCGCAAAGAGCCATCCCTGGAGGGGTTCGAGAAAGCAGGTCATGTCCGCAGAATGCCCCGGCGTGGGAATGGGGCGCAATCGCCAACCTGCTCCGGTTTCGACCTCAGGGGGAAGCTCAGGGGCCTGCAAGCGCTCGGGCCTCCCCCAGACCCAGCGTCGGTAGCGTTGGACGGGGAAGCCGTCCGCCAGCAAGGGCACCGCCTTCCCAGGTGCAAACACGGGGATTTTCAGCTTCCGCTGGAGGTACGCCGCGTTGCCACAATGATCTTCGTGGTGGTGGGTGAGCAAGATCTGGCGCAGTTGCTTCTCGCGCGCGAAGGCGAGCACCTGGCGGCTCTGATTGGCGGGCCCCGTGTCGATCAGTGTGTCCCCCAGCCGGAAACAGAGACAGGTCGTGTTGATCGCCCAGGGATACCGCCCCACCCGCACACCTTGAACCGGTCCATACCGCACCGCTTCGCTGCTCATGCCTCGGTCCGATCCTCCGAGTCCTGTGTTCCGTTGCTCGCCCGGGGAACTTCGCTCCCCAGTATGAAGGCCCGAGCGCGGGAGGCTGCGGGCAGACGCATCGGATCGCGCCAGCCGGCCTGGCGGGCTTGCAGCCACGGTGATTGCCGAGTCCCGAAGCGATGAATTTCTCCCCGTTCTCGGTTGCCGTTCATGCTGTCGCAATTCTAGTCGTGCAGCCACACTTTTCAAGTTCGAACCTCAACCCAAAGGGGCGAGAGCGCCGGTCGCAAATGCGGTGGGAGGGGTTGGTGGCTGCCGAGGTCCAATCCGTCTCGATTCATTGCAGCGACCGGCCAGCGCCGGCGACATGCGTCGCCCCCAAAATGATCCCGGCATCTGGGGCAACGAGATCCCTTTGGGACGAATGCTGGGGATCTGCATTTCACCAGCCTTCCGGAGGCGGC
>JBFKLX010000281.1:0-5937 GCA_041630155.1 Acidobacteriota bacterium
CAGGGTGGCCCACTCGGTTTCCGGGGGCCGGCTGCTGCTTCGAAACGCCCGCAACATACGTTGCTGTATTTATGGATCGGGGTACTGAGCGTCGCCTTCCCGGTATGCTGCCCACTTGGAAGACGCCACCGGCGCTGATTGCCACTCCCGCGAGAGCCGCGAGAGCCATTCCCCGTTCGGTGAGTAGACCTCCCACCAGTCGTGTGCCAGAAGCGCAAAGAGCTGGCCACACTCTTGGAACGCTTCGAAGAATTCCGGGCTGAGGTAGCCGCCCGGGAGAGACAGCGCCTCGGCTTTCGCCCGCGCTGCGTCTTCCGGCCCCTCCAGTCCCACGAAGTAGGACCATTCGTCATGAATCAACAGGGGAGCAAATTTCGGAAAGATCCCGGGGCGCCAAAGGCTGACGGAAGTGTCCACTCCGTTTCCCACGTGGATGTAGTACGCCTCGAGTTCCCGGTCAATCTCTCTCCAGCCGGGTCGTGCCAGGTAGTCGAAAGGCCCGGACGGGAGATCGAGCAGCCAGAAGAGGTGCTCGATCTCTGCGGAGAGTCCGCTGACGATCTCCGCGAATCGTGCCTCTGACTCGATTCGAATACCCTCCATCTTCAGCCTCGCTTCGGGGCCGCTTCAGCGAGTTGTTGGGCCTCGAGGTGAAACCTCTGACCACCGCACCAAGTCTGCAAGCGTCAAGTCCTTTGACCAGTCGATCCGATCTTCAGCACCGCCGAACTCATCGTGCAGGAGACGATCGAGGATCTGGATCTCGAGTTCGTCTGGATGCCGGCGAGAGGGATAATAATAGCGATAGATTTGCCACAGTCGGTCGTCTGGACGCAGCTGCAGACCAGCGGACTTCTTCCAGTCGAACGCTTCGCACAAGAACTCGAGGACCCGCCGAACCCGCCACTCCTCGAGGCCGCACTCAATCCACGGTTGGATCGAGGGTTCTCTTTTCCTCATCCCTTTGGGCAATGCTCGTTCGAACATCGGATTCTCGGCCCGGGCCCTCTGATTGAGTCCGGGCCAGGCTCTACTTCGTGTTTCGCCCTAGGTTACAGCAAGCTGAGGTCATCGATCGAGCCGAAGGCGCAAAACCGAAATCCCCGGGCGCCAACGGTGGTGAGCTGCTGGGACGCGCGTCGGGGATAAAGATGACCACGGCGAGAGTGCGCACATTCGGGCGCGTATAATCCTGGCATTCAGGAGGGACGTTATGTCGATCACTCGTTTGATCTGGGTCAGCGTGATTCTGCTTTGGCCTTGGGGGGTCCGTGCGCAAAACCCGGCGCAGGCGCGACTGGAAGCGGACATCCGTTTTCTGGCCGATGATCTGCTGGAAGGCCGGGGAACGCCCAGCCGAGGGCTTGACATCGCTGCGCTCTATCTGGCGGGGCAGCTACGCTCAGCCGGTTGGGCGCCGGCGCTGGGCGACTCCTATCTGCAGTCCTACGCGGTTCACGAGTTCTCGCCTGGCGACGCCGCCTACGAGATCTCGATCGGCGGCCGAAGCCTGGCCACGGAAGACTTCGTTTTCTTGCCCTTCGGCATCGACCCGGGCCGCACCCCGAAGAGCCATCCGCTGGTTTTCACGGGCTGGGGTTTGACGGCACCCGAACAGGGCCGGGACGATTTGAGGGGCGCTCCCCTGGAGGGCGCCGCCAATCTGGTTCTCCACGGTGCGCCCTGGGAGCCGGCCGGGGACACCCCTTTCGGATACGACCGTGCCGTGGGGAAGTCGATTGCCTCGGTGGGCGCCGGGGCCAGCCTGTTGGTCTACGTCACGCCCGACTTCGACACGATTCGCACGCGCCAGGCGGCGGGGGAGGCAGCCTTCGCGCGCGAAATGGAAAACGTTGCCTATGCGTATCTTCCCGACCTGAATGGACGCCCCAGCATGGGCCTGGGGCCGATCTTGCTCCTCCCTACCCGCATCTTCGACTCGGTTTTCGCTCCGATCCTGGAGGGTTCCTACACCGACTGGCAGGAGCGCCTGAAAGGCGGCCAGACTCCGCAGCGAACGCTGGGGATCGAGTTGGTGCTGCGAATCGACGTGCAGGCCCGGCCTTCCAGAGCCAGCAATGTCCTGGCGGTCTTGCCCGGGACCGATCCGGCCTCGAAGGACGGATGGGTGGTTCTGACCGCCCACTACGACCACCTCGGTTCCCAGCCGGTGCCGGCGGGCCGGGACGGTGTCTGGAACGGGGCCGATGACAACGCCTCGGGCACGGCCGCGGTGCTGGAGATCGCCCGGCGTCTGGCGGCCCTGCCGCAGCGGGCGCGCAGCGCTCTGGTCTTCCTGACGAGCGGCGAGGACCGGGGGCTCCTGGGCTCGGCCCATTATTCGGAAAACCCGCTCGTTCCGTTCGCGCGCGTGGCCGTCAACATCAATGTCGACATGGTGGGACGCTCCGACGGGGGGGTGCAGGGAATCGCGCCCGGGTCATCCGCCCTTTTCGAGAGGGCCCGGCAGATCGGATCGCTTCACCAGATTCAGGTCGTGCCCGACCAACAGCCGTCCTGGCGGATTCTCTATCTGGTCGACAGCTATCACTTCGCGCGTTTCGAGGTTCCCGTCATCGAGTTCTTCACGGGCCTGCACCCCGACTACCATCAGCCTTCGGACGAAGTGGACAAGATCCAATTCACCGAGTTGGCGCGCCTGGTGGACGTGATCGCCGAGTTGGCCAGCGGTTTCGTCCAAGGGGAGCCTCGCCCCGGATTCGAGCGGCCGGCCTGGTTCACCACCCCTTGACGGAAATTCGGCTTGCGCCTCCGGAGTCTGGTTTTCGCGCTCAATCGGCAGGGACCCGGCAGCCATGGTACGAATTGACTTTCCGGCCCCTTCTGCTACCCTTCAGCGAACCGAAACCAGGAGGAAGAAGACATGACTCCAGAGCGCCCGCACCCGGGAATCTGGCTTTGGCTGGTTCTTTTTTGTCTATCCGGAGCGCTGTTCGCCCAAGATCCCAAGCCGGACCTGGAGCAGCAAATCCAGGAGCTCAAGCAGGGCCAGGAAGAGATCAAGAGAGAGCTGCAGGAGTTGAGGCAGCTCATTCTGACCCGCCTCGCGGCGCGGCCCTCCGGCCCCAACGTGCGCAACATCATCTTCGAGATTGGAGACAACCCACACAAGGGTGAGCAGACCGCTCCATTGACTCTGATCGAGTTCACCGACTACCAGTGCCCCTACTGCAGCAGACACGTCCGTGAGACGGCCCCCCAGATCATCGAGCAATACGTCGCCACTGGTCAGCTTCGATACGTCCTGGTCGATCTTCCCCTCAACATTCACAAGCTGGCCTTCAAGGCGGCCGAAGTGGCCGACTGTGCCGGTGAGCAGGGCAAGTACTGGGAGATGCACGACCGGCTCTTCCAGAACCAGCGGCAGCTGGAGCCCTGGATGGCCCATGCGGAGGCGGTCGGCCTCGACCTGGCCCAGTTCCAGGCCTGCCTGGACAGCGAGAAGTATGCCCCGCAAATCCGGCAGGACATGGCGCTGGCCCAACGCCTGGGCGCCACCGGAACGCCGAGTTTCGTGATCGCGCGAACGGATCTCCAGAACCCCACGCGAGTCAAAGGCCTGAGCTTCATCCGCGGAGCCAGGCCGTTTGCCGCTTTCCAGGCCGAGATCGAACAGGCGCTGGAAGAGTTGGAGCGCTGAGCGGGCTCCCGGGTCCAAATCGCCCCCCAGCGGCTACCCCGGGGGCGTCTTCTTGGCGAAGCAAAGGCGGTCCCCTTCGGAATCCACGATTGGAGCGTCACCTGCGGCAAGCCGGCGGGTCGGATTCAGCGCGGCAGGGTCGGCTTGGGACCGCCCTCTCTTGACTATCGGTCCACTTGTGGATAATGTCGAAAGGTAATCGAATCTTCAACCCGGCCATAACACCAAAAGTTGCTCTTTTGGAAGTTCTGGACTCTCCAGTGATGCATTGGGCTTTTTCAGCGATTCGGTAAAAGGGGAGAGCATCATGAAAGCAAGAGTGTGTATCTGTCTTTTCGCCGCGCTGGTACTCGTGTGTACCAGCTTTCTAGCAGCTCAGGGAGGTTCTGCGAGTGGTCCCGTCGTCTCGTCCGCAGTGCGGCACGATACTTCTCCACCCCTGAGAGACCTGCCGCGCCGTCCCATCGTGGTTCAAGGGGATCGGGTCGTTCCCAACATGACCCGGTTCGCGCCGCCGGGTGCGGACAGGCTTGGCTTGAGCGCGGATCCACTGGCCGCCTCCGGACCCGTCACGGTCCAGGCTCCCGCACCGGCGCCGATTGCCAACTTCGAGGGCCTGAGCGACGACGACAATGCGGCTACGATTGGCGGGCGGATCGTACCTCCCGACACGGAAGGCGATGTCGGTCCCAATCATTATGTCCAGATGATCAACTTGATCTTCGCGGTGTATGACAAGAACGGCAACATCGTTCCGGGTGGCGAGCCGCGCGCCGGCAGCGACATCTGGCAGGGCTTCGGCGGGATCTGCGAAACCAACAACGACGGTGATCCCATCATTCTGTACGACCACCTGGCGGATCGCTGGATGTTCAGCCAGTTCGCCTTCTTCGATTCTATGTTCAGGGGTCACCAATGCATCGCGGTCTCGACGACCCCGGACCCGACCGGGCCCTATCATCGCTACGACTTCCTGGTGAGTCCCGGCTCGTTCAACTTTCCCGACTACCCCAAGCTGGGCCTGTGGGAAGACGGTTATTACATGACCGCCAACGAGTTCAACGGCCTTTTCGGTTTCAACGGGGCGATCGCTGTCGCTTTCGAGCGCGACGAGATGTTGCTGGGGAATGCGGCCCAGATGGTTCTCTTCGGGCCGCTGCCTTGCGACGCCGAGTGCTTCTTCAGCCTGCAACCGTCACACCTGGAGGGACCCGCTCCACCGGCGGGAACCCCCAACACCTTCGTGATGGCTTTCGACGACCAGACCTGGGGCACGGGGGGCAACCCCGACGGCTATCGATTGTGGGACTTCTCGGTAGACTGGGTGAGTCCTGCCAGCTCCACATTCACGCCTCTGGGACAGGTGGATACCACGGCGTTCGACGCCAACCTCTGCGGTTTCGGGCCCTGCGTCCCCCAACTGGATTCCACTGAGCTGCTGGACACGTTGAGCCAGTTCACCATGTTCCGGGCCCAGGCCCGGGAGTTCGGAACCCACCAGTCTCTGACGGTCAGCCACACGGTGGACCTGGGAGGCGACCGGGCCGGTGTCCGCTGGTCCGAACTCCGGAACTCGGGAGGCGGCTGGTTCCTGCAAAAGACGGGCACGATCGGCCCCGCCGACGGCTTGCACCGCTGGATGGGCAGTGCGGCCATGGACAGCGCCGGCAATATTGCCGTCGGGTACAGTGTGTCCAGCGCCGGCATCTATCCTGAGATCCGCTATACCGTCATCGATTCGGCCGGCACGCCTACGGACGAAGGGCTCCTGCTCGCCGGAACCGGTTCCCAGGCAGCCTCCAGCAACCGTTGGGGCGATTACTCCTCGATGAGCGTCGATCCCGTCGATGACTGCACCTTCTGGTACACCCAGGAGTACTATCAGGATCCCGGGGCGAGCTTCGACTTCAAGACCCGGATTGGATCCTTCCAGGCCGCCGGTTGCACGGGTGGTGAGCCGGTCTGCGGCAACGGCATCGTGGAGGCCGGGGAAGACTGCGATTCGACCGTCTGCTGTGCGGCGAACTGCACCTTCGAGCCTTCCGGGACGTCCTGCGAAGGCACGTTCTTCTGCCAGAACGGCGAGACCTGTGACGGTGCCGGGGCGTGCGGAGGCGGGTCGCCCCTCGATTGCAGCGACGGAATCTCCTGTACCGACGACAGTTGCGACGAAGGGGCCGACACCTGCGTCAATTCGGCCAACAACGCCAACTGCGACAACGGGATCTTCTGCGATGGCGCGGAGGTCTGTGACCCCACCCTCGACTGCCAGGCGG
>JBFKLX010000282.1:0-5893 GCA_041630155.1 Acidobacteriota bacterium
CGTCGCCATTGTTGGCGTAAAGGATGCTTCGGCCGTAGGCCGTCACGTAGATGTCCTGGTCTCCGTCATTGTCGTAGTCGGCTGCCGCCACTCCCATGCCGAAGTTTCCCCCGGCCACACCGGCCGAGGTCGTGACGTCCGTGAACGAGCCGTCCCCGTTGTTGCGGTAGAGCGCGTTGCGGGTCAGCGAGCCGGGCTGATAAAAGTCGCACTGGCCACTGTTGACCAGGTAAATGTCCGTCAGCCCGTCACTGTCGTAGTCGAGGAAAGCGCAACCGGCGCCCACGGTTTCCGGGAGATAGCGCTGCTCGGACATGGCGTTGTCGTGGGTCCAGCGGATCCCACTCTTCCAGGGAGGGATTTCTTCGAAGAAGGCCTCCCGCTGCGCGTCCTCGTTTCCCGACACGAAACCGAACGAATGAAAGACGAGAATCAGCGCGGTCGAACCGAAGAGGGCCAGGGCAAGGCGGCTCGGCTTCAAGACTCTCAGCTTCTCTTTCCGCATGGGCTGGGGCTCACTCCGGGAGTTTGGGCGGCTTCGCCGGCTTTTCATCCACGGGTTCGGGAATCCTCACTCCGACCTCCCCCCGGTAGGCCGGACCCAACTCTTCGCTGGCGCCGGGGGCTTTCGCGGCACGCTGCGCCGTCAGCTCCTGAACGATGGCCCGATGACGCCGCGCGTCTTCCTTGCGCTGGAGTCGATGGTAGACGGTCGCCAGAGAAATGTGGGCTTCCAGAAAATTGGGAGCCTCCGCGACAATCTCTTCGAGCAGCTCCAGCGCCTCCTCGAGGCGATCCAGAGCTAGGTAGACGGTCCCGATCTGGTACTGGACGGCCAGCGACTCGGGCCGTATCTGCCGGGCCTTCTCGAAGCGCTGCAAGGCTTCCTGATGGGCATGGTCTCCTTCCAGGATCACTCCCATGTAGAGGTTGGCTTCGAAATCATTGGGGTTGCGGGAGAGTTCGTTCGAAAAAGCGATACGGGCCGAATCCCGGTCGCCCGTCGCCAGCCGGGCGCGCCCCAGATGAGAATGGACGGAGGGAAGGTCGGGGTTCAGCTCGACCGCCCGCTGCAACTCTTTCATGGCGTTCGGATAATCCCTGGCACTCAGGTGAGCCGTACCCAGCAGGAAGTGAGCCTCGGCCGACTCGCCCGCTCCCAGGATCCGGTCCAGCAGGAGCCGGCCTTCCTGGAGCTGGTTGTCCCGGATCAAGGCCGTGCCCAGCAGGTACACGATGGTCAGGTCTTCGGTATGGGTGGACCGGAGTGGGGTCAGCAGCTCGATCACCCTCTGGTTGCGCCCCATCTGCAGCTCGCAATCGGCCAGCAGCAGCCGCGCCCGCAGGTTGTCGGGCTGATCGGCAAGGGTCGACTGGAAGTCCTGGGCGGCTTCCACGATTCTCCCGGACTTGTATCGTGCCAAGGCGAGATTGAAGCGGGTCTCGGCCCTTCGAGGATCCAGTTCCAGGGCTTTCTCGTACTGGAGGATCGCCTCCTGGTAACGGCCCAGTCCCGCGTAGGCCGCTCCCAGATTGGTCAAGGCATCGACTTGCTTGGGATAGAGGGCGAGAAAAGTCTGGTAATCTTCGACGGCTGACTCGAGTTCACCCGCCTGGTGGGCAGCCACGGCCCGCTCGAGAATTTCTCTGCCGATCTCGGCCTGGGCTCGAACGTCCCCGACTCCCAGGCTGAAGCTCACCAGAAGTCCCAGCTCAACAGCGACCAGGAAACGCAACGATCACTACTCCCCGAATGTAACCCGGACTGCGATCATACCATAGCCGTCAGGGCTCGCCACGCCCGCATCCCGGGCGTTCCCTGGGCAACGCAGGTCGGTGCATTCATGGATCCCAGTACCTACTCGGGAGGTTTCGCGGGCGCCGCCTGGATCCCACCAACGGCCTGCTCGCCCTCGCGGAGGGATCGGCGCAGCGTGTCCAGGCGGACGAACTCGGCCCTGGCCTTCTTGGCATCCTCCATGCGGCCGGCACGCGCATAGGCTTGGGCCAGGTGGAAATACATCTCGGGACTGTCGGGAGCCAGGCCGACCCCCGTCTCCAGCTCCTCGATCGCCAGGTCGATCCGGCCCATTTCCAGATAGGCCCGACCCAGCGCGTTACGGGCCGCGAACGCCTTGGGGTCCAGCTCGACCGCCTCTCTGGCGAACGGGACGGCGGAATCGTGCTGGCCTCGCTTGAGGTACTCGAATGCGACCTGCAGCCTGGCGGGGACGTGAGAAGGGGTGACCTCGATCTCGCGGAGGAAGTGCTGCAGGGCTTCCTCGGGTCGATCCCGTGCCAGGAACACTGCGTAGGCGTAATGGACGTTGCTGGTGTCGGGAAAGCGGGTGACCAGCTCCCGGAAGAGCCGGTCCGCCTTGTCGATTTGCCGGCTGGCCTGGTAGTAGGCGGCTCGGCCTGCGAGCAAGACCAGCTCCCGTTTCAAAGGAGCGACCTCGGAGGGAAGAAAAGGCATCCGCAAAGCGGCCAATCCCATTGCTTCGAGGACACGGGCGCTGTCGTTCAGTTGCAGAGCGAATTCTTTGAGGGCTTCGAGGGCCTTCTCGTACTCTTCGAACCTGGTCAGCAGGATTGCCGCATGAAACCGGGTGGCGGCGATCAGGCGCGAGTTCTGACCCAGGCCCAGCTGTCGGGCCTGCTGGAGGTCGATCAAGGCTCGCTCGTAATCCCGAAGCTGGAAGCCACACAGTCCCATCAAGGCGTAGGTCGGACCCTTGTCGGGCTCCAGGGCGGCCAACCTTCTGAACGCGTCCCGCGCTTCCAAATAGAGATCCTGATCGTAGAGCAACGTCCCCAGATACCACCACCCTTCGGCCCAGGAGGGGTCGAGGCGGAGGCCTTGCCGGTAGAGCTCCACCGCATCCGAGACGCGGTCTTCCTCCCGAGCTGCCGCAGCCTGCTCGACCAGGCGCTTGAAGTCTTCGGAAGCCGCCTCCTGACCGGTACCTGCCCACCCCACGTCTGCCAGGCCGCCGGCGAGCAGGAAAGCGATCAGAATCGGGATGACTCTCATGGGTCGCGTGTCCTCGCTGTTCGGGGGTCTCGCAAAGGGCTCTTCCTTCAACGCGTATGCTATCATACGGTGCCATCGGCACCGGCTGGGCCGAGGGTTCCGACGGCCCACTGCGGCACCGGCATTGCGGTGTCGAGACCCTGGTCGCTGTCGGTCCTTTCGACCCGATTTCGATCGATTCACCGGAGAGTACCTGGGATGAAGTTCTCCAGCCGCAAGCTTCCTTTCTTTCTCTTTGTCCTTGCCGTGGCAATGCTGACCGTGGGTGTCACCGGTCTGTCGGCCCAGGAGAGCCAGCCGGAGCCGCGCTTCACCGTCGAGACCGCTGCGGTGCTCTTGGACGTGGTCGTTCGGGACCGAAGGGGGCGCCCCATCCCCGACCTGACCGCCTCCGACTTCGAAGTCTACGAGGATGGTGTGCGACAGCAGATCGAGTCCTTCCGCCTGGTGGTTCACGAGGGGGGGACTACCTCCAGCCCCGCGGCTGAGCCGCCCCCGGGTTCGGACACTCCTTCCCGCTCGCCAGTCACACCCTTGGAGGAATTGAATTTCATCGCGATGGTCTTCGATCGACTCTCGCCCGATGCCCGGGCGCGAGCCCACGAAACCGCGCTTCAGTATCTGGACGAGCAGCTCGTCCGGCCGTCCGACATGGTCGGCGTCTTCAAGATCGACCTCTCCCTGCAGGTTCTGCAGAACTACACCAACGACGCCGCGCTGCTGCGGCAGGCCATCGAACGGCTGGGCAGCACGACCAGCGCAAACTTCATCTCCGGCGCGGCCGAGGCTCGCGGCCTCTCGAGCATCGAAGAAGCCCTGGAACGCTCCGCTGCGGCTACTGCCTCCGAGGCGGCCGCCGCCGGAGGCCCCGGCACTGCCGCCCAAGCACAGGCCGCCGGCTCGGCCACCGGAGAGGCGGTCGCCGAGCAACTGCTGGGCGAGATGAACCGGCGGCTGTTGGAGAACTTCGAAAGCCTGCAGCGCGACCAGCAGGGATACGCCACCACCAATGGCTTGATCTCCGTGGTCGGTTCGCTCGGGGCACTTTCGGGCCGAAAGACGATCCTCTTCTTTTCCGAAGGCTTGTCGATTCCACCCAACGTGCAGGCCCGATTCCGCTCGGTCATTCACGCCGCCAACCGGGCCAACGTCAGCGTCTACACGCTGGACGCGGCGGGGCTTCGAATCGAAAGCACCGGCAGCGAAGCCGCCCGGGAACTTGCCGCCCTCGCCAATCGCCGCATCAATCAAGCCTACAGCGGTCGTGACGACACGTCGGGCCCCCTGATGCGCGCCCTGGAGAGAAACGAAGACCTGCTCAGACTGGATCCCCACAGCGGCCTGGGCCAGCTGGCTCAGGAGACGGGCGGATTCCTGATCAGCGAGACCAACAACCTGGTCACGGGTCTGCGTCAGATCGATCAGGACATGCGGGCCTACTATCTGCTCGCCTACGTCCCCCGCAATCAGGAAGACGACGGAAGGTTCCGCGAGATCGACGTCAAGGTGAATCGGCCGGGCGCGTCGGTGCAGACCAGGAAGGGTTACTATGCGGTCGATTCGATCTCCACGCATCCGTTGCTGGACTACGAGGCTCCCGCCTTGGCGCTGGCCCGCAAGACCGAGGCTCCCGGATCTCTGGCGGTGCTGGCCCTCGGTCTGGACTTTCCCGGGTTCGAGGAGACGGGACGGGTCGGACTCCTGGTCGAGGTCCCTCCGGGGGTCTTCACCTATGAGATCGTCAAAGCCGAGAATACGTACCGAGCCGACTTCTCGATCGTGGCCCTGATTCGCGACCGAGCCAAGCAAGTGGTGCGCAAGACGAGCCAGCAGTACCTTCTGGGCGGCGAAATCGGACAGCTGGAGCAGGCACGCAACGGCCGAGTGTTGTTCTTCCGGGAAACTCAGCTTGCAGCAGGTGAATACGAGCTGGAGGCGATTGCCTACGACGGCCTGGCTCGTCGGGTGGGCATCCACAAATCGAAATTCGAGGTTCTGTCGCCCGCCGGGAGTGGACCTCTTTTGAGCAGCATCGTGATCATTCGGTCCGCCGAACAGGTGGGCAAGGAAGCCGAGAGCCAAGCCGGCATTCTACGCCTGGGAGAGCTACTGATCTATCCGAATCTGGGCGAACCACTGGCGCGCAGCACGCTCGAGCAGATGCCCTTCTTCTTCAACGCCTATCCCGCTCGCGGTGGTAAAGCGCCGCCCGAGGCTGTCTTCGAGGTCGTGAAAGAAGGTACGGTAACGGGACGCTCCGCCGTCCGCCTGCCCGCTCCGGATCAGGCGGGACGCATCCAGTTCGCCAGCGCTCTTCCCATCCAAGGCTACGCGCCGGGGCGCTACCAGCTGCGCGTGACCGTCGTGGACAAAGGCGTTCGGACGACGCGCTCCGCCAACTTCACCGTGCAGTGAGTGTCCCTGACAAGTACCCGTTGTCCCACTGACGCCGCCCCTCCCGGACACGGGGATTCCACGGGGACCGCGCCGGGATTGGTCGACCCCTCCGAGCCACGATGGTGAGTGTCCGGCCGCAGCGCAACTCCCAGCCAAGGTCGAGAAAACGCCTGCTCCTCAATCGGGTGCACTGGATCGAGGCTCCAGGGCTCGTCACATCCTGTGCAGAGGAAGGAGATTGCGGGAGAGCCGTCTTTGCTGGGACCGGAGAGCCCGGGGCCGGGTCGCGCCTCGCGGCGGACCCGGCCCGAAACGAGGTCTCGGCTAGAAATAGAATTTCAAGGCGAACTCAACGATTCGCTTTCCGTGTTTGGTGATGATCCGGCCGAAGTTTTGCACGGTCTGGGGCGTGTAGGAGAAGCCTCCGGTCGGATCGCACACGTTGTCGGCCGTGCCCCCCGC
>JBFKLX010000283.1:0-5796 GCA_041630155.1 Acidobacteriota bacterium
GATCTCTTGCCCTCGCCCTTGCCCTCGCCCTTGCCCTTGCCCTTGCCTCGGCGTTGGAGCGGCGTGGGTCGGTGGGTCGTGGCTCGCGGGACCGGGGCCCGAAACTTGGGAGAAAAGGACCAGAGACCGAAATACTGCCCGGAGTGATCGATTGGATTGGACCAAGACGTCCATTTCAGCACCAGAAGTCCACCTCAATAGGACAAAGCTACGCCCTGCGCCCCAAAAACACCGAGGCAAAGGCAAAGGCAAGGGCGAGGGCAAGGGAGGCCCAAGCCCCGTGACCCGAACCGCGTCTTTCGAGGGAACATTTGGAAAGGACTACTGGAAAGGCCCACAGAACCTAGAACCTACGCCTTACGCCTTACGCCTTACGCCCCGCCAGTCAGATTTCAAACCGGGCAGATGAACCTTTTTCGGGAACCGGACGTTATATAGGGTGAGAACCTCGCACTGCACTCCCCACACCCGCGGGGAATTCCGAAAGGTTTTCCTCGCGGGTGCCCCTTTTCGAAGCGAAAAACCCGAGGTCCAAAGCTCAAAGCTCGAACCAACCGAACGTCTCAGACAGTGCGCCCTCGCCCGTGCCCTTGCCCTTGCCTCGGCGTTGGAGGGGCGTGGGTCGGTGGGCCGTGCCTCGAGTTTCGGGCTTGCCTCCCTCGCCCTTGCCCTCGCCCTCGCCCTTGCCTCGGTGTTCGAGGGGCGTGGGGCTGTGGGTCGGTGGGACCCAAGCCGCGAGCCCCTGGGATTTGGCCTTTTTTGGTGCTCGAGCTTTGAGATTTCCGCTTCGCCAGGCCGAAGGGGGCGGGGGCCTGGGGGCTAGAGGCCGAAGAATACGGATCTTCCCATTTTGAGAGACGGGCGAGCCGGGAGCACACCGAATCAGTGGATTCCTCTCCGCCTCTCCAACGGCCGCGGGTGTCCGGGTAGTGCTCCCGGCCACCGGGGGTTGCGCCGGCTCTCCGCTACTCGACCTCTTCCACGAACTGGTAGATGGTTCGGCTGATGTCGGACATGAGCCGGGCGCTCTGCTGATCGTCCTCCAGACCCCGCACCAGGATCACCAGGACGTATGGCCGGCGCGCGAACACGATGCCCGCGTCGTGATGGATGCTGGTGATCTGGCCGGTCTTGTGGGCGACGGCCACTCCGGCGGGCAGACCGGCGGGGATGGCCTCGTCGAACTGCTGCCGCTTCAGGATCTCGATCATCTCCCGGCTGGCCGGCTCGTCGACGGCCCGCAGGTGGCCAATTCGCTCCAAAAGCTGCAGCAGGGCCTCGGCCGTGGTGGTGTTGCTGACGCCCTCGCGGTAGGCTTTGCCGTCCTCCAGGCAGCGCCGCACCTGCATACCGCCGGCTCCCAGCTGGTCAACCGTGTTCTGAATGTTGTCCACTCCCAGTCTGACGATGAGCAGGTTGGTGGCCAGATTGCTGCTGATCGTGATCATTCGCTCGCACAGTTCGCGCAGTGTCCGAGACTGCCCGGCGGCCTGATAGATTTCGGCATCGGAGTCGTCTTCCGGCGAGAGCGTGTAGGGGCTGCCATCGATGATGCTGGAGAACTGGTTGGTGATGGGAAGAAGTTCGTCCAGCTGGAGCAGTCCGGCACGCTCCTGGCGGAACAGTTCGATCATCACGGGGATCTTCATGGTGCTGGCGGCGTGGAAGCTTTCCTCCGGCTCGATCAGCAGCCCGTCCCGTCCGTCCAGGGTTTGGAAGGCCACGGCCACTTCGGCGCCGCTCTGCTCGATCAGCGCACGAATCTCCGTGCTCAGCGGAGGCCGGACATCGCTCGTCCCCCCACAGGCCCCCAAGAACAAGACCAGCCACCCTCCCAACCCCCGGCAGCGTCTCATCGGTTCCCCTCGATTCCTCCCACTTCCCACTTGCCTAGTGTCCACTGATCGAGTCACGGACCACGCCGTACTCGTGGCCCCACTGGTCGGTCATCTGGCCGCGGATGGCCCAGATCTTGGGAAAGAACTTGGTGTGGAGGCCTTCGTTGAGCAGTTCGACGGAACGCCCTTTGAGCGACTTGGCGTCCAGCCCGATGCTGCGGTGGATCAGCTGGATGTGGTGAAAGCGGAATTTCTGGAAGAGTTCGTCGAATTCGGCCAGCGCCTCCGCGACGACGTAAGCGTCTCCGTGGTCGTATTGGGAGTTGTAGATCTTTTCGACCGTCAGTCCCTGCTCGTCCAGGTAGTGCTTCTGGAAAGAGTTCCAGATGGGCTGATGCATCTTGAGGATGGTGCGGAACCCCGGGGACTCCTGGCCGCTGCCGTTGCCCAGCTGCAGGCGGATCTCCTGGTATTCCTTGGGCGACATGGTCTCGAGCAGGGCGAGATGTTCCATCATCAGCCGCAACCCGATGTGCACTCTTTGGAAGAGGGTGATCACGCGGTTGGTGTTGCCTTGCTGGAGGTAGTCGTCGACGTCCAGCAGCGTGTAGCCGATCAGCTTCATCAACAGCTCGATCGATTGGTGCACGATCTGAAACTGCAGTTCGTCGCGGTTGCAGAAGTCCTCGAAGTCCTTTTGGCAGTGGAGCAACTGTTTGGTGTCGAGGTAGACCTCGTAGTCGGTGTCTCCCTCACCGTTCATGATGGAATAGAAGTGTTCCCGGTCCACGCCTGGTTCTCCTTTGTGATGGTTGCATTGCGTCGTCTGAAACGCATTATACGCCCTTGATTCGGGGGCCGGCTCGGGCCAAACTGGTCGGCTGGAGGGCGAAAGCCATGCATCGACGAGAATTCCTGGCACTCGGCGGGGCCGCCTGGGCAGCCGCAACCGGCTTGGCCCGAGCTGGAGAAAGCGCCGATCCGATTGACGCCTTGACGGATCAGGTGCAGGGCGTCGACCCTGTTCCCGCCTCGGAATACGAACGGCGCCTGGAGAAAGCCCGCCGGCTGATGCGGGGCAGCGGCTTGCAGGGCCTCTTCGTGGAGAGCGGTTCCTCACTGCTGTATTTCACGGGAGTCCGGTGGGGACGCAGCGAGCGGACTTTTGGCGTGCTGCTGCCACGCGAGGGAAGACCCGCCTTCGTCTGTCCCGCCTTCGAAGAGGGCCGGGCCCTGGAGTCGGTGGACCGGGGCAGCGCCGAAGTCCGCATCTGGCAGGAGCACGAGAGCCCTTTTCAGCGGGTCGGCGGAATCCTGAAGGACCGGGGGATCTCCAGCGGGCGTATCGGGGTCGAGCCCAGCACCCGTTTTTTCATCGTCGACGGCTTGCGCCTGGCGAGTCCCGGGGTCGAGTGGGTCGACGGCAGACCAGTCAGCGACGGCTGCAGGATGACCAAGAGCCCGCTCGAGCTGGACTTGATGCGGCGTGCCAACCAGATCACCAAGATGTCCTATCGCGCCGCGGTGGCCGGCCTGAAAGAAGGGATGACCCCATCGGAGTTCAACCAGCGGATCAGTCGCGCCCATTCCAAGATGGGGACCCGCGGAGGCGCCCTGGTGCTCTTCGGCCCGGCGGCGGCCTTCCCGCACGGCACCCGGGAGACCCGCAAGCTGCGCGAGGGCGACATCGTACTGATGGACGGCGGATGCAAGGTTCACGGCTACTCGAGTGACGTGACGCGGACGACCGTGTTCGGCGAGGCGTCGGACCGGCAGCGGGAGATCTGGGAAATCGTACGGCGCGCGCAGGAGAAAGCGCTTCGGGCTGCACGTCCCGGGATCGCCTGCCAGGAATTGGACCGCATCGCCCGCCGCGAGATCGAAACGGCCGGCTTCGGTCCCGGCTACCGGTACTTCACCCACCGGCTGGGCCACGGCATCGGACTGGACGGACACGAGGAGCCCTACCTCGTGGAAGGCAACACCCTGCTGATGCAGCCGGGAATGACCTTTTCCAACGAACCCGGGATTTACATTCCGGGAGAATTCGGTGTCCGCCACGAAGACATCATGGTGATCACCGAGGACGGCGCCGAGTTTCTGGGGCCAAAGACCGAGAGCATCGAAAAGGCAGTTTGAAGGCTGGTGACACCGGCTCCTCGCCGATCGATTCTCCGGGGAGTCTTGGGCGCGAGGCAAGCGGGCTGGAAAAGCCGGATCCTCTTCGGGAAATCCAAAAACTCGAATCTCTGAATTGCGAATGAAACCGCCGACTCGCAGGGTGAGAACTCGGCGAGCGCTGCCCCACTTTGGTTGTCGGCAGTCCGGGCTCCCCCCAGTCACCTGCTGTCGCTCTCGACCCTGGCCAGGCGCCGACCCGCCCGAACCGCACAGCGAGGATCACCCGCATCACCTTTTGGAGACGGAGTTTTTCCCTTCAGCTGAGCGGGCGCACCCGCTGCAAACCCTGACCCGGTGTAACTTTCATGACCGAAAAATGGAGCCTTTATGCTATGATAGCGCGATGAAGTTGAGGAGTGTTTCTCGAGGTTCGGAGAGAACCAAACTTCCTGATTCCCGTTCGGAACGCAACCTCGCCGTGGCAATCCTCCGGCAAGCCTGGCACGAAGCAGTGATGGATCTGCGTAGCGTCAAGGAGACCTCTCGGAACGACTATCGACTTCTGAAGAAGAAAGCAATCGAGTGGATATCCAGTGACAACGACGGTTTCCCCTACTGGTGCAAGCTAGCCGACGTCGATCATCAGGCGGTTCGCCAAAAACTGTCCGACACTTTGCAGCGCCAGAGGATGTTCCGAGCCAGCGAATCGTATTGAACACTTTGGGGGCGCCGGGGCTCCGGCGCCACCCAGCCTCACTCCTCCTCCATTCCACTCATCTGAAGATTTCCCCAGCATTTCAACAGAGCGGCTGACAGCGAAGACGGCCGGGCCCCGCCGGGGGTCGCCTGGATTCGTCGAGTCTTGGTTCGAGCGGATGCTGCAAATCGACCGGGGCAGGGGCGAGAGAATGGACCGGCTCCGTCAGCCACTCTTCGACGGTGGGCTTGGGGGACTCTGATGTTCTCGACTTGTCGAGGACGCCTTGGGAACTTCGGGCCCTGGGACTCGGGAGAGACGGGGCGAGGGCGTGCTCGTCCTCGGACCGGAAGAAGGGACGGCCCGGGCGGGTGCGCCGGACGTCGCGGACGAGCCCCGATGGGGAAACCGGGGGAGGTCAACAAGCCTTCGACGGCGCTCGGATCAGAGTCCGAGATGTTTGTCGATGGCTTGCTTGAGTTCCTTGGGCTCGGGAAAGCGTTCGGTCTCCAACTTGGAGAAGATCAGCTTGCCGTTGAGGCTGACTTCGAACCGGCCCCCTTCGGAGGGGACGAGTTGGAGTTCGGACACGGCCTTCCGGTAGTGGGACAGAATTTCGAGCGCCATCCAGGCGGCTCTGGGTGTGTACGTTCAATCGTCACAGTAGACGATCTGCAGACGAAGGTCAGACATTTCGCTTCTTCTCTCCTCGCCAGTTGGCGGTCAAGCGTAACGGAACCCTCCGGTCACTAGCGTGCCGGTACGTCTAATCCAGACGCACCTGCCGACCGCTTGGTTTCGCCCGCGGTGGAGGAGAGCGGAAGAGATGGATCGGGTTTGCTCAGGAGGCGCGAATTGTCCTATACTCAGGACTTCGACCCAAGGCGGGGTCGTAGTTCAGTTGGTTAGAACGCCGGCCTGTCACGCCGGAGGTCGCGAGTTCGAGTCTCGTCGGCCCCGCCACCGAACAGGCGTCCTGCGACCAGCAGGGCGCCTTTTTCGTTGCCCCGCGGAGCCGCATCGACGGGGCCGGCGCTCAGCCAGCGTCGAGCTCGGCTTCGAGGGTCTCGATCTCGAGCAGCAGCGCTTCCCAGCGTTCGGTCTTGCCGTCGATCTCGGCCTTCACCCTGTTGTACTCGC
>JBFKLX010000284.1:0-5728 GCA_041630155.1 Acidobacteriota bacterium
CTGCCTGCTGCCGGAGTTTCTGATCACCGGCTTCAAGGTTCAGCCGATCCCTGTGATCGGCCCGCCGCTGGACGACCTGCTCAGTCAGTACAACCTTTCGGTGATCACGACCGGTATGGGACTCAGTTTCTACTTCGGAGGCACATCGCTGCTGATCATCGTGGGCGTGGCGATGGATACGGTCCAGCAGATCGAGTCGCAGCTGATCATGCGCCACTACGAAGGGTTCTTGAAGAAGGGCCGGGTGAGGGGCCGGCGCTGAAGTCTGGAACAGCTGAAATCTGGACAGAGTGACAAGACTGTGTTATGATTTAAAATTCTTTTTTTCCGGAAAGCATCCCAAGCTCCGGAACACCGAGGACGCTGCTGCTCTGGGCGAGCAGACCTCGTTTGGGAGCAACGGCTGGATGGGTGTCCGGGCCGGGTGGGAAGCGGTTCTCGGGGCCTGAAGGGGCGGTAGGGCGATGAAGGTTCGAGCGTCGGTCAAGAAAATTTGTATGAAGTGCAAGATCATCCGTCGCAAAGGGGTGGTTCGGGTGATCTGCAGCAATCCCAAGCACAAACAACGGCAGGGGTAGCCGGATGAGGGCGCGGCCGGAGCCGCCGCCCCGGTCCGGAAAACAGGAAAGCATATGGCACGCATCGCAGGGATCAACGTTCCCGACCACAAGCGAGTAGAGGTAGGGCTGACCTATGTCTACGGCATCGGCCGCTCGCGCTCTTTGAGAATCCTCGACAAAGCCGCAGTCGACAAGGACACCCGCGTGGGCAAACTCACCGAGGAAGAGGCCACACGCATCCGGCGGGTGCTCGAAGAGGAAGGCCGCGTCGAAGGGGACCTGCGCAAGGAAACGCAGCTGAACATCAAGAGGCTCATGGACATCGGCTGCTATCGAGGCCTGCGGCATCGGCGGGGGCTCCCCGTGCGCGGCCAGCGAACGCACACCAATGCGCGCACCCGGAAGGGGCCGCGCAAGTCGGGTATCCGACGACGCAAGAAGTGAGCTGAGGCGAAGGACGACACATGGCTAAAGGCAAGAAGGTCGCCAAAAAGAAGAGCAAGAAGAAGGAAAAGCGAACCGTGATCCAGGGGATCGCCAATATTCAGGCGACCTTCAACAACACGCTGATCAGCATCAGCGACCCGGAAGGAAACGTCCTGACTTGGGCCAGTGCCGGAGGGCAGGGGTTCAAGGGCAGCCGCAAGAGCACCCCGTTTGCTGCCTCCCAGGCGGCTCATCGGGCGGCTTCCACCGCGCGCGATCAATACGGTATGCGATATTGCGAGGTGCGAGTGAAGGGGCCCGGTTCAGGACGCGAAGCCGCCATTCGCTCCATTCAAGCTGCGGGGGTCGAAATCAAGACCATCCGCGACGTGACGCCCATTCCTCACAACGGCTGCCGCCCGCCCAAGCGGCGGAGGGTCTGAGGCGCAACGGAACCATCCCAGGTCCGGCCGATGAAGGTCCGTCTCCATGAGCGGGCCAGATTGAAGATACGAAGGAGAACGACTTTGGCACGCTACACGGGTCCTGTTTGTCGACTCTGCCGACGCGAGTCGATGAAGCTGTTTCTGAAAGGGCAGCGCTGCTACTCTGAGAAATGCGCCATTGAAAAGCGCAACTTTGCCCCCGGCGAGCACGGCCGCATCGGCAGGCGCCGCATTCAGACCGTCGGGTACGGCACGCAGTTGCGCGAAAAGCAAAAGGTAAAACGGATTTACGGCGTGCTGGAACGGCAGTTCCGCAATTATTTTTCCAAAGCCGCCCGGCGCAAGGGAATCACCGGTGAGTTGCTGCTCCAAGCCCTGGAACGGCGGCTCGACAACGTGGTCTACCGCCTGGGACTGGCCACCTCGCGGGCCCAGGCACGGCAGTGGGTCCGCCACGGGCACATCCTGGTCAACGATCGCCGGGTCAACATCCCGTCTTACCAGGTCAGCCGCGGCGACGAGATCGCAGTCAAAGCGAAGTCCCAGAAGAATCCGCTCGTTCAGGGCGCTCTTCAGGATGCGCTGGGGCGGGGGGTTCCGCAGTGGCTCCAGCTGCAAGTCGAAGAATTCAAAGGGCAGGTCGTCGAACTGCCACGGCGCGAGGACATTGCCGTTCCCATCGAGGAGCAGCTGATCGTCGAACTCTACTCGAAGTGAGCCCTGACCACCACCCCTGAGGGTTCGAGAGGAAACGGGGAACTCGCGACGGCGGCAAAAACCTGCGCTCGTCCCGGCCGCTCCGAAACCGAGCGCGGCTGTTTCCGGCTGGGCCGGAGACGACATCAACGGAGAAAAACCAGAAATGAAAGGTCTTCAGAAGCCCAAGAGATTGGCCTGTGACAACGAAACGCTGACCTCGAGCTACGGGTTCTTCTATGCCCAGCCCTTCGAAAGAGGCTTTGGCACCACCGTGGGGAACGCCCTGCGGCGAACCCTGCTGTCCTCGATCAACGGAACTGCGATTACCTCGATCCGAATCGAAGGGGTGTTGCACGAGTTCTCTTCCATCCCCGGGGTCAAGGAAGACGTCACCGATATCATCATGAACCTCAAGCAGATCCCGATGCGCGCCCACACGGAAAATCCGACCGTCCTGCACCTCGAGTCCAGTGGCCCGGGCGTTCTGCGGCCGAAAGACATCAAACCCGACCCCAACGTCGAGATCCTGGATCCGAAGCTGCACATCGCCACCATCAATGAGACGGGAACCCTCAAGATCGAGTTGCGAGTTCGCAACGCGCGCGGCTATGTCGCCGCCGATGAGAACTTCGAAGAGGATTTGGACATCGGCTACATCCCCATCGATTCCGTCCACTCTCCCGTCAGGAAGGTCAACTTCTGGGTCGAGTCGGCCCGCCTGGTCCAGTCCACCGACTACGACCGCCTGAATCTGCAGGTCTGGACCAATGGCTGCATCGCCCCACAGGACGCGATTGCCCAGGCCGCCAAGATCTTGAAGGATCACTTGTACATTTTCATCAACTTCGAGGAAGAGTCGGAGGCCCCTGGTGCGGAACGCAGCGAGGAACGGGAGGCGTTCAACGACAACTTGAGCCGGTCCGTCGAAGAACTCGAACTGTCGGTGCGCTCCTACAACTGCCTCAAGAACGCCAATATCCAGACGATTGGCCAGCTCGTTCAGAAGAGCGAAGCGGAGATGCTCAAGACCAAGAACTTTGGCCGGAAGTCCCTCAACGAGATCAAGGAAATCCTCGCCGACATGGGGCTTTCATTCGGCATGAAGCTGGACGAGAAGGGTCGCCCGGTGGCCGAGAAGTCCGAGTCGTGAGCGTTTGAAAAGGCCCAGAAGGCATTCCAACGGGAGAAGTGAGCCATGCGACATCGCCGATCGGGACGAAAGTTGGGCCGCACCAGCAGCCACCGCAAAGCCTTACTGCGCAACATGGTCACCGAGTTCCTCGACAAGGAGCACCTGGTGACCACGGTCCCCAAAGCCAAGGAACTGCGGCCATTCGCCGAAAAGATGATCAGCCTCGGCAAGCGTGAAAATCTGCACGCCCGGCGACAGGCCTTGCAGGTGATTCGCCGGCGGGAGGTCGTCCAGAAACTCTTCGACGATCTGGCACCCCGCTATGCCGACCGAAATGGGGGCTATACCCGGATCGTTCGCCTCGGCTGCCGAAAGGGCGACAGCGCAGAGATGGCGCTGATCGAACTGCTGGGGAGCGAGTTCTCCCCACCCGTCGAAGAGACCAAGCGGAGATCCAAGAAAGCCGCTGAAGAGCCGGGCCAAGAGGAACTAACCAAGGAAGAGGAATCCAGCAAGGAAGAGGAATCCAGCAAAGAGGCTCCGGGCAAAAAAGAAGAGTGAGCCTCGCGCTCCGGCCGCGGCGCTTTCACGGATACCCTCCGGCCTTCCGCCGCTCCCTACGCCCTACTCACGCCCTACGCCACAATCCGGGACAGTGGAGGCGGGACGTGCCATAATACGCCAATGCCGGGAAACGTTGTCCCCCAAGGGGAACAGTCGGAGGCTGCTGCCGCCTGTCACCATCTTCCCACCCACACTCCTCCCTTCGCCGAGACACGGGCATGGATCTGACGAGCCTGGCAGTGGGTCTTTCAGCTGCCCTGCTCCTCCTGCTGGCAGCGTTCTACAGAATGACTCGGGTTCGTCCCAGCACACCGGACTTGGAGTTCGCCGAGCGTCAGAACCTGTACGCAGTCTACGTGTTGAAGATCCTCGAGAGTGCAGACTACCAGTTCCACGCCCGAAGGAGCCGGGAATATCGGGATTTCCTCTTTCACAGTTACGCGCGCAACCTGGAGAGGGACGTTCGGGAACTGACAGAGCAACGCCCAGGGCTCCTGCCACTCCTCTTCCGCTGGCTCTATCGCCTGATCTACGGGTTGCTGCGCCTGAAACGGTGTCTCCGCAGCAACATCGGCGACCTGCGTCTCTTGCTGGGAATCGTCCTGGCGCTGGTGAGACACCTGGCCCGATGATGGCGTGCCCCTCTGCCTCTGCCCCTTGCCCCTGCTTGCCTCGGTACGGAGGCTCGAGGTCTGAGGGATGCGCAGGGCTCAGTACCCCGATCCATAAATACAGCAACGTATGTTGCGGGCGTTTCCAAGCAGGTGCCGGGCCCCCGGAAACCGAGTGGACCCCCCTGCTCCGAGGCGCCGGGCACCCGGGGGCTCGCCCGCAACCGTCACCGTATTTACGAACCGGAGTACTTAGGGCGTAGTAAAGGGGGCATCGGCAAGGTGGCTGAGCTTGCTGGCGGGTTTGAAGTTTGACGTTTTGATGCTCGAAATCTGTTTGAAATTCCCCGAGCAGCCAAAGGCCTGCACACGGGGCTTCAGGGTTCGGCGAAGCCTTCTGCGAACCAGAGATCGAGGTAGATGTCGATGAGACGCTTCAGGTAATCCTCTACTCGGGCATCCTGCAAACAGAGGCAGCATCGATGCTCCTCGTTTTGCTTCTGGAAGACCGACCAGCTCGGATGGAGCCGTTCGGGAAAATAGCCGAGAAACAGTCTCTTTTCCCGTCGCGTGAGATTGATGCTGTCGATGAGCTGTAGCCTCCTCACGTCCCCCTCCAGCAAAGCCGCCCGTTTGGCGTCGCTCAACCGAAAGACTTCCTGGAATCGAAAGAAACGCCTGGCGGGGAGAACCGTCCGACCCGCGAGAACCGGTTGCCGTCGCTCTTCCACCACTGTGGAATCCGGCCAGACTTCCGCAATTCCAACATCGAGGCCGTCAAGTATCTTCTTCAGGTTGAGGAGACTGATCCGATAGAAGCCGTTTTCCATGCAAGAATAGGAACTCTCCGGGATCTCACTCAGCAGCGCGGCTTTTCGAATTGAGAGTTTCTTGCGCTGACGGATGTTCCGAATGCGTTCCCGAATCTTCTGGTTGACGGGGTCGTCTAGATTCATAACCAACCAACCCTCTCACCAAAATTGACCGCTGGCGTCACATTGTAAGTCAACGACGAGGAAATACCAAGGGGGCCTGGGGGCCGTGCCCCTGCCTTTGCCCCTGCCCTCCCTGATCGTTTTCTCTGGCGAAGAAGGCCGCGGCTTTTCTTGAGATATCGCGCTCCATGCGCAAGCGCTTGACTTCGCGTTTCAAGGGCGCCATCTCCTGGCGAACGTCTTTGTCCTGCAGCTGGTCCTCGAGCTCGGCGCGGCGCTTCCACTCGGCCAGGCGCTTGTCGCTGATGCCCAGCTGCTGGGCCACCGCGTGGACGCTTTTGGCGCTGCTGGCCAG
>JBFKLX010000285.1:0-5606 GCA_041630155.1 Acidobacteriota bacterium
GCCGCTGCCAGGGGCTGGAGGCTCAAGCAGAAAACCAGACTCAGCGCACCAATCCGTTTGGATGCCCCGACTTTCTGGGAACTCATTGGCTGTACCCCCTTCCGAGGCCATCATCCTCGCAGTGTAGAGAAACTACGGCGACTGTCTGACAAGCTAGCAATTCCGATTCCGGCGAGCGACCTCCACCGCCAAGCAACAGGAAAAAGCGAAAAACCTCCGTCGGAGCGAAGAGCACCAGCGAGTGGAATAGACAAGGTCACAGCCCGGGGTCGTTCGAGGGCGTTGTCCATGCTGGGCGTGCAGGCATAGCCCGCGGCGGCGCCGAAGTAGCCAGATACCGGCAGGGGGGATGCGGAGGAGGCCGACTGCCAGGTCAATTTGGAATCGCTCGTCCAGCTACGCCCCTTCTTAGGCGAAAACCCCCGCAATCTGTGCCGATTGCCCCTCTCGGAGCATTTTCGCAGGAGCGCCTCGCAGCCTGGAAGGCTGCGTCACTCCCCCCACTCCGTGTTTAACGGATTCTTCCCTCTCAAGCAGACTCGACTGAGGGCGGGGGGAGGGGATTGGGATTGAAGGGGCCCGCCACCAGCGCTTCGTACAGCGCCGGGTAGCGCGACCCGAAGAAGTGAATCCGGTATGCCTGGAAAAAGACCACCGCTGGAGTGGAAACAAAAGCGATGAGGGCTAGAACGATCAACAGAAGGAGCAATCCAAAGAGGATGGCCAGCGCCACCGTGAAGACATTCCAGCTGAGACCGGCGAACATCCCGGCAAAAAACATGGCAGCGCCCATGGCGGCAAACAGGAGCAGCGGGAGGATGATGACGAACAGCGTCAGGATGCCAAAGAGAATGGCGCTTGCAATCGCCAGAACGATCTTGAAGAGTACGTACACGAGGTAGGCCACCGACTCGGCCCGCAGGCGGGGAAGAAAGCTCCTCCAGCCCTCGAGGATCCGCAGGTCTTCCATCGCCATGATCGGAACCACGAAATCGCGGGCGAAAAGCGATACAACGGCCACGGCGATCAGGAACGGAATCACCAGTAGAAGGACAACGGCGACGAGGGCGACGATCAGTCCCACCGGCCATGCGGAACCCTCGAAAAGGCCCGCCGTGAACGCGATCAGCAGCGGGATGCCGACCACGACTGCGAGAAAGACGATCACGACGGCGGCCAGAGCCAGTTGCCACAAAAAGTAGCTCCAACCGGCTGAGCGCCAGCGCCGAAAGCCTTCGCGAATCCGGTAGCGGTCCCGCAAGACCGCGTCAAAGAGAATGAAGCGGCACACCGCTGAAACGTACAGCAGAACCAGACCCAGCATCAGCACCAGGAGTCCGAGACAAATGCCCAAGATCAGCGTTTCAACTCCGATGTCGGCCAACGAAGACAATCCACGGCCTCCCGACCCGTGGTCAGATACAACGCCCCGGCCACCGGAGCCTCCGCCGGAGAACTCCGCCGTCAGCAGACCCAGCACGGCCAAACGGGCCCAGACTCCGAGGCGAAAGGGCTTGAAAAGCTGTTTGACGGCGTGCTGAATCGCAGGCGAAACCGCATCGATCGCAGAAATTGGCTCGGCCAAAAGAACTCCTGGCCCTTCACTGTAGTGTGCAAGGCTGACGCAGACAAGGCCCGCTCGCGGCACGGGCCTCCAAGTCTCGAGGACCTGTGAGGCACCGCCGACGCACGAAACTTCGATCCTCTTGGGTACGCCTTGGATACGCCCGAGTGATTTGTCAGGCGTTCTCCTGCTCGTGGAGAGCCCGTTCCACAAAGCGGGCAAGGGTTGTGGGAGGGCGACCGAGTAGCCACTTCAACACCCGGGGGCTGCCCCAGAACCCATTTCGCTGATAGTACCGGAACATCTTCAACAGTGTTTCGACCTGATAGTCACCCATTCCGGAGGCCCGAGCGTCTTCTTCCCACTTCTCGAGGGGAACGGATTCTGCTCGCACTACACGCCCTAGCTGCTGCCCGAGAATGGCAGCCACTTCTCTCTGGGAAAGCACCTCCGGGCCGCTCAGTTCATAGGTAGCGCCCTCATGGCCTGATTCCGTCACCACGTTCGCCGCCACCTCGGCCAGATCCTCGAGGTCAACCAGACTCAACCTCGTCTCCAATGCATAGGGGACTGGGTACACGCCTTCTTTCAAGATTGGATTCCATTGAGCCAGCAGGTTCTGCATGTAGGCCGCCGGCTGCAGAATCGTGTAGGACAATCCGGACTCGAACAGCTTCTCCTCCACTCGCAGCTTCTGCCAGTGGTGTGGCATCGCTTCGGTTTGAGGATGCAGCACCGAATGATAAACGAATTGCTCCACCCCGGCGGCCTGAGCTGCCCGGATGGCCACCTGGCCGATCGCGGCCTCGTCTGCGTGCATATTGGGGCAGATGTGATAGATCGCCCGCACTCCCCTGCAGGCTCGGTCCAATGTTGTCTGAACACGCATATCGCCGACGACAACTTCCCCAGCAGCCAGTTGCTCCAGCACAGCCATCTGCTCAGACCGGCGCACCAAGCCTCGGACTCTCTGTCCTTTGGCGACCAAAGCCCTGGTGACTGCCCGACCCGTCTTACCTGCCGCACCTGTCACGAGAATCATGCGTCCGTTTCCTCTCGTGCCGGCCTTCCCTGTCGTGACCCCTCGGGCGCCCGAAGGGTCCTGAACCGGCCACCGTCACATAGCACCCCAATCCGTCAGCTGCAGAGTGTGCCGCAAATCGGCAGTGACATCCATCCAGTATCGGGGAGAAGATTCGACGGCCTGGACAAGGAAACGGGCGACAGCGGCGACTGGAAGCCACACAAGGGGTATAGGGTCGTTTGCTGAGCCACCAGCTTGAAGCCAGAGGCCGGAACTGCCGTATACTTCTCATACCTGAAGCTCGGGTCTATCGTGAGCGGGTTTCGAGGCCGGCGGGGCATTCGTGGGTTATGATGCGAGCGTGGATCGGGATGAGTTGTTGCGCGTTTTCAAAGCGTTCGAATCGGAGAAGCTGGAGTATGTTTTGATCGGCGCGACGGCCATGGGCTTTCAAGGCTTGGTGCGAGCGACGGAGGATGTCGACCTGATGATCAATGCCACCGAGGCGAATGTTGATCGAGTCCGAAAGGCGTTCCGATCGGTCTACGGCAATGACCCGAGCATTGAGGAGATCCGAGCAGACGACTTGCTGGGGGACTATCCCGCCGTCCGATACTATCCACCCAGTGGGGACCTGTTTTTCGACTTGATGACTCGATTGGGAGAGGCTGCCGATTTCCACAGTGTGGATTCCGAGATCAAGGAGGTTGAAGGTATCCGGGTGCACGTTGCCACCCCCCAAGCGCTCTACCAGCTGAAGAAAGGGACCGTTCGGGCACTCGATCGACAGGATGCGGCCGCCTTGCGCGACCGATTCGGATTGAAGGAGAATGACTAGCGAATGCCGGTGCAGAAATTCCGTTCGATAGACGAGATGAACACGGCGCCGATTCGGGTAGCTGGAGAGCCGGCCTTTGAGCGCTTCACGCGTCACTGCCGTCGCTACTGGCTCATCTCACAACCCACTTACCCCCGTGGCGTTTTCAAATTCAGGACGCTCGAAGAGGCTCAGGCCGCCCGGGTACGGGAATCCGCAAAGCTCAAAGACGCGAGCCGGCCTCGACGGGGTGGGGGCGGGGGTTAGATAAGCGCCGCCCGGGGAGACTACCAGAGCCCATAGGGAGCCCAGGGAAAGCGAATACTGGCTGCGGCTTATGGACCTGAGATCGGCCAGGGAATGAGTTCCGGCGGCAGCAAGTCCTCCTGCAGCAAAGCTTGGAGTTGGCTCGAATCTTCGCCACGATCGCCCGAAAACTCGCGGACTAGCCTTGGGAACTGGCCCCTTGGGCCTTGGTTCCTCGGCCCGCAGGGCGGTCAGGGGAACGCGGGGCGAAGGTCCAACCCACAGTGGCAATCCGGCGTGGCCAGAAGAACGGGGCGAGCCGCTCTCGCGAGAGCGGCGGGATTTCAAACCCTCTTCTGGTCGACACTCGTTCTGGAGCGCGGCCGATCATGGCGGTACTGGCTTGGCCTCGATGTAGTCGAAGGCTGCTGCAAGCTTGCCGGGACCGGTAACCTCGGCGAAGTGAAACCGGATCGTGACTCGTTCGCGGATTTTGTTCGAGGCGAAGTCACGGTCCTTCAGCGGGAGCACCCAGTTGGGAGTTCGGAATCGTGGAGCCTCAGAAGTCCACCTGGATGAGCACACCCGCCTCCCCCCGCGAGGGTGACAGATACGGCATCCAGGTGGTGCGCGGCCCCGTCTTTTTCGATTCCTGCCGGATCACGGTCCTGCCGACGATGTACCCCAAGGTCGCGCCCGCCACCACATCGCTCAGATAGTGGACGTCCTCGTCCATGCGGGAGACGGCCACAATGCTGGCGGCCAGGTAGGCCGGAATCCGCGCCTTGGGGTGATGGTGGCTGAAGATGGTGGCGAAGGCGAAGGCGTTGGAGGTGTGTCCCGAAGGGAAGGCTCGGCGGTTGGAGCCGTCCGGGCGCTCCCTGCCGACGGCCAGCTTCATTCCGGTCGTGACCAGGCTGGTGACGACAAAGCCCTGCGCCAGCGAATAGGACATCGATTTCAGCTTCTCGTTTCCCCGCAAGTGGCTCGTGAGAGCCAGAGCGCCGATGGCGCCACCGATCACGCCGGCGCTGCCGGGGATCTCCCCCAGCACGTCCCCCGACGGCCCCAGGCGGCCGGCGCGCCCGAAGTACCGTTGCGCCTCGTCGTCGAAGAATCCGGCCGCGGCGGTCGCGCCCGCCCCGATCAACAGGGGCGTGAGGTTCTCCTTCGAGGCCAGTCCCAGGAAATTGCGGCCCAGGTCTCTGGGGAAGTCGCGAAAGCGGACTGGCGCTGCCTTCCTGTCCGGACTCTGTGAAAGGGCCCCGAGCAGTTTGGGGCGTTGCTCTTCGTTCTTGCCGGGAGAGTCTTCGGCAAGAGCCGGAGCTGCCCCCTGAAACAGGGTCAGCGTCAGTAGCAGAGCTGTCCTCATCATCGCCCGCATGCTAGCACCGACAAGATGACGAAACGATGACGGCGCTTCGGTCGGAACGATTCCGCCATCTTCCCGTCATTCGCCGCGGTGCAGCGCCTTCTCTGCTGATCGAGGATTCGGAGAGGTTGAGAAAGTGTCTCGGCTTTGGTCTTCGCCAGGCGGGCTTCGCCGTGGATTCTCATGCTCACTCGTCTGAATCCCTCGTTTCAACTTGTCCATGCGGCTATCGGGTTTCCGTCGATGGAGCGAAGTCCCCGGCGCCGCCCGCTCAGAAGCTCCAGAAACGCGGAATGAAGGTCACGGACAGAATCCAGAAGAGGATGCTGAGCGGCACTCCGGTGCGCAGGAAGTCCGTGTACTTGTAGCCGCCCGGGTTGTAGATCATGGTATTGGTCTGGTAGCCGACCGGTGTCGAGAATCCGGTCGAGGCGGCAAAAGTGATCGCCATCAGGAACGGCCGGGGGTCGACACCGATCTGCTCCGCTGTCGAGATGGCGATCGGCGCGAGCAGCACCGCCGCGGCATTGTTGCTCATCGTGTCGGTCATCACCGAGGTCATCAGGTAGACGGCGGCGAGCAC
>JBFKLX010000286.1:0-5591 GCA_041630155.1 Acidobacteriota bacterium
GGGGCGTGATCAGGAAGATCAACTCGAAGCGTCGTTTGTTGCGAGAGGTCTGGCCAAAAATGGCTCCCAGAACGGGAATGTCTCCGAGCAGGGGAATGCGGGTCCGGCTCTTGTTGAGCGAATCGCTGATGACTCCGGCGATTGCGATGGTCTCGTTGTCGCGGGCGATCAGCGACGTCTGCACGTAATTCCGGTTGATGGTGGGGATCAGGGGATCCCCGACGGCCGCACTCACTTCGATCGCGAGATCGAGATTGACGATACCGCTGGCACTGATGCGAGGCAGCAACAGCAGCGTGGTGCCGGTGGGCCGAAAGGAAATGGTATTGACGAAGGCAGCGGTCTGACCCGAACGCACGGGATCTCCGAAGGACCCGGTGCTGACGGGCACTTCGGCGCCCACGTTGATCTGGGCCTCGGTCCCGTCGACGACCAGCAGCGTGGGGGCTTCCAGCATCTCGACGTTGGTCTTGCGCCGGAGGGCGTCGATGAGCAGGTCGAGCTGGCGCTCAAAGCCGACGAAGACCCGGGTCGATGCCGACAACCCTCCGGTGGTGAGCGAACCGACCGTGGGAGGGGGCAGCATGTCGCTGATGGTGGTGTCGCCGCCCGTCCCGACCGAGCCTCGCTCCCTCAGAAAGGCGTTGACTCCAAAGCTCAAATCGTCCTGAAGTTCGACGGTGTAGATGCGGGCCTCGATGAGGACCTGCCGGGGCAGCACGTCCAGTTGCTCGATGGTCGCCCGAAGGAACTGGTAATCGGCCTCGGTACCCTGGATGATCAACGAGTTGTTGAACTCGTTGACGATGATCTTGACGTTGCCGCTGACCACGGCTCGGACCCCCGACTGGGCGCTTCGCGAGGAGAGGGCAGGTCCGAGGGCTCCCGTGGGCTGCTGGCCCTCCGGGAGAAAACCGGCCGGGCGCCTTCGGGCCGGCTGGGTCTGCTCCTCCTCTTGACCTGCTGGAGAGGAGGGCAAGCCAGCACCGTCCTCGTAGAGTTGCGCCAGGATCTCGGCGATGTTGGCTGCCGTGTTGTTCTCGACCTGGTAGACGAAAGTCTTGACGCTGGAGTGCGTCGACGGAGCGTCCAGCTTCTCCAGCCATGTCTTCACGTCGGCCAGGACTCCGGGGGCGCGGGTGACCAGCAGAATGCTGTTGAGGCGCTCGATCGCAACGATCCGAACGCCACCGGCCTTGTCCCCGGGAGCGAACACCTTGCCCAGGTCTTCGGCGACGTCGGCGGCCTTGTTGTAGCGAACGGGGACCAGCTCGATGGTGTTGAGGTCGAAATACCGAGTGTCCAGCAGATGAACCAGGTTGAGGACCTGTTCAATGTTGGCCCGGTAGTCGGTGATGAGCAGCGTGTTGGCGGTCTGGAAATCCACGATGGTGGCGCCTTCCGAGACGAAGGCCTGGGCCATTGTGACCATTTCGGACGACGGGATGTAGTGCAGGGGAATAATGTAGGTGATCACCCCCTGCACACCGCTCAGGCTCTGCAAGTCGGGCCGCTGCTGCGCCGGCGGCGGACTACTGCCGGGAGGGGTCTGGGGAGGCTGGCCGGGCTCCTGAGCTTCCGGCTGCTGGGAGCCGCCGGAAGCTGCCGGGGCACCCCCTTGCTCGAGGGGCCGCAGCATGATGGTCCCCGGGATCTTGGGGCTCTGGCCCAGCGGCAGGATCACGAACATCTCTCCCTGCCGGACGATCCCATAGCCGTTCATCTCGAGTAGTTGCTCGAGAATGGGGAAGAGCTGCTGGCGGGGGAGCCTTCCCTGGGTGTACACCGTGACTTCTCCGGTGACCTGAGGATCGATGATGTAGGAATACCCCAGTTCTTTCATGATGGTCCGCACGACGCTGTCGAGGGAAGCTTGTACGAACTCGAAATCGACCGTATCCCCGTCAGCACTGCGAACCGCACCGGCCCGGGCGGGGGTTCGCGCAGCAGCTGCGCCGGCCCCCCCGGGGGCCATCGCCTGCGGCGGCACAGCGCCGGGCGCCTGCTGGGGAGACGCGCCACGCCCACCCGTGCGTGTCTGGGGCTGGCCGGGCGCCGGGCGGGAGGGTTGCTGGGGAGTGCCGGTTGGCACGGGCACGCCGACCACCGCGGGAGGGAGCGGCTGCTGTTGCGTGGGCGCTCCAGACTGGCGGGTCGTTTGAGCGGACTGCAGCAGACTCAGCTCCGGGTTAGCGGCAGGCGACACTCCCACCATGAATGCGAAGGCTCCCACCAAGGAAATAGTTTTCATGCCATTGACTCTCATTTCGTATCGAATTGTCCTGGAACTTGCTGATATCACCGCGGTGGAGGGTTCTGCGGGGGCGGTTGAGGCTGCCCGAAACCGACCGTGCCGGGAAGACCTTGACGAGTCGAGTTGGTCTGGTTGCGCCCCGAGCCGCGGCTGCCACGCTGCCCTGTCAGCCCCCCCCGGCCACCGCGCAGGCCTCCGCCCGTCTGTGCTCCGCGCGCCCCTGGGGCCCTTCCTTGCTGGGCAGAGACCACTCCGACTTCGATCCCTCGCGCCTCTTCTTCAGCCGCTTCTGGTGTCGTCGTCTCCACCGCCGAGGCGGCCGATCCGACGGTGATGATGTTGACGGACTTTCCGGCTCGGGCGGCCTGTCTGGGCTGGCTGCGCGGCGGCTCCAGAGGGATCACGTGGCGAACGCTCTGCCAACCCAGAACCAGTGAGCTGTCCTGGATCTCGACGACTTGATAACCCTGAACGGTGTCCCCGAGCTTCACGGCCCGGCGCTCGGAGTTCTGGCTCCGTCGCCCCTCGAAAATCTCCAGAACGGCCTCCCGGGTCCCGCCGAACGAAGAGACGCTGACCAGTTTGGGTTCGACCGCGAGTTCCGGGGGGCGTTGCGCAGCGTCTTCACCGTCCGACGGTTCGAGTCCCCGGCTCTCGGTGAACAGGTTCTTCTCGGCGATCACCAGGAACTGGGGCAGGGTGGCGGGCCGCGCCTCCTGAGAAGGAGGGCTCAGCTCCAGCTCCCGGGCGGGGAGAGGCAAAACCGTGGGCGTCCCCTGGAATTCGGCCCAGGATTCCACCATCTGCTGGGCCAGGACGAGGATACCCGTCAGGATGATGAGGTTTGCCAGTACAAGCTTTCTGCCCATTCGGTTCCTTCCCTAGCCTTCTTCTCCCATACAAGGATGCAGCAATCAGCTGGAAAGTCTGATGAACCCCGAAATCTGCATCCGCGGCTGGATTCGTGATTCGTCCTTGACTCGGAAACTGGCGAGGTTGAAATCTTCGACCAGTAAGAACTTGGAGTGGGCCGAAATGGCGTGCAGGAAGTTCACCAACTCGGCGAGATCACAATCCAGATTCAGCTGGACCGTCACTTTGGCGTATTGCTCACCCACCTTGCGCTCCGGCAGCGGGTTGCTGCGCGTCACGCGCACCCCGCTCTGCTGCGCCAGCAGTCGAACTGCCTCCTCCACTTGCTGGCGTGCCGTGATCGGATCCTGGGTATCCAAAAGGTTCTGGTGGTAAGCGGCCACGACCCGTTCGCTCATCTCCACCTGGTCCCGATACGCCTTCTGCTCCTCCACGGCTCGCAGCGCACGCTGCAGAACCTCTTTCTGGTTCTGGATTTCCTCGGCCAGCACGCTCTGCCGATCGTAAAAGGGCAGAACCACTTGGAAGAGCAGCAAATAGGCGACCAAGAATCCGCCCAGGGCCATGAGCGCTCGTTTGTTTCGCTTCGACAATCGCATCATCGCTCAGTCCTCCCGGATCAGGGCAGGGCCTGGGGTCCCTCCTGCAGGGTCAGCTCGAAATTGAACTTCTGTTTCCCGGTCGTGCGCTCCGTGGTGATGTAGCGCGACTCGGCATTGGCAATCAAATCGGAGTTGAAGAGGATGGGCAGCAGGCCGGACGCCTCGCCGTCGGAGTATCCGGTCAGAGTCACCTTCTCCCTCTGAATGATCAAGTTCTGGAGATAGACGTTCTCGGGGACGATTTCGGTCAGTTCCCGGAGAAGCTCCAGCACCCGTTGACGACCCGCCATCATGGCGTGCAGCTCCGCTGCTTTTTGAGTAGCGGCTTCCGCGCGCTGGCGGCTTTGGATGGCCTCTTCGACCTGCGGCTGCAGCTGGGTGACTTCCCGATCCAGTGCGTCCAGCAACTGTCGCTGCTGGAAAAAGCTGCGCGTGCCCACCAGAACGAGCATGAGGACCAGCAGGCCTGCCAGCGCCAGGGTGGGAATCCAACTGGCGCGTTGGCCGAGCAGGCGCTTGTTCCGGGGAATCAGGTTGAAGCTCGAGTAATTGGAGCGGGTCAACCCCGAGACCGCCAGACCGAGAGCGTGCATGAACTCGACACTGGGGTCCCCGTCCGGGGGCGGGGCCTTCACTTTCAAGCCCCTGGAGAGCAGTTCGGTGTCACCGTACCGCTCCAGGAGAGGCTCCACGAAGTCTTCGCCCTTCGAGCCCAGCAGATAGATCTTGCCGCAGGCCTCCGCTTCGATCGGCAACCGCGAGAGAAAGGCGTCCAGTTCGGCCTGAAGCAGATCCAGGCTCGGTTCTTCTCCCGGGATCAGCTGACGGTGATGGGGGAGGCATTGGCCGGGGCCGTTGGCCAGAACGATTTCTATCGAATCCGGCTCGATTGTCAGGAACAGGTCGGGAAGGTCTCCAAAGCCCCGCTGATGGATCTTCAGCAACTGGTGCAGTCCCAGGCTGGAGGCGCGGATCGCCGCCGGGTACAGGTTCAACTCTCGAAACAGCTGCAGCAACCGATCCACTGCCGTCTGGGGGACCATCACGATCTGCAGCAGTAGATTCCCTTCCTTCTCGTTTCGCGACAGCACCACGTAGTCGTAACAGGACGACTCTTCCTCACTCGGGTCCAGCTTGGCGGCTTGAAACTGGACCACCTGGTCCAAGTTCTCCTCGACTTCCGAAGGAAGCTCGATCACGTGCACGACGACCTGGTCGCGAGACAGCCCCAGAATCACGTTCTCACGGTTGAAACCATTGCTGTGCAGCATTTGCTGCAAACGGCTCTGGAGTTCGGACGGCTCCAGGTCACGGTACTGGTCGATCACCTGAGAGGTCTTCCAGGTGAATCCCTGCAGCCCTTTCGACACGATGCAAAAGACCAGCTGATTGCGCCGGACCTCGATCCCCAGGGCTGAATCCAAGTCGAACATTCCTGCTTCTCCTCGTAGGCCTCCGCTGAAACGCCGGGAGGGCCGGCACCAGCTTTCAGAGCTCGGTGTCGGCCTCGTTCCAATACAAGATTGTATAACCCTTTGGACTGACCGGGTTGATCCGAACCACCGCCCGGATGCGGCTCAACACCTTCGACCCGGTGATTCGGCCCGTGCTGGTGACACTGAAGATCCCCAGCCCCCCCAGGGGACCTTGCCCCGTTGTCAGTACGGCCGCGACTTCAGTCGTGAGACCGGGCACGCGCTGCATGAGATCGGTCGCATCCTGAAAAGGGGCTTCCTGGCGAAGCTGATAGATGCGCAGTGCCAGATCGTAGTTCAGGTACGGCAAAGCCGCCAGGACCGGAAACGGAGCCGAGTTGACGTTGATCTGAGTCCCTATGGCGAAGGTGCTGACGTACTTCTGCA
>JBFKLX010000287.1:0-5579 GCA_041630155.1 Acidobacteriota bacterium
ACCCGCACGCGATCCTCTCCTGCACCAGTCAGGAAGGTGGTGGTCCCAACCGTGTGGGGAAGGTCCACCAAGCTCCATCCGGGTTCGGGTGAGGTCAGCCAAGCGGCGGTCGCCTCGTTCATGACGAATCATCATAACATTGTGATCAGGATGACTATCGCTTCACGGTAAGATGAGGACATGAGGTCGGACCTCGAGCGCGGTTTCAGTCTGCTTTCGGTGCTGCTCGCATTGGCGGTCGTGGGAGTGCTCTACTTCGCCGTCCTGGGTCCCAGCCGGGCCGTCGAGGAGGTTCAGCCGCCCATGCAGGATCTTCGTGCGGCGCAGGCTGCGGGGCAGGAGACCGCCTGCCGGCGCAATCGGAGTGAGATCCAGCGCTCCCTGCTGACCTGGACGGTGACGCATCCCGGTCAGACCCCTACTCTGGAAGCGTTGCGGCGCTCCGGCTTCCACGTCCCCCCCTGCCCCAGCGGAGGCCTGCTCGAGATCAGCGGCCAGAAGATGGTCTGTTCCCGGCACCCCGAACGTTGACAACGATTCTTTCCCACGAGCCAGCACGCCCGGTTTGAGTTACACTCACGGAGAGGAGATCCATGGCCAAGAAGGTTTCACCCTGGCTGATCGGCTGCGGCGTCGGCTGTGCAGGCCTCGTGATCCTGATCATCGTCGTATTCGGGGGAGGAATGCTCTTCCTGCGGGACACGATGAGCGGCTTCGAGCAGGCGGTCGAGTTGAGGGCGGAAATCGAGTCGCGCTTTGGAAAGCCCGAGGACTTTGTCCCGCCCTCCGACGGTGCGATCGCCCCGGAGAGGATGGAAGCCTTTCTGCGGGTCCGGGAAGTGACCCAGCCGCAACGCCTGGAAATCTCGCGGACCTTTGAGAGCTTTCCCATGACAGAAGAGCAGGCGCGGGAGCTGGAACAAAAGTCCGGTTGGGAAATCGCGCGGCGCGTCCTGGGAATGGTGGGTTCGGGCGTTGGACTGGGAGCGGACATCGGCCGGCTCATGGAAGCTCGCAACCGCGCCCTGTTGGCGAACGACATGGGCATGGGCGAGTACACGTATATCTACACTCTCGCCTACTACAGCCTGCTGGGGCACTCTGCTCAGGACGGCCCCCAGAGCCTCAACGATCAAGTCAAGGTCGACATCCCGAGGTTGGATAGACGGGTTCAGCGTCGGATGCTTCAAATCCTCCAGAATCAGCTGCAGACGAGTCCCGAAGGAAACCCTGTGCTGGCCGCTGAAGTCGAGAAGCTGCAGCTGGAGCCTCATCGCGTCCCTTACGCGGATGGGCTTCCGGCCCAGCTCGAACGATCCCTCGATCCCTATCGCGAGCGCCTGGAGGCCACCTACAACGTCGTGACCAATCAGTTCGAACTTTCCTTGAACCGCCGCGCGGGCCGGTTCAGCATCAAATCCGAATAGGCTCGGCGCGGAGTAGTGAGACCCCTGCAGGTGAGCTCTCAGAAGAAATGCGGGTCAGCGCCAGATCGATCGAAGTTGCCAGGCGGTGAAGGAATGCAGCTTGACCGAGCCGCCCACCGCGTAAACTTCCAGTCCTTCGCTGCCGAGACTCGGAAAGATCTGGTCGGTCAGCACGGTGAGGCCATCATTGCCGAACACCTCGACTGACGACCGGTCCACGAAGATCTGCAGGCGAAGTCGCCCGTCTCGCAGGGGCAGCGGGCCGGCATGGCGCCTCGCGAAGAGGGGGTGAAAATCGCTGCGCCCCGAGCGGGTTCGGTCGACGAACAGCTCCGAACGCGTGACGTCGTAACCGATCACCGTCCCTTCCTGTTGTCCCACCCGCACCCGCAACCCGAACTCCCGGGCCGTCTCCGGTTCGAACTCGGCCAGGATTTCCAGGCGCCTGCCCCAGAAACCGGTCTCCGAGAGCGTGAACGTCTCGTCGCTCAGTTGCCGGGCCTCGATCTGCATGAAGCGTTCGCGCAGGCTCTGAAGTTCTCGGACCGGTTGCTGCGCCAGCCGCAGACCGTCACCCACGTTGCGGAGATGCAAGCTCCGAGGCAGGCTCTGTGCGCTGCGCCACGGGTCGGTGGGAATCTCCTGGGCGTATTGCCAGTTGTTCATCCAGCCGATCCAGAGGCGCCGCCCGTCCTGGATGGGAACGTCCGACCAGCTGACGGCCGCGTAAAAGTCCTGCCCGTAGTCCACCCACTGGGCCAAGCCGGGGCCGGCCCAGGCGGAGGCTCCCAGGGGCTGAGCCTCGAACTGGCGGCCGTCGAAGTAGCCCAGAAAATACTGGCCACCCGAACCTCCGGCCACCGCCCCGTCCCCGAGGTCGACTTGCAGCACCCAGCGGTCCTGCTGGGATCCATCCTCGACGGTGAGCGGAAACAGGTCCGGACACTCCCAGAGGCCTTGGTCGCTGCCGGCCGGTCCGAACTCGCTCATCAGTGTCCAGCTCTTGAGGTCCGTCGACTCGTAAAACTGAACCTTGTGGTCGGCGGAGAGCGCCACCACCATGATCCAGCGTTGGGTGGGCTCGTGCCAGAACACCTTGGGGTCGCGAAAGTCGGCCAACCCCCGGTCGAGGACCGGATTTCCCGAGTAGGTCATCCAGCTGCGGCCGCGGTCGTTGCTGTACGCCAGATACTGAGCCTGAATCTTCTCGGCTTCGCGGTAGCCGGTGTAGATGGCCACCAGGGGCGGTCGTTCGCCGTTTCCGAATCCGCTGCTGTTGTTCCAATCCACCACGGCGCTGCCCGAGAAGGCCATGACGCCGTCGGCCTCCGGGATCGCCACCGGATAATGCTCCCAGTGCACCAGGTCGAGGCTGATGGCATGGCCCCAGCTCATGTGCCCCCAGCGCGTCCCGAACGGATTGTATTGGTAAAAGAGGTGGTACTCCCCGTCGTAGAAGACCAGGCCGTTGGGGTCGTTCATCCAGTTGCGCGGCGGCGTGAAGTGAAGCTGTGGTCGGTACATCTCTTGGTACGTGGGAGTCTGGTCCAGGGTCCCCGAAGGCGCACCGCATCCCGGCCCGGCACCTGGTGAAAGACAGGCCCAAAGCATCGCCATCACTCCTAGACGAGTGCGTCGCATTCGGTTGCTTGCTCCTATAGGGGTCAGCTTACCACGCTCAGGAGCGAAAGATCTCAGGATTCACTCTTCGAGGCGAATCCAGCGGGCCGTCCGGCAACCTGGTCGCCGGCGACCAATCGGCGCAGAGTTTCCTTCGGGGATTGGGCCGGACGTATCGTTTTTGAGCAGGGGCGTCGGTGCGCCACGTCGCTCATTCCTCGTAGTGACCGATGCGAACGCGGGCAGGCCGCAGCAACTGGTCGCGAAAGAGATAGCCACGCTGAATCTCTTCGAGGATGGTCTGGTCCAGGTCGGGGGAATCGACGGGAATGGTGCCAACGGCTTCAGCCAGATGCGGATCGAATGCCTTTCCCGCGAGCTCGAGCGCCTCGATCCCGGCGGCTCTCAGTTTGTCCAGGAAGAGTTCCAGGTTCAGCTTCACCCCCTCTTCCAGGGCGCTGCCGCCGCCGGACGACTGGGCAGCCTCGAGGGCCCTTTCCAGGTTGTCGACGACTTCCAAAAGGCTCTCCAGGACACACATGGTCTGCTGCTCGGCTCGCGTCTCCAACTCGCGGCGCAAGCGTGCTCGATAAGCTTCGTTCTCAGCCTCGAGCTGGTCCAGTTTTTCCCGAAGCTTGTTCTCGGCAGCCTCGGTTCGAGCCTTCAGCTCCTGCAGGTAGCTGGGGAGTCGTTCGGGAGGCGGAGTCGCCTGATCGACGGCCGTTTCGTCGTTCGCCCAAAAGCGCCGGTCGCTCACCTGGAAACGCTTCCCGCCTTCCTGGGAGCGGGAGTTCTGCTCCTGCTCGGGTTGCACTCGCTGGCCGGCGAGTGCTCCGGTCGAGCGTTCCTCATTCGAAGCGTTGTCGGGATCTTCCTGGATCTCGATTTTCATTCTCTTGCCGCTCACAGCTGCCTTTCTCCGGGTTCACTTGATCTCGATCTGCCGGGAGGTGGTTTCCTCACTGATTTGGATTCGAATCGTCAGCAGCCCGTCGCGGTGGGTTGCCTCGATACCTTCCTGGCTGATGCCAGCCGGCAGGGTGAAGGTTCGAAAGAAACGTCCATAGGATCTCTCCATCCGATGAAAGTTCTGACGGTTCACCCCTTCCGGAAAAGAACGCTCCCCCTGGACCGTCAGCAAGTTGTTCTCGACTCGAATCTCGACCTGTTCCCGCTTCACCCCGGGCAACTCCAGCGAGACCACCAGCATGCCCTCCCGTTCGTAGACATCGGCGGGAGGGGTCCAGGCGGCCTTGCCGCCGGCGACTTCCTCTTCCTGGGCCCTTCCACGCAAGGAGTCCTCGAACAGCCGGCTCATCCGGTCCTGCAGTGCAATCAAGTCACGCAACGGATCTCGAACCTGCGACGTCATTTGCTGTGCTCACTTTCTCGACTGACGGAAAAACTCGGCCCCGTCCTGCTCCGACCCGAAGATTCCCGAGCCGATAGCCATGGTCGCCAGGGCCCTCGCCAAGGCGTATCTAAGATATGAGTCGTGGGCTGTCAAGTTTTCTGCCGTCACGACTGTGCGGCGGCTTGCCAGTCCGAGGAGGGGATCTTATAACGCAGGTGGTTTCAAGGCTTTCGATGAATTCGGGCCCCGAGTCGATTCCGCGGGGCCTGTTGAGAGGAGTTCGATAGATGGACATCAATCGATTCACCGAGAAGGCTCGCGAGGGATTGGCGTCGGCCCAGAGTCTGGCTGTGGAGCACGGTCACCAGCAAGTGGACGTGGAGCATTTGCTGCTGGTTCTGCTCCAGCAACCGCGGGGACTGGCCACCTCGATCCTGAACAAGTCCGAGGTGAACGTTGCAGCCATAGCCGCGGAACTCGAGCGGGAGCTGTCCCGATTGCCCCAGGTGAGTGCCCCGGGAGGAGCTCCCGACGCCATTTATGTTTCGGGCCGCCTCAACAAGCTGCTGGGGGATGCCGAACGGGAAGCGCGCAAGCTGCGGGACGAATATGTCTCGGTGGAGCACCTCTTGCTGGCGATGACCGGAGACAAGGGAGCGGCTGGGCGGCTGCTCGGCGAGTTCAAAGTGACGCGCGAACGCCTCATGCAGGCGCTTCGAGAGGTGCGGGGCAGCCAGCGCGTCACGTCGGCCAATCCGGAGGCGACCTACGAGGCTCTCGAGCAGTACGGCCGAGACCTGACCCTGCTGGCCCGCCAGGGCAAGCTCGACCCCGTCATCGGGCGTGACGATGAGATTCGCCGGGTCATGCAGGTCCTCTCCCGCCGCACCAAGAACAACCCGGTCCTCATCGGCGAGCCCGGTGTGGGCAAGACCGCGATCGTCGAGGGCCTGGCGCAGCGCATCGTCGACGGCGACATCCCCGAAGGCCTCGTCAACAAGCGACTGATCGCCCTCGATCTCTCGGCAATGGTGGCCGGGGGCGCGGCGTTTATCCTGGTGGCGCAGGATCTAGCGCCGATCTATGTTGGGGCCTGCCTGGTCGGTGGTGGGGTGGGCTTCTTCTACTCCGCCAACTGGGCCCTTGGCACGGAGCTTGTGCCCCGGGATAAGGCCGGG
>JBFKLX010000288.1:0-5533 GCA_041630155.1 Acidobacteriota bacterium
CGAGCCGAAGCCCTCTTAGCCCGGATCTGCGCGAGGAGTGGGTCGCCGGGGGGAGTCCCATCTCGAAGCGCGACCATCGTTCGGCCACTCACACCATCACGGCCTCGAGAGAATAGACGGGAGGGAGGTAGTCGGCCATCAACTCCCAGGTGTCTCCCTCGTCACGGCTGCTGAAGATCTGGCCGGTGCTGGTGCCGACGTAAATTCCCGCCGGCTCGCACGGGTCGGAACACATGGCCTGGCGGTAGACCTGCAGATACGCGTGCTGCTGGGGCAGGCCCCGGGTGAGGCGGTCCCAGGAGTCCCCCCGGTTGCGGCTGCGAAAGATCGCGAAGGAGGCGTCCACCGGGCAACGGAACTCGGGGCTGTCTTCGGGGACGACATAGATCGTGTCCGCGTCATGCGGATGAATGACCAGCGGGAATCCGAAACGGGAAGGCAGCCCCTCGCTGAGGTCGATCCAGGTGCGGCCCGCGTCATCGCTGCGGTAAACGCCGCAATGGTTTTGCTGATAGAGCCGCTCGGGCACGCCGGGATGGAGCGCCATGTGATGGACGCATTGGCCCACCTGAGGATATTTTTCGGGCAGAAAATCAGCCAGGACCCCTTGATTGCGGGGCTCCCAACTCGTGCCGCCGTCCTCGGTGGAGAAGGCACCGGCAGCCGAGATTCCGACGGTCATACGCGCGGAATCGATTGGGTGCACGCAGATACTGTGAACCATCATGCCGCCCGCCCCCGGGGTCCACTTCTCGCGGGTGGGGTGGTCGGCCAGGCCCGTGACTTCCGACCAGGTTCTTCCACCATCGCGGCTCGCGAAGAGGGCCGCGGGCGCCACGCCTGCGTAGAGCACCTCGGGTTGCTGGTGCCGCCCCGGTGCGACGCACCAGATCTTCTCGACCTTGCGGTCCGATCCCTCAGGGAACCGGACCTCCTGCTCGGGCTGTTCCCAACTCGCGCCCCAGTCGCGGCTGCATTGCAGACCCGAACCGAACCAGGCGCTGTTGACACAGGCAAAGAGAGTAGGCTCGCCGCGCACGTCCACCAGCAAGTGATTGACGTCAGTACCTCGGAAATACGGTCCCTCGAGCCTCCAGTCCCGGCGTCCCGAATCAGTCCGAAACAGGAAACCGCCTTTGTGAGTACCTACCGCAAGACAGATCGTGGATGCCATGGTGCGCTCCTCGGCTGGTCGTCCTATTCCTTGGTCGGTTCAGTTTAGGCTCGGAGCTGCAAGGGTTCAATCCCATTTGAAGGGAGGAAGTGGGAAAGAGAAACTTTCCTGCTTTCAGTAGGAAGCCTCCTCGGAAACCTTCGAGCCCAATCAGCCCCGCCGGAACCTTGCCCGCAGTTCCGCGTATGTAAGGTGGGCCAACTGGACGGGCTCGGCTTCAGCGTGGAGAGAGGATCTCATGAAGGTGGAAACCAGGTCTCAGGCAGGCGAAACGGACAAACCCAAACGCACCAAGTGGCCCTCGTACACGATGGTCGAGGGGCGCATGAAGCGGATCTACTTCGAGTTCTACCGGGAGACCTACCGCAAGTCCGAGCTGGACCGGAAAACCAAGGAGCTGATTGCCATAGCGGCCTCTCTGGGATTTCAATGCGGGGGCTGCCTCGAGGGTCACCTGAAGAAGGCTACCGAGTACGGCGCCACCCGGGAGGAAATCAGCGAAACGATCGCAATCACGATGGGGGTGGCTGCCGCCTCGGTCGTAGACCAGACCGACAACGCCTCGGAGAAGTTGCAGCTCCTGCATTTCGAGTGAGTTCAGCGGCCCCGGGAATTCAGAGTTGACCACCCCAGTCCCGACTGCCCTGTTTCGGCCCCGGGGGCCTCAAACCGTGCGCTCCTGTGAATTGACCGCCACTGACCTATTCCCTACACTCCCGCCATGGATTTCGAGAAGCTGGGGGCCTTCTACCTGGGCAAGGAATTCGACTTGGAGGCGGGACAACTGCTGGACCGGCTGCTGATGTACGACGCGCGCGACCTGACTACACATGCCGTGTGCGTGGGCATGACGGGCAGCGGCAAGACAGGCCTCTGCATCGATCTACTTGAAGAGGCGGCCATCGACAAAGTGCCCGCGCTGATCATCGACCCCAAAGGGGACATGACCAACCTGCTGCTCAACTTTCCCGACCTCCAACCTCGGGACTTTCGACCCTGGGTCAACGTCGACGACGCCCGGCGCAAGGGCTTGACGTTGGATGAATTCGCCGCCGGGCAAGCTCAGCTCTGGAAGAAAGGCCTGGGCGATTGGGGTCAGGGTTCGGAGCGGATGAAGATGCTGGAAGAGTCGGCCGAGCGAATCGTATTCACTCCCGGCAGCGAAAGCGGGGTGCCCGTCTCGATTCTGCAGTCCTTCGCAGCCCCACCGCTGAGCTGGGACGAGAACACCGAGCTGTTGCGGGAACAGATCCAGGGCATCGTGGCGGGACTGCTCGGGCTGGTCGGCGTGGAAGCCGACCCGGTGCGCTCTCGCGAGAACATCTTGATGGCCAGCATTTTCGAGCACTTCTGGAAGCAAGGAGAGGATCTGGACATTGCCAAGCTGATCCTCTCGATCCAGAATCCCCCGATCCGCAAACTGGGGGTCTTCGACGTCGAGACTTTCTTTCCGGACAAAGAACGCTTCGGCTTGGCCATGGCGCTCAACAGCATCGTGGCGTCCCCCGCATTTCAGGGTTGGGTCCAGGGCCACCCTCTGGACATCCCGAGTTTTCTGGCCAACCCGCAGGGCAAACCGCGCCACTCGATTTTTTACATCGCCCACTTGAGCGATGCAGAGCGGATGTTCTTCGTCACCATGCTGCTCAACCAGGTGATCGCGTGGATGCGCACCCAGTCGGGCACCACCAGCCTGCGGGCCCTGATCTACATGGACGAGATCTTCGGCTTCTTTCCGCCCGTGGCGGAGCCTCCCAGCAAGAAACCGATGCTGACTCTGCTCAAGCAGGCACGCGCGTTTGGCCTGGGGGTGGTGCTGGCCACTCAGAACCCCATCGACCTCGACTACAAGGGACTGACCAACTGCGGCACCTGGTTCATCGGTCGCCTGCAGACCGAGCGCGACAAGCAGCGCATCCTGGACGGCTTGCAGGGAGTGGCCAGCGGCGACGGCCCTCGCATGGACAGGGGAGATCTCAGCAATCTGGTCTCCCAGCTGGACAGTCGCGTCTTCCTGATGCACAACGTCCACGAGGACCACCCCGTGACCTTCAACACCCGCTGGGCCATGAGCTATCTGCGGGGACCCATGACGCGCGCACAGATCGCCGATCTGAAGACTGGCTTCCCGCTGGGCGGGGCTGGAGAAGCGCCCGTGGCAGCGGCCTCCTCGCCCGCCACCCAGGCGGCAGGAACCGAGGGTGTCTCTTCGACCATGCCCGCTCTGGACCCTGGAATCCGTCCGGTCTTCCTGGCCTCCGGCCTGGACGTGATGCAGGCCGTCCGGAAACTCGAGGAGCGCAATCGTGGCAACCGGATCGAACCGGAGAACCGGGCGCTCGTCTACGCTCCCAGCTTGCTCGGAATCGCCCGTGTCCACTTCGTGGACCGGCGTCTCGGGGTGGACGAGTCAGAAGATTTCGCTCTGCTGGCCGCCCCTCCGCCTCAGGCGTCCACACTGCGCTGGGAAGAGGCGGAGGAGACCGAGCTGACGGCGCGCGATGCCCTTCAGCGGCCCAACCCTGAGGCCGCCTTTCTGGACGTCCCGGAAAACATCAACCAGGAGCGCGAACTGAAGTCCTTTGCGAGAGCCCTGGAAGACTATCTATACCGCAGCAAGTCTCTGACGCTCTTCTACAACCCCACCCTGAAGGAGTACTCGCGTCCGCGCGAGTCGGAACGCGATTTCAAGCTGCGCCTGACCCAGCTGATGCGCGAGCAGCGGGATGAGGAAGTCGACAAAGTGGAGCGAAAGAACGAAAAACGCCTGCAGCGCCTCCAGGATCGCCTCAGCAAGGCCCATGTCACGCTGGCCAAGAAACAGGAAACGGCTTCCGCCCGCGGCCGCGAAGCGCTCTTGTCGGTGGGCGAGTCGGTGCTGGGAATGTTTCTGGGACGCAAGTCATCACGTGTGCTCTCTTCGGGAATGTCCAAGTACCGCATGACCTCCACCGCCAAGATGGCGGCCAAAGAGGCGGAAGAGTCGGTCGAGGCCCTGGAGCGCGAAATCCAATCGCTTCAGGAAGAGCTCCGGGAGGAAACGGATGCCATCGCCCGTCGCTGGGACGAAGCCACTGCGCAGTTGGAGGAGAAACCGGTCACACCCCGCCGCTCCGACATCCAGGTGGAGCTGTTCACCATTGCCTGGGTCCCCCACTGGCAGATCACCTACAAAGACTCGGGAGGCTTCACCCGGTCCGATCTGGTGAGGGCAATCTGAGAGAATCAGAAACCGCCAAAAGAGGGGAGCTCATGCAGTGCACCGAGTACTGTGGTCGGTGGATACGGTGGCGTATGCGGTCGGGTCTCGGGCGGCCCTGCTGCGAGGGCGCACAGGATTGACAGATCTTGCTCCTGCCCTTGCCTTACGGTTCGGATCACCGCGCCACCCCATCTCTTCGCGGATCAACGGCTCCTACCCACTGCCCCTCTTCCCAGGCCACGGCATGCACGCCGCCGTAGTAGGGATCCAAGCCCCCGACGCCCAGCCCGGTGTCTTGAGGGCGGACCTCGAAACCCCTGCGCTGGAATCCCTCGAACAGGGTCTGGCGCATCCGTTCGGATTCCAGATAGAGATCCCGGTCCGGGGCGACGTGCAGGCGGGGAGCCGCCACCGCCTCCTGGATTCCCTGGCCCAGGTCCACCCAGCGCTGGGCGACCTGCACCACGGAAGAGATGATCCGGGAGCTGCCCGGGCCTCCCAGCACCAGCCGCGGCAGGCCGTCACGGGCCAGGATGGTGGCGCACATCGAGGAATACGGCATGGCGCGAGGGCGCAGGGCGAACGGGTGTTCGGGCTGGCTCAACTCGTACTCCCGCATGTAGTCGTTGTAGAGGAAGCCCAGCTCGGGATGCGCCACCCGGGCGCCAAAGTAGCCGTTGATGCTGGCGGTCACGCCAACCGCCATGCCCTGGCCATCCACTACCGAGAAATGCGTCGTTTCTCCCGACCCCAGGGGGATCTCCTGGGCCAGTCTGGCCGCTTCTGACTTGTCCAGCTGCCGCTGCAGGTCGCCAGGGTGTCGAAGGGCGTCCGCGATGGGCGCCTGGCGGCGGTTGAGAAGGCCCAGGCGCAGCGCATCCGCCAGGTAGAACCAGCGTTGGGGCGAATCCTCCCGCACCTCTGGCGGCCCCCTTTCGATCAAGTTGAGGACTTGCAGAACGACCCACCCGCCGGCCGGCGGCGGCAGACTGTACACGTCCCAGTCTCGGAAGGTGGTGTGCACTGGTTCCAGGACGGCCGGCTCGGGCAGCCAGGCCAGGTCTTCGGAGGTGACCCAACCTCCCCGGACGCGCATGTCCGCGTCGATCTGCCGGGCCATTTCTCCGCGGTAGAACTCGTCGGCCCCGCCCTCGGCC
>JBFKLX010000289.1:0-5513 GCA_041630155.1 Acidobacteriota bacterium
AGGGAGTCATCGTGCCCTGTCCCCATGCCTGCCTGCCTGGAATCATCGTGCCCTGTCCCCAGTTGTCCCCGGTTCTCTGCCCTGTCCCCAATTCCCTGTCGCGCTTCATGTCAGGGGTAGTCGTGAAACCTCCGAAGCGCAACGGGCCGGGGGCCGCGTCCGACCGGCGAGACCCTGGGGATCCGAAGCTGCGACCCGCAGGCAGGGGGCATTTCCGGTCCGCCAGCAGCGGAATCATCATGCCCTGTCCCCAACTCCAAGCCGTCCCCCAAACTCCAAGCCGTACCTGCCCCGGAATCATCGTGCCCTGTCCCCAACTCATTCCAAGCCGTACCTGTCCCCAATCGCAGGGCCGCCGACAGGTGAGAATCATCGTGCCCTGTCCCCAGTTCTCTGCCCTGTCCCCAATTCCCTGTCGCGCTTCATGTCAGGGGTAGTCGTGAAACCTCCGAAGCGCAACGGGCCGGGGGCCGCGTCCGACCGACGGGAGCCTGAGGATCATCCGAAGCTGCGACCTACAGGCAGGGGGATTTCCGGTGCCCCAGCGGGGTTCTCAACAGACCTGAGGGCGATGGCGTCAGCGGGATCGGCGAGGTGTTGGGCGAATCGAGCGATCGCCTCACGCCGCTGTGGATAGGTGACTCGCCAAAAGGGGACCGCCGGCGCCGCTCCTCGGAACCGGGGGTCCTGTTGCTGAGGCGGATGCTTCAGGGGCGGCGAACCATGGGCATGTTGCTGTCGCCAACACCCGGGGAGAGCCCCAAGGTGGAGTTGCCGAGATGGCCGAGAACGCTCATCACGGGACCCGAGTAGGGTCGCTTCTTTCTCGAGTTTTCCGCGCCAGCCCGTTCAGGCGATCTTGGGCTGCTGGAGTCCTCGATCGGACTCTGAGGCGATCCATTCATTTCGGTTCCTTTTGGAGGCGAAGACTCGAGAGTCCCACGACCACGGTTCCATGGGACGAGCGCTCGAGATCGCGTTGCGGGCGGCCCAGATCTCCCAGCTCAAGCACTGCCAGGCGACGACGGTCTCGGCCCCGTCCAAGCCGGCGCGCAGCCGTTCCGGGAAAACGCGCTCCAGCCAGTCGGCTCGAACGAACTCCTTCCAGGTGGCGGCGGAGCGATTCAACAGGCAGGCCGCTACGCCGGCTTCTTTCTCAGCGAGGCCTCGTGCCGCCAAGGGGAGCAGGGTGCTCCCCCATCTTCGACGCCTGACCGGGTCCGGCAGAATTCCGCGCATGGCCTCGCGCAACACGTACTTGGTCCATCCGTTGCGGTAGAGCAGGTGAGCGGGAAGGGACAGCGCGAACTCGATCAGCCTCCGGTCGCGATAGGGGCGCCGCACTTCGATGCACGCCCGGGAGGCGTGGGAGGTCTCCAGCGCACAGGCATGCGCAATTAGCGGATGGGCCAGTTGCTCGGCCCGAAAGAGTCGGCCCGGCAATCGGCCACAGCTTCTCCAGGCGCGTTCGGTCAGCCATTCCGGCCGGCCGGCCGGCCCGGTGGGACGCCCCAGGACGCGCGCCACTGCACTGCGCAGCCGCAGGCGGTCGGGCAGGGGGAGGCAGGCATCCAGGGCGAGCTGGCTCAGGCACCCTTTCCAGGCCCCTCCCAGTCGGCCCGATCGCAGCAGGTCGCGCAGCCAGAACATGTCCCCTGCGTACAGCTCGTCGCCGTACTCACCAGTCAGCAAGACCCGGACACCCCGGTCTGCCGCCGCCCGGTAAGCCCGCTGCTGGAGACGCCGGTAAAGGCCCTCCCAGGGGGCATTGGCGTCGAGGCCCCAGAGGGAGAGGTCGCGCAGGGGCCATTCGCCGTCCCCGGGGATAGTCAGGCTGCGCAGCCGGCAGGCGCTGGCAGTGGCACGGACGAAGCGGCTTTCGTCCGCTGGGACCAGTTTCTGGAACGACCACGAGATGGCCCAGGGCGGCGCCTGCTCGAGCTCGCGCAGGTGCGCGGCTGCCAAGGCCGCCACGGACGTGGAGTCGAGCCCTCCACTCATGAGCACCGCCGATTCTCCGTCTCCCCTCAGGCGACACTCGACACTGGCGCGCAGCAGCTCCCGGAAGTGCTCGACGTAGTCCCGATCCCGGCGGTATGCGAGCCGGGGGACAGCGTCCGCCCGCCAGAAACACTCGGTCCTTAATCCCTCTTCATCGACGCAAAGGTTGTGCCCCGGCGGGAGTTCCGCGATCTGGGAGTAGAACGTGCGGCCCGGCTCAGGGGCCTCCAGAGCGAAGAAGTGGGCCACTGCCTCCTGATCGATCGCTCGGGACACTCCCGGATGCCGTAGCAGCGCCGCCGCTTCGGAGGCAACCAGCAGCCGTCCCCGCTTCCAGCAATAGTAGAGCGGCCGGTTGCCCAGCGGATCACGGGAGCAGAGGATCCGCCTCCGGCGCCGATCCACGATCACGGCCGCCCAGCTGCCCAGCAGCCTCTCGAAACAGGCCGCACCCCAGGTGCGGTGAGCGGCCATCAGCAGAGACGCGTCAGAACGGCCAGACTCCTCCCCCCTGAACCCCAGCGCCGACAACAGCTCCGCCCGGTTGTCGATTCGACCGTCCAGGGCCAGCAGCAATCCCCCCTGGGGGTCGACCAGGGGCTGTTCCGCTGACTTCTCCTCCAGGGTCGTCCGGAAGTGTTGGTGACCCAGTGCCACCGTGCCTTCCCTGCAGATCCGGGAACCGTCCGGCCCACGGTGCGACAAGGCGTCGAACGACCGGTCGAAGCCGCTGGAGGTGGCGAGGGCAGGGTCTGAATTCCAAACCAGCAACAATCCACTCATCAGGGCTGAATCCTCAGCATGGGATCCCCGAGCAGGGTCCAGCCCAGTAGCACGTCCACCAGATCGGGACGGGCCACGCCCAATCGTTGCTTGGCCTGTGTGACCGCCTCGCCCAGCGAGAGTCCGGGTTGTGCGATCAGTGGAGCCAACAGCCGGCTGAGGGCCTCGGCCGAGGCCGCCTCCGAGAGAGTCGTCGACCCGAGCACCGCAGCCGCACCCCGCCCGTCGGCCAGCAGGAAGCCGTGCCCCAGGGTGTCGAACTGCGGATCGACGTGGTAGGTGTTCCAGCAGCCCCACTGCAGCACCACGGTGGGCTGCCCGAAGTTGGAAAGCGTCAGGGCGTCCTGGGTGGTGAAGAGGCCCACGAAAGTCCAGGCCCGCGGGCCGGAGTGTCCGATGAAATTGGTCAGCGCCGCTCCCCCGCCGATGGCTTCCGCCAGCAGTATCCGCGCCGCGCCGACCTGGCTGTCGTCCAGGTAGACGCGCGTCGCTTTCCATCCCGGCCCCAGGGCCTCCAGGAAGAGCTCGCTCTGCTGCCTGAACCGGACCGACCCGCTGCTGCCCGCGTCGGCGGCCAGGACCGCCTGGCCCTGAGGGCGCTCCGCGCCAGGGTAGTCGAGGGTTTTGGCGATCAGGTTGGCCAGCTCCCGGCGCGTTCTCACCGGAAAACGGCCGATCGGAAGATCCGGGATACCGTCCCCGTCCAGGTCGGCCAGGAGCGCGTCGCTGGGCGCGAAACGCACGATGTTGCCGGTGGCGGCGTACAGAGAGGGGATGAAGCTGATCGAGCCCAGGCCCAGGTAATCGTGGTAGTCGTAACTGTCGGCTCCCACTAGCAGGACCGCCCGCACACCCAGGCCGTGCGCCGCGTCGGCGATGAAGAGCCGAATCGCCTCGGGGTCGAAGACTCCGTGGCTGTAAGCGGCGTAAACCTCCTCGACATCCACTACCCTGACATTCAGGCCCTCGGCCTCGCGGGCCGCCACCAGGGGCGCCAACTCGTCCAGGAAGTGGGGATGGGAAATCATCAGGTAGTCGGCTTGACCCTCGAGCAGATCCATTGGCCCGCGAGCCAGCTCGATTCGGGGTGCCAGCAACTGGTCCGGCGTCGCTACTAGGTAGAGGACCGGCTCCTTGTGGCCGGGGAAGCGGACACGCCAGCCCTCCCCCTCGGTCATGAACTCAGGATCGGCCACCCAGGCGGGCTTCCGCCCCAGGCGGTAAACCAATGCATCCGGACTGGCCAGCCCCCCCACCTCGATGGCTTCTCCTCCCGCCACGAAAGCCAGTTGATCTTGCCGCGCTCGCAGGGCTCTCGGATAGGTGAGCCGGAAGTCCTCCAGGTGAATCAGGTCGAATTCCGCCCCGGTGTCCCCCGGAAGCCGGAGTTTCAACTGGTTCGTTCCCTCCCGGACCAGCCCGTCCGGCAGCAGGATCTGGAGGGTCTCCACGCTCAACCCGTCGAAGAATCGTTCGGCCACAACCGTGCCGTTGACCTCCACCACCAGGTGGTGATCCGGATCGAGCGGCCAGTCGGTCACACCCCATACCTCGATGGTCAGTACGGGCTGGCCGGCTCCAGGCTGCAGGTCCCCTGCAATGAAGTCGAAAGTCCATTCCCGGCCTTCGGTCCACACCAGCATCCCGGTGTCGTACCAGGGATCTCCATTGGGAGCCGCAAAGCTGTACTCCCGGTTCCGTCCGAAGCGGGAAGTCTCCTGATAGATCGTCTGGGGACGCGCGTTGGGCCTGGCGGGCGAGGCTTCCAGCTTGAATCGCTCGACGCGGCTCGCATCGACCAGCAGCTGGTAGACCATCTCGTCGGTGTACAGGCTGCCAGCCGCTTCACCGTAGAATTCGATGAAGAAGCCTTCACCAAACCAGCGGTCCTTTGCTCCGCCAGCGTAACCGTCAGCAGATCCGACTCGCATCGGCACCGGCTGCCCCTGCTTCAAGAGCGCCAGACTTCGAGGGTGAACGCCGGCGAAATCGGCGCCAGCCTGCCGCAGCTGCTCATGAGTGACCCGATACAGCCCAGTTCGGTCCACCCGCAGGTCAACGGTCGGCCAGCCCTGCCTGGCTGCGCGCCGGCCCGCCCGGCTGGAGCGCGAACGGCCTGCTGTCAGCTCTCTGGAATCGTGTCGCTGCTCGCGGCGTACGGCTTCCCAGTCGATTTCCCGAGGGGGCTCGCTCCATCCATAGTCGATCTCCGGGCGAAACGGGCCGTGCACCCGTGTCTGCCCGAACAGGTTCACGTCTTCCAATCGAAAGGAGAGTGCAGGCCGGAAGGGAATTTCCACACGGTATCTGCGTGAGGCGGTGCCATCGCCCGTCACGGCGAGCAGCGGCCGGCTGCCGACCCGCCGCCATCCCTCCGCCGTTTCTGCTTCCAGCCAGAACCCCAGATTGCCGGCTTCGGCAGCGGTCGTCCAATCGATCGTCCAGTGAGAGCCGCTGCGCCGGGCGAGAAAACTTTCCAGCGTCACGGGCGTCGCCTGGGGGTTGCCGACTCCAAAATAGTTCCACTGAGGTTCCTGGATGGGGTGGCTGCTGCTGCCGGCGCTGGGGTCTTCCGGCCGGGGCCGGACGCGCAGCAGGTAGTGCCGGTCGTTGGTCAAGGTCGAGGCGGAAATACTCGCGTACTGGGTGTAGGCCTGCTTCATGTCACCCGAGTTGTAGGAGTAGCGGAAGGTCTGAGACACCGACTCATCCGTGGCCGAGCACGGCAG
>JBFKLX010000290.1:0-5473 GCA_041630155.1 Acidobacteriota bacterium
AGAGGCGGGAATCGCCGACCGCACTGCCTTCCTGGTGACGGCCGATCATGGATTTCATACTGTCGATTACGAGTTGAACGTCGCTCCGCTCTTCGAGCCGCTGCGGGGCCGCTTGAATCTGCACCCGCAGAGGTGGACGGTATTCGTGGAGCTGGGGGAGAGTTTCGATCCCCGGCGCGACCAGCCGATCCTGGAAGAGATCTTTGCCCGGGCCTCTCGCCTGGAAGGAATCTCGCGAGTCGTCCGACCCGAGGAATTCCACGGGCTCGGCCTCCCGACCTACGACGAGGATGTGCACGTGCCCGGCCAGTTCATGCTGGTGGCCGACATTGACACCCACCTGGTGGCAGACAGCGGGGATTCATCGTTGCAACGAAGATTCAGGCCGCAGCCCTACCACGGACACGGCTACCTGCCCACCCACCCCAACATGCGCGCGGCCTTCGTGGCGGCCGGTGCGGGTTTTCGAAAGGGCCAGCGAATCGGCTTGATTCACCAGCTCGACATTGCCCCCACCATCGCGCTGCTTTTGGAACTGGGGAAAGTGGGTGACCCGGATCGAGCTCTCGAGCAGGCACTCACCCCCCGCACTCGCTGAGGAGGGTTGGCCCGCACAGCTCACGAGAGCGGTTACTCCGGCGAGGACCCCTCATTGTGAACTTCGGGCCGGCCCCCCCGCTTCCAACCGGCTCAGCAGCAGCTCCAACCTCTCGGCGATGTCCCGCAGAATCTCCCGATCCGATTCCGGACGCCGATCGGACTGGGGGTGGGGCAGATCACTGTCCAGGCGCCCTCGCAGCTTGAGGAACTGCGCCGCGGAGTGGCGATAGGCCGGGACGGGCCGGCGAAAGGCCAGAGCACCGAGGTACTGGAGCAGATCGTTGACCGCGAAGAAATCAGCCGAGCCCTCCGCCCAAAGGCGGTCACGGAGGGCGAAAGCGTCGGGGGCGAAAGCGGCCAGACCCAGCAGGTAATCGCTCCCGTACATCACCATGTCGATGGCCAGATCGTTCCCCGTGTAGACCTTGAAGTCGGGGCGGATGCGGTCCCGGAGGCGAAGCCGAGCCCACTCCTGGCGGCGATCCAACGAGGAGTGCTTGAGGCCGCGAATCGTTTCAATCTCCATGATTCGCTGGAAGGTGGGCAGATCGTAAATCCGGCCGAAGGGCGCGAACATCTCGCCCAGTTCGAAAGCGAGCAGGCTGCTGCAATGTGCGGCCACGCGCCGGTAAGCCTCTACCAGCTCGTCGCCGGACATCCTTTTCATCGCGGAACACTGAAACAAAATCGGCACTCCGCCGAAGGACTGGATCTGTTCCACCTCCCGGAGATAGGCACGGAGGGGTTCGGCCTCGCCTTCCACGAAAGCGCCGGCGACGAAAGGTTGCTCCGGCAGGGTGCTGGCCGTCACTTCGAGTGCCTGGAGCCTCTCCTCCGGACGCAGCAGGTGGACGTAGCCGGTGTCCATGTTCACCGCGGGGGTCAGCCCGCATCCGGACACCCAGCGCAGCTGATCGGCGAATCCATCCCAGTCGGGCTCGCCGCTCTCGTGGAACGGGAGGAGGACAGCTGAAATTCCGTCGATCCTCCTTTGGGGGAGAATTCGGTGCAGGCCGCCACCGGACGGAGCGTTAGGGTCTGGAGAGACAGTCATTCGATTTTTCCCGTCGATGCGATCCAAAGAGACTCCGGTTGGGGGCATTCCCAGCCGAATGCATTTCAAATCTTCAGCTTTTCCGGCGCACAGGGCAAGTGCCCAACGGCGCCGGCCAGCTCTTTGACTGCCGGGCCCGGTAGCCGCGGCCGGTGGTTTTGCCCGCGCTCCCGGCTGGGTTAGACTCGCTCGAGGCTCGGTGAGGGCCTCTTCAGGGGAGATCGGCTCTTCTGGCAGGGAGGGGAGAAAACGCTCATGAGCAGTGGTCCCCGTTTCGAGGTGACGAGTCTGGGAGAGATGCTGCTGCGTCTGAGCGTTCCTCCCGGCGTGCGGCTGCAAACGGCCTCCCGGCTCGACATCTGTCCCGCCGGAGCCGAGACCAACACGCTCGCGGCCCTGGCCCGGCTCGGCCGGCGCTGTGGCTGGGTGGGCGGGTTGCCCGAGAATCCGTTGGGCTGGTTTGCCGCCAATCATCTGAGAATGGCCGGGGTGGACTCGACCGGCATCGCCTGGAAAGACGGCCGAATGGGCCTCTTTTTCGTCGAACTCTCCGGGCCGCCCCGACCCAGCAGTGTCTGGTACGACCGCGCTGGATCCTGTGCCGCCCACATGCGCAGCGAAGACGTAGACTGGGAGTATCTGCTCAGCAGCCGGCTGCTCCATCTGACGGGGATCACTCCCGCCCTCTCCGAAAGTTGCCGGGAGCTGGTCGGTGAGGCCGTTCGAAGGGCCAAAGCCGCGGCTGTACCCTTGAGCTTCGACGTCAACTACCGTGAGAAGCTCTGGTCGGCCGCCGACGCCAAAACCGTGCTCGAGCCGTTGATTCGAAAAGCCGATCTGCTGATTTGCGGACGGCCTGACGCCCAACGCCTTTTCGGCTGCACGGGCCCTCCTGACGAAATTGTCCGGCAGCTCCGGGAACAGACCGGGGCAACCGTCGTGATTCTGACGGTGGGTGAGGAAGGTGCGCTGGCCTTGGATGGCGAGGACATTTATCGGGAGCCGGCAGTCCCTGTTCAGATCATCGATCGAATCGGGGCGGGGGACGCCCTGGCGGCCGGTGTGATCCACGGCTGGCTCGAGGGGAACCTCGCGCGGGGTCTCCGCTACGGCGTGGCACTGGCTGCACTCGCCCTCAGTCAGCACGGCGACATGTTGGTGGCGACTCCCGAAGACCTGCAGGCGGTGCTGGGCGGGTCCGGCAGTGGAGTCCAGCGCTGATTGCGGCTGCCGGCCAGACTCACGGCGCGATGTGCAGCCCCCCGGGAGTCCCTCACTACTCTCGGGCCAGCCAACCCACGGCTTCCTCCTCGGATTGGTCAACGCCCAGCGTCAACGAGATCGCGCCCCGGCTCGAGGCAACGACGGCTTTCAGGGCGGGAGGAGCCTCTGTCCCTTCACCTGCCAACCAGAGTTCCCGGGCCGCGCTCGCGGAGAGCAGGGCGGGCAAGCCGCCGTACTTGACCGCCCCGGGCAGGAACATGGGATCGTCGATTCGGTCCAGTTGGGAGAAACGGAAGCCTCCGGTGTCGATTGCGGCGCGGTCGATGACTCCCGAGGACTGTGCCAGGGCGGCCGCCGCCAGGGGGCCGGCGGTGGGTCCGAAGCCGGCCAGGCTGATGCTGGTTGCCGAGAAGGGAGGATCTTTCAGTGCCCCAATCACGCTGAGGATGTCGTGGGTCCGCCGGCTGAACAAGGAGTAGTTGTAACCAAACGTGAAGGCTGAGGCACGGTGCCAGGGTTGTGACCCGTCCCCTCGTACCGCCAGCCGGGCGCTCTGGAGAGTCTCCCCCGGCCGCAAGAACTCGCCCTGCTCGAACAGATCCACTCCCACCACCGTCAATCCCGCCTCGAGGGCGCTGGCCACTGCGTCTCGAGGCTGGCCGTCCGGCTTCAGCAGGCCTCGCTTGCCGCGGGGGTCGATCCAGATCAGGAACCTCCCGTCTCGGCCACCCGGCGGGCGGAGCAAGAGGATCGGCAGTTCTTCCCTCTTGGCGGCATTCCGCAGGAGGCCAACCTCGAACGCGCAGGTGGATCCCTCCTCGCGCTGGACCGGCTGATATTGCGCCGGCTCCAGCTCCTCGAGCCGCCTGCCCAGAATCACGTCGAAAGCGCCCCCGACCACGCGGCGGTATTCCGCCAGCGACGGGGCATCCTTGGGGGTCAGTGCGGCGAGCTGGCGTTCCGAGTCCCGCTTCCACACTTCCAGCAGCGCCCGCTCGTGTTCGTCTCCCACCTGCACTCCGCTGGGAGGAGGATGCTTGGCGTTCCAGACCGACATCTCCTCCAGGCTCAATGGCAAGTAGTCGCGCTCGATGACGGGCTCCGAGAACCCCAGCTGGAGGTGCCGGTTGAGCCAGTTGTACATCACGGTGCGGCTGACCGAATTGTAGTTGTGCCCGAACTGCGGGAACACCTCGGCGTGCACACGGTCGGGCCATCCCAGCATCGCGTAGAGTTTCTGCAACTCGGGATAGCCCTTCTCACCCAGCTGCAGCGTCCAGTCGTTGGCGCCGGTCATGCCCAGGGGGCGTGGCGCTGTCAGGGCGGCCAGGTCGACGTTGCCGGCGCCGACGCGAAGGTAGGGTGCGTTTTCGCAGATGCAGCCCCCCTGCATCGCCGTGGAGACCATGACGGCCACGAAGGCGGCGGCGGGTCGCTCGTCGATCGCCGTCAGCATGAAAGTTTGGGTTCCGCCGCCGCTGTGCCCCTCCACGGCCACCCGGTCGGGGTCGACCTCGGGGAGCGACAACAGGAAGTCCAGAGCGCGCATGGAATTCCAGGTCTGCAGGCCCATCAGGCTCTGCAGCCAGAGTTCGGCCTGCGGACTGGCCAGCCCCCATCGGGTCCCGGTATTCATGTGTTCCCGGACCCCCAACCCTTTGTGGGCCAGCTGCAGGCTGTCCGAATAACCCACCATGTCGTATTGGAAGACGACGGCTCCCATCCTCGCCAGCTGAACCGCCCGGGCTTGCAGCGGATGCCTGCCTCCGACCTCGAATCTCTCGGCTCCGCTGGCGATCTGCTCGAGCACGCCTTGCCGGCCATGATCGTGAAACCTGCCGTTCAACCGGCGCGTCTCCTCGCTGCCCGTGTGGCCGTGAGGAGAGAGCACGGCCGGGAGCCGCGTCCCGCCGTGTCTGGGCCGGTACAGGTTGCCGGTCACGAAGTGTCCAGGGAACGACTGGAAATAGACCTTCTCCACGGTGTAGTCGTCTCGTGACACCTTGCCGTGAATGACGGCCTGCAGCGGCGACCGAGCGGGCAGCGGCCAGAGGCCGAGAGAGACCAGGACCTGCCGCCGCAGACGCTGTGCCCGTTCCGACCAGGCCTCCGCGGATTGCGGCAGCTCCATCGGAAAATAGCCGTCCAGTGTTCTCAAGGGTTCGAGCCGGACGTCCGCCGACCGTGACCTTGCGTTTGCGGCGGTCGACCGGGTCGGTCCCGATCGGCGCATCGATCGTCCCGTTCTTCATGTCGATCACCCCGATGACGAGCGCCCAATAGAGACGCTCGATCCGGCGGCGAGCGAGAGCCCGAGTCAGGCTCGTGTGCACCTCCGGCGTTCGAGCCACGATCATGAGGCCAGACGTGTCCCGATCCAGCCGGTGGACGATTCCCCACCGCCCGGAGTCCCCGACACCTTCGAGGTCGGGGTAGGCGTGGAGAAGACCGGAGGCGAGGGTGCCGCTCCTGCGGCCGGCTCCCGGGTGGACAACCAGGCCTGGCGGTTTGTCGACCACAATCAGCCATTCGTCCTCGTAGGCAACACCGAAATCGACCGGCTCGGGCTGGAGGGCAGCCTCCGCCTCCGGCTCC
>JBFKLX010000291.1:0-5431 GCA_041630155.1 Acidobacteriota bacterium
GCCGGTGGGACTTTGGGGAATCACCGGCTGGAAGCCGGTATCACGTCCACTTTGAACCTGCCGGGTGCCAACCCCTATAATTCGGTGGCATGGTGGCTCGGTTGGACTCTTCGAGTATGGCGTCGGCGGTTTTCACCGCGGTGTTGCATCGGTCGGGAACGGTCCGGCACGCATGTCTGGCGCTTTCCGCTTGGCTCCTGCTGTTCGTCCCTGCTTGGGCTGCCGAGCCTGACGATCGCCTCTTGACGGAAGGTCTGGAGGCGGTCGAGGCGAGTGACTTCGGCAGGGCCCTCCAGCTCTTCGACCAGTTCAAACAGAAGCATCCCGACGACTTCCGGCCCTACCTCTACTCCGCACGGGCGATGATCCGGGCGGGGCAGCTTCGCGACGCCGGGTTGGAGCTGGACGACGCCTCTCAGCACCAGTCGAGCGACCCTCGTCAGCTCCTCGAATACGCCCGGGCGCGGGATCAGTTGGGCCATGCGAGAGAGGCCGCGCGCGTGCTTTCGGAGGTCGAGGACGATCCCGGGCTGCCGCCGGAGGGACTCTGGCTCCTGGCGGACGTCTACTATCGTCTCAAGGAGGCGAAAAGCGCCCAACGCGCCTTCGAGAAATTTGCCTCTCGCCGGCCCACCGATCCCCGCATCCATCTGCGCCGCGGGCAGATCTTCATTTACCTGGAGGAATTCGAGAAGGCCCTGACTTCGATTGAAGAAGCCGTCTGGGCCAGCCCCGGCTCTGCGGAAGGCCATTTCGAGATGGCGCGGACGCTGCGCTATGGGAACAACCTGGAGGCAGCGCGCGGGGCGGCTCGCAAGGCAGTCGATCTGGAGCCGGAAAACCCCGAATACCTGCACATGCTGGGAATCGTCTGTGACGGTTTGAAAGACCATCTCGAGGCGGTGCGTCACCTGGAGAAGGCGGCTGAGTCGCCACGAGCCTTCGCTCGAATCTACTTCGACCTGGGCAACGCCCTCCGAAGGGCGGGCGAGACGGCCCGGGCACAGCAGGCCCTGCAGAAATACCGGGAGCTGCACAGTCGCCAGGAGGACGAAGCCAACCGCCGGAAGATCGTGGAGGCGCTGGTCAACCAGGGCCAGCTGCGGCTGCGTGACGGGGCGGTCGGCGAGGCCCGCTCCAGCTTCCTGCGCATCGTGGAGGTCGAGCCCGACAACTGGCTGGCCCACAGCTTCCTGTCCAAGATTTATCTCTCTTCCGGAACACCCCATTTGGCTCGCAGTCACCTCGACCAACTCTCTCGGATCGACCCGGACAGCTCTGAGGGGGCGTTTCTGGAGGCGTTCTACTGGCAGCAGCAGCGCGACTTCTCGAAAGCTCTGGAGGCGGGGCGCCGCTCCCGGCAGCTGCGGCCAGGCGACCCGGAAACACGGAACCTGCTGGGAAACGTCTACTGGAGCCTGGGGCAGCTGAAACCAGCCCTGGACGAGTATGCCGCCGCCGTCGCCCTGGCCCCGGAGCGCTTCGACTTCAAAGCAAATTACGAGACGGCCCGGCGGAAACTGAACCCTGGAGCCAAGCCAAGGCCATGACTCGCGGCGAGAAGACAATCCGGCCCGGACCGTCGTTCGGAGGTCGCCGCCTCGCTGGCGCTGCTCTCTGGGTGGCTGCAGGCTTCGGGATGCTGGGCTTCTGGCGACCAGCCGCCGCCGAAGAGGATCTCGCCTCGGAGCCATTGCTGGAGGAGGTGGCGGCCGCCTCGGTGGGAATCACTTGGGTTCACGAGAGCGGCCGCTCGGAGGCCCACTACCTGCCGGAGACCATGTCCGGCGGTCTGGCCTTTCTCGACTACGATCAGGACGGCTGGCTCGACCTCTACCTGACCACCAGCGGCCCCAGCGAGTTCTACCAACCGGGGCAGCCCGCCCGCAATGCCTTGTACCGGAATCGGGGTGACGGGACCTTCGTGGACGTCACCGAAAAGGCCGGAGTTCCAGGGGGTATCTTCAGCATGGGCGTGGCCGTGGGGGACTACGACAACGACGGCTTTCCCGATCTGTATCTGACCTCTCACGGCAGGACCGTCCTCTACCACAACCGGGGAGACGGCACTTTCGAAGACGTCACCGAGAAGGCCGGAGTGGTCGTCCAGGGCTGGACCACGAGTGCGGTCTGGTTCGACTACGACGGGGACGGGTTGCTGGACCTGTTCGTGTGCAGTTTCGTAGTCTTCAGCAAAGATCAGCACATCTCCTGCGGCTTGAACCCCCTGGGCAAGAGCTTCTACTGCGTCCCCAGGGTCTTCGAGCCAACCGCCAGCTTCCTGTTCCGCAACCGGGGCGACGGCACCTTCGCCGAGGCCAGCAAGGAGACGGCGATTGGGCTGACCAAGGGGAAGGCCCTCGGTGTGGTGGCGGCCGACATCAACAACGATCGCCGCCTCGACCTGTTCGTGGCCAACGACACGGTCCAGGATTTCCTGTTCGTGAACCGCGGCAAAAATGAGTGGGAAGAGATCGGGCTGTTCGCGGGCGTGGGCTTTTCTTCGGAAGGAGCCGCCCCATCGGGCATGGGGGTCGACGCGGCCGACGTGGATCAGGACGGCTGGCAGGACCTGTTCGTCGCCAACATCGATCACCAGTACTACTCTCTGTTTCACAACAACGGGAACGAATCGTTCGAGGACCTGTCGATTTCGACCGAACTGGGCAAGTCGACTTTTCTGCTGAGCGGGTGGGGGCTCAGGTTCTTCGATCTGGACAACGACGGGGATCTGGACCTGCTTCAGGTCAATGGCCACCCCGACGACATGATCGACGAGTACGCCAGTGACGTGACCTACAAGGAGCCGCTGCTGCTGTTCGAAAACCGCGAAGGGCGGTTCCGGGACGTCAGCGCACAGGCGGGCCCCGTGTTCGCCAGGAAGTTTCCCGCCCGGGGCCTGGCGCTGGGCGACTTCGACAACGACGGCCGCTCCGACGCGGCCATCCTCAACCTCGACGAGCCGCCGCTGCTGCTTCGCAACCGGGCCGGGGAGGGGAATCGTTGGATTGGCCTGAAGCTGGTCGGGCGCACGTCCAACCGTGACGCCGTGGGCGCCAGGGTTTCCTGGTCGGTGGACGGGGTGAGGCGGACCCGGCACCTCAACGGCGGCGGCAGCTACCTCTCCGCCCACGACCCACGTCTGATCCTGGGCCTGGGCAGCAAGGGAAAACTGGACTGGGTCGAGATCGAATGGCCCCTGCCCAGCAGTACGGTCCAGCGGCTCACCGACCTTACCGTCAATCAGTACGTGACCATCGAGGAAGCCGCGCCGCCAGCCTCCAACCCCTGAAGCGAAACCGGCTGCCGGCCGGTGATTCCACCGGAAAAGCCGGGGCCACTGGGTTGAGAAAAGCCCAGATCTTCAGACTCGAATGGGATTGCGGAGAAGCTGGACAGGATCACAGGATCTACAGGATTTCTTTGTGCGTACTCGAGGAAAGTTGCCCTGTCCCCAGTTTCTCGACGCTGGGGTTCGGAGAAAGAGTTGCCCGGGGTCGGAGAAAGAGTTGCCCTGTCCCCAGCTGTCGCCCTGCGGAATCGCCAGTCCCAATCCTGTCCATCCTGTTGATCCTGTCCTGACTGGATTCCCGAGGAATTGGACAGGATCAACGGGATCTACAGCTTTTCTTTTTGAGTCCGGCCGGGGGAACCTGGCCCAGCTTCCCCTGTCCCCAGACGACGGTCAAACGCTACTGCCCTGTCCCCAAAAGTCGCCCTGAAAAACTGCCCTGTCCCCAGTTCCCGAGGCCGGACCTTCGGACTTGCCCGGTCTCTTTCGGAGGCGAGCCGCACTCGAGAAAAGTTGCCCTACTGGAGAAAGAGTTGCCCTGTCCCCATCGGGATGCCGCCCGGCAGAATCGCCAGTCCCAATCGTGTCCATCCTGTCATCCTGTCCAGACTGGATTCGGGAGACCCCTGGGTTTCCATTGGTGCTTCCAATCCTCCCGTCCCGCTGCCCGTTTTGGATTGAAAGGCGCCAGTCCCTGCGTGTACACTCCGGAAATACGAAAAATGCCGGGATCGCGTGCTTCCGGGCCGACAGCCGGGCGCGAATCTGGCGAGGCGCCTGTCCTCTGCGGGCGAGGACTCCCAGAACGATGTCTACCAGGCACCACGAGCTCGAGGCGAAACAGTTCGCGGAAGCTCTGGAAATACTGAAAAGGGAACAGCGTCAACTCAGGGCTTCGCCGTGGCAGGAACGGTTCTTCACCCTTCTCAGGATCGGTGTTTACCTGCTGGGAGCCGGAGCCGGCCTTTTGCTGCTGCTCGGCTTGTCGGCATTGCTGCTCTTGCTTCTCGGTTGGGACGACCTCGCCGAAGCGGTGTCGGCCTGGCTGATCTTTGTGACGATCCTGGCGGTCATTCTGTTGACCCCGGTCTGCATCGCCGTAGCCGTCCTGTTCGTCCTGAACATCCCACTGTTGAGTCAATTCTGGCAGCAAAAGAAACTGGTGAAGGAGCTGGGGCTGCAGGAGGGGCTCCGAGCTCTCTGGAAGGCGGAGCGCAAGAAAAAGACGTTCACCAACGTCCTGGTGGCTCTGGCGTTCGTCCTGGGACTCGCAGCGCTCTTTTTCGGCGTCTGGTATTCCCTGGGTGCTCCCCTGGCCGAGGTGCTCCCCATCCTGGTGATCGTCCTGGTGACTACGGCGGCACTCCTGGCGACTACCTTCATGCGGCGCCGGCAGGACCACTTTCTGGTCGTGGACAAGTTGATCGCCTCGTTGAAGGAACAGCAGAGCCACGAGACCGCTGAAGGGGCCTCCATGGTCATTCCGGAACAGGCCTACGAGCAAATTGCCCGGATCGAGCGGAGCCAGATCTACCGGTCCCGCACGGAGAGCATCATCAGATTCGAAGCGACGGAATCTGCCCAATTCGTGGTGCACAAGAGCCACCACGCCATCAGGGCCCAGGCGGGCCTGGGTGCGGCGGAGCTGTTGAAGCTGCAGAACCAGGTCGACTCGCTGGGCGAGCAACCGCTACCGGAAGCCGCCGTGAAGGACGAAAAGACCGGGACATGGCGCCTCATGGTGCCGGACACTTCATTGGAAATCGAGTACGCCGTGGACGAGGCGCAGCACCGGATCAGGATCCTCTCCCTTCGCCCTCTGCGCGGCACCTCGGAATCTTCTGACGGAGCATGAGGCCGATGGCTGTTGCAGCCCCTGAATTCCCGGAGTATGCAATTCGCTACTCGAAGAACGCCAGCACCTTGCGCAAGAACTTGCCCCCGGAGGTGCAGGCCCAGATGATCGAAATCGCAGACGAGCTGGCGGCCGATCCCGAGAAATATGCCAACCGCGTGATTCCGCTGGCCGAGGACCTGTTCATCTACAGGCATCCAGATCCCGCTTTCGAGATCACCTACAAACTGGATTCGGACAACAAAGTGCTTTCGATCCTGCACCTGGTGGCGCCGAAACTGAGA
>JBFKLX010000292.1:0-5425 GCA_041630155.1 Acidobacteriota bacterium
GGGACATTGGGGACAGGGCACGAAAAAAGGGGAGACGGATGTATCCGACAAAGAAGAAGCCCTCGAAGGCCACGCTGAGCTACGCATTTTTGGAGATCGTCCTGCCGCGCTGGAAGCTGGTGCTGCTAGGCTTGGCGCTGATCGCGATCAACAGGTTGGCGGGTCTGGTGCTGCCTGGGGCGAGCAAGTTCGTGATCGACAACGCGATCCAGGATAAGGATCTGCAACTGCTGCAACTCATCCTGCTGGCTGTGGCCGGCGCGCTGCTGCTGCAGGCCGCTACATCCTATCTTCTGACGCGCCTAATGAGCGTCGAAGCCCAACACTTGATTTCGCGCCTGCGGGCCCAGGTCCATCGCCATATTGTCTATCTCCCGGTCCGCTTCTTCGACAACACCAAAACAGGTGAGTTGGTTTCGCGCATCATGACTGACGTAGAGGGTGTGCGAAATCTGGTGGGCACCGGCCTGGTGCAGCTTTTCGGCGGAGCTTTGACCGCGGTCGTGGCGCTCGGTTTGCTGATCCAGATCAATGCCCGCCTGACTCTGTACGTCTTGCTGCCTCTGATCGTCTTCGGGCTGATTTCCCTGAAGGCGTTCGGCTACATTCGCCCCATCTTCCGTGAGCGCGGCCAGATCAACGCCGAGGTGACCGGGAGGCTGACCGAGTCGCTCAACGGAATCCGCGTCATCAAGGGCTTCAGCGCCGAGGGATTCGAGCTGAAGGTGTTCGAACAGGGGGTGGAGCGGCTCTTCGAAAATGTCAAGAAGTCGCTGACCGCCACCAGCTTGGTTTCCAGTCTGGCCACCCTGCTGCTGGGCCTGGCGGCCGTGACCATCATGGGATTGGGGGGAGTCCGCATCATTGAAGGCGATATGACCATTGGTGATTTTTTCGCCTTCAGCCTATACCTCGGCTTCCTGATCGCTCCGATCCTGCAAATGAGCAACATCGGCAGCCAGATGACCGAGGCGTTCGCGGGTCTGGATCGAACCGCCGAAATCTTGGAGGCGCCTCGTGAAATCGACGAGTCGCAGCGCACTCTGGTCCTGGAAGAAATCCAAGGGGACATCACCTTCCATAGCGTGAGTTTCGCCTACGAGGGAGACAGTGACGTGCTTCAGGAGATTTCCTTCGAGGCGCCCGCCGGATCCGTCACCGCGCTGGTAGGAAGCTCAGGCTCGGGGAAGACGACCATCGCCGGTCTGGTTGCATCGTTCTTGACCCCGCGCGGGGGCCTCGTCACCATCGACGGTCACGACTTGTCGCGAGTCACCTTGGAAAGCTACCGCCGGCGCCTGGGCGTCGTCCTGCAGGACGACTTCTTGTTCGCCGGCACCATCCGGGAAAATCTGCGTTTCGCCCGGCCCGAGGCCAAAGACGGGGAGCTGGTGGAAGCTGCGCGGCTGGCCTATGTCACGGAGTTCACCGATCGGTTGGAAGAGGGCCTGGACACCTTGATCGGCGAGCGCGGCGTCAAGCTCTCCGGCGGCCAGCGACAGCGCGTGACCATCGCCCGGGCACTGCTGGCCGACCCCAGGATCCTGATCCTGGATGAGGCCACGTCGAACCTCGACACGGAGAGCGAAGCCTTCATTCAGGAGAGCCTGGCGGCGCTGATGCAAGGACGCACCACCTTCGTCATCGCACACCGGCTCAGCACCATCCGGCGAGCCGACCAGATCCTGGTGATCGAAGACGGCCAAATCGTCGAGCGGGGCCGACACGACGACCTGATCGAGCAGCGAGGTCGCTATCATCAGCTCTATACCTATCAGGCCAGAATCTGAGACCTGCCAGTCGGGGCCCGTTGAACTGGGAGACATCCACGAAGTACCATCCAAAAGAACCCGTTCTTCGTCCGGTGCCCTCGCCCCGAATTTCGGCTCATGATTGGCAAGAAGGTTTCCCACTACAGAATCCTGGAGCGGCTCGGCGGCGGTGGCATGGGCGAGGTCTACAAAGCCGAAGACACGCGGCTGGGCAGGCTGGTGGCTCTCAAGTTCCTCTCTCGGGAGGTTGCCGACGGGGAGGCCCTGGAGCGTTTTCGCCGAGAGGCCCGAATGGCCTCGACGCTCGACCACCCGCACATCTGCAGCATCTACGATGTGGGAGACTCCGAAGGCCAGCCTTTCATGGTGCTGCAGCTGCTGCACGGAGAAACACTTCAGGAGCGAATACAGGACAAACCTCTCCCGCTTCAGGAATCGTTTCGACTGGCCATCCAGGTCGCCGAGGGGCTGGAGGCGGCTCACTCCAAGGGCGTCGTTCATCGCGATATCAAGGCCAGTAACATCTTCGTCAATGACCGTGAGGACGTGGTGATCCTCGACTTTGGGCTGGCCAAGCTGGTGGAGCAAAGGTATGAGCCGGGCAGCGCTTCGGAGGCTCCCACCGTCATGGCGTCCGAGACGTTGACCAGCCCGGGAGTCGCAATGGGAACCGTCTTCTACATGTCGCCGGAACAACTGCTGGGAGAGCAACTGGACGCTCGCACCGACCTCTATTCGTTCGGGGTCCTTCTGTACCAGATGGCTACCGGCACTCTGCCCTTCCGGGGACGGACTTTCGCGGCTCTTTGCGATCAGATCCTTCACGAGGACCCTCCCCCGCCGTCACACCTCAATGCCGACCTCCCCCCTGAATTCGATTGGGTCGTTGCCAAGGCCCTCGAGAAAGATCGCGAGCTGCGCTACCAGTCAGCGCGCGAAGTGGCGGCCGATCTCAGGAGGCTGAGCCTCAACACGGGATCTGGCTCCACACGTGTCAGGTTGGAAAGACCGCCCGACGCGGGTTCTCCCTCGATTGCAGTACTTCCGTTCGTGAGCCTCGGCCCCGATCCTGAGAACGACTATTTCAGCGACGGCTTGAGCGAGGAGTTGATCAACGCCCTCGGAAGGGTGAGCAAGCTGCGTGTGGCGTCTCGGACATCGGCCTTCTCCTTCAAAGGAACCAGCCAGAGAATCCGCCAGATCGGAGCCCTGCTCAACGTCCGAACAGTGTTGGAAGGCAGCGTGCGCCGCTCCGAAAACCGGCTGCGAGTCAGCGCCCAACTCGTCGATGTAGAGAACGGCTATCAATTCTGGGCACAGACGTTCGACCGGGAGATCGAAGATGTCTTATCCATCCAGGAGGAGATTGCCGGTAGCATCGTGAAGGCTCTCGAACTGGTACTCAGCGAAGGAGAACGGAACAAACTCCTGAGCGTCGGAACCTCTCGAGCTTTGGCGTACGACTGTTATCTGCGCGGGCGTCAGCTCTTCTATCAGTTTCGCCGGGCCGGCTACGAGAAGGCACGGAGGCTCTTCCTGGAAGCTGCTTCAATCGATCCCGACTATGCTGCGGCCCACGCCTGGGTTGCCAACTGCTGCTGGTTCCTCTACACCTGGTTCGATGTCGACCCTGCCTACATCTCAGAGGCCGATCAGGCCAGTCGCAAGGCCCTGGCTTCGGATCCGGAACTGGCAGAAGCCCAGGTAGCCCGGGGCGTGGCCCTGTTGCTGGCACGGCACTACGCCGAGGCCGAGGAGGCATTCGAGAGAGCCGTTCGCGAGAAAGCCGACCTTTTCGAGGCCCTCTACTTCCATGCGCGGGCCTGCTTCAGTCAGGGGAAGTTGGAACAAGCGGCGGGGCTCGCTGAAGGGGCTGCTCAGGTCCGATCTCGAGACTACAACGCCTCTTACCTGGCGGGCATGGCGTACTTGGCGCTGGCACGCGCTGACCGGGCTGAAGCCGCCTTCCGACGCAGTCTCGAGGCTGCCGGCAAACATCTCGAGCTCTTTCCCGGAGACGGCCGCGCCCTCTACGTGGGCGCCGCCGCGGCGATTCGCTTGGGAGAAGACGAAAAAGGACGGGATTGGGCGGTTCGAGCAGTCACGGCCGACCCGGGGGAACCGATGACACTTTACGGCGTCGCTTGTGACTACTCATTGCTGGGGGAGACCGAAGAGGCGCTGGACTGCCTGGAGAAGGCGTCTACGTTCGGACCCTTGGAGAAGGCCTGGTTCCTGTACGATCCGGACCTCGACTCGATCCGTGATCACCCCCGTTTCCAGGCCCTTCTCGAGCGTCTCTGAAGGCTACAGGCCCGGGAGCGGCCAGTAGAGTGGCCGACTTCTCCAGATTCCTCCAACCAGCGCTGACAGTTTCCCGCAGCGAGCGACTCGTTGAAGGGGCGCCCGCGAGAGCTCCCAAAGGCTTTCCCCGAGAGCAGGAGCGCAACACTTCGGAATTGGTCGGGTGGGAGAGTCAATCAGTGGCGTCAGCCAATCACCGTCCCCGTCGACTGGAGCTCGCCACGCTTTCGCGAGAGGAACGCCGTGTCGATCGTGATTCCGGTGCGGGGAAGGGGCAGCTGAACCGGATGCTGCTCCACGTCCCGGCCGTTTTCGCAGCTCTCGATCAGTTGCGCCACCATCTGGCCGAGTACGGGCGCCGTCTTGAACGAGGAACCGCTGGTGCCAATGCACACGTAGTAGCCGGGCAGGTCGGTGCGGTCGACGATCGGATACCAATCCGAGACCGTGACGTCGTAGAGCGAGCACAGTCCCCGCTTCGGTCCCAGGCGAATCGAAGGGATCCGCTTCATCAAGCGAAAGCATTGACGTTCCCAGTATGCGTCCGTGATCGCGTCGTTGAAATCGTCGGGATCATCCACCCAGTCGAGATCGTCGCATTTGGGATCGGTCGATCCCACGATCAGGCTGCGTCCGCCTGATTCGGGACGGCAGTACACTCCCCCGTCCAGGTCCCCGACGATGGGCAAAGGCGAGCCCTTCTCCGGGTGGAACAGGGGATTGGCCAGGGAATGGACCTCGCGTCTGAGGGGGCGGAGTTCCATGGGCAGCGTCACCCCGGCCATCCGGTTGACGAGCGTCGAGTGTGGCCCCGCGGCGTTGACGACCACCTCCGCCTCGGTGACGCGCCCGTCGCTGGCAACGAGCTGAAACCGGCGAGCATCGACCTTTCGAATCGAGCACACCTCGTGATTCACCGAGAAGCGGACGCCCTCTCGCTCCCCGGCGGAGCGAAGGTTCTGCGTAGCCAAGTCGGGAGTGACCACGTAGCCGGCGTCCTCTTCGAAGACCGCCCCTTCGATGGGGCGTCCGGTGGATTCGAAGAAGGCTTCGTCGTCGGGTCGTCGCGGAGGAAAAAAGGATTCCGTCTGGAGAAAGGGAAAACGGTCGGCCGCCTGGTCTGCGGTCAGGATGGAAACTGCGATCCCCAGTTTCCTCATCTCGTCGACGATTCCGCGGATGCCGCCGTCGATGCGAGGCGGAATGAACAGCATTCCGGGCCTGTGAAACACGATTCCATCGTCATCGATCGAGCCGATGTGGCTTTCCCAGTCAGCCCAGATGTGGGCCCCTTCATTGGCCAGGGCGATCATGCCCGCCTGCGAGTAGAAGCGGCGCACGATGCCGCA
>JBFKLX010000293.1:0-5418 GCA_041630155.1 Acidobacteriota bacterium
CCAACCGCTCGAACCCTGAGATCCGCTGGCTCGGGCATCCCTGCACGAGCAACTCTGGACAAAACGTCGCACCTGTTCCGCGCGCTCTCTCTCGGGTGTATCAGTACATCTGGCAAGCGGCGCCGCCTCGCACCGAGAGCCCGGTCACCCCTTGTCACCAAGAACCTGCCACTCGAGCCATCGTGGGGTCGGACAGCGCAGCACCGGCACGCCTCGTTCTTCTCACCAGGCTCAATGTCTTCCGTGGACCGCTGACCCCAAAAAGAGTTGACGTAAGAAGCTCTCAGGAGATTCCTTGTTTCCTTCTTGGTCAGCTGATGGAATCGGCGACCTCAAAGGAAATCCCTCGAAGGGGCCTCCAGCCCCTGGATGCGGTGAAAGATGGGGTTGATTCGATGGGCCCTGAGCCTCCCGGATCATCCTGGTCTCGTGTCCTCTGCTGTGTCCCCTGTCCCCGTTGTCGCCGTTGCTCTCCTGTATTCTCCTCCGCTCCGGACAAAGCGGACCTGGGGGACGGCACAGACCATTGACCCGCTTGCCGGTCGTTCTTGGTCGGCGCGCCCTGTCCTCGTCCTGTCCGTCCCCGTCTAGTCCCCGTCGGAGGGGCGGCGGTCATTCTCTCTCTCGTGCTTCTGCCCTGTCCCCGTCGCTAGGGTCATTCTCTCTTGTGCTTGTGCCCTGGCCCCGTCGCTAGGGTCAGTCTTGTGCCCTGTCCCCACTGTCCGTGCCCTGTCCCCGTTTTGTCCCCGTTTTGTCCTCCCCGTTTGTCCCCTGTCCCCGTTTTGTCCCCGTCGGTCCCCGTTTTGTCCCCGTCGCTGGGGCACAGGCTCTGTCCTCATCACCGTCACTGCCCTGTCACCGTCGCTGGGGGCGGAGGCGCTGTCCTCGTCATTATCACTGGTCGTTCCGTCCCTGCTGTGGAGTTTCACGGGTGGTGGGAATTTGCTGCCGTAACTCCGTGCGTCGCTGGCCGCGGAACGATCCGACCAAACCCGGCCTGGTTCAGGCTGCGAACCACCTGACGGGTGAGGCGGCCACCATGGCGGCTTTTTGGGTCGCCTACGTAGTGAAAGAGCCGGCCCTCCGGGACCAGCAGGCGCTGCAGCTCCCGGTAGAAGGCCTGCGAATAAAGTTCTCCAGCCAGACGGAAGGTTGGGGGATCGTGCAAGACAGCGTCGAAGGAGCTGGACTCGAGCTCGGTCACCAGTCGTGCACTGTCCCCCGTGCGTTGGGTGATCCGGGGATTCCGGAAGAGCTCCCTCGACCACGGATTGTAGCCGGCCAGTTCCAGCATGGCGGGGTCCAGTTCGATGGTCACCACTTCCGAGGCGGTTCGGGCCGCCTCGATCGCCGTGTAGCCCAGGCCAGTACTGGTGTCCAGGACACGGCCTCGAGGACGCCCCAGGGCTTCCAGCTTGCGCTGGGCGTCCACATCCGGCGTGATGCCTTTGATGCGGTGCATCGTGAAACCGGCCACCAGCGCCGTGGGAGCTCCCGTGGTGGGCATCAGGCTGCAAGGACGGTGTGTCAGCGAGGAAAAAACCTGGATCCTCCAGACCCCTGCGGCCTCCGTCAGGAAGCAGCCATTGGGGGATCCAGCAATCTTGCGGACCACTTCCCAGCTTGCCCGCCGCCCGCCGTCGAACTCCACACCATTCGCGTCCAGGGAGACCCGGCTGACACTGAGGTTGAGATCCAGCGAGACATCGATTTCCGACAGCTTCCGGCGCTGAGCCGCGAGGAGCCGTTCTGCCGTGAAATGCGAGAGTATGACCGAACCGGCCTCAAGCAGCGGGACCATCGAACTGCTCTCCCGTCCGGATTTGCCAGCCGTTGGCGAAATCGGGGGCCGGCAGGCGGCGGCGGTTGGGGGGCTGCAGCTCGATCAGCCAGAGGCCGCCTCGCCCGCATGCGACCCGGATTCCCTGATCGCCGATGGCAACGATCGTCCCTGGCTCCGCTTCCGCCCTCCCTGGCCCCTCCTCCGCTCCCCCCGTCACAGGACTCCGGCTCGCCCAGACCTTGATCGTCTCGCCCCGCAACCGCGAGCTCGCCACCGGCCAGGGATTGAAGGCTCGTATTTGGTTGTGCAGCCGCGAAGCGGAATGGCTCCAGTCCAACACCGCCTGCTTCTTCTTCAAGCGAGGCGCCAGGCTCGCCTGCTCCTGATCCTGGACCCGTGGTTCGATCTCCCCGGCAATCCAGCGAAAGACGGTGCCGACCAGCAGCCTTCCGCCCAAGACCGCCAGCTGTTGCGACAACTCGCCGGCAGTCGTGTCCGGGCCCACCGCCACGCGTTGCTGGGCCAGGATCGGCCCGGTGTCCATGCCGGAATCGATTTTCATGATGCTCACACCAGTTTCCGTCCGGCCATCCAGCAGGGCGTGAGCCACGGGCGCGGCGCCGCGGTAGTGGGGCAGCAGCGAGGCGTGGACGTTGAGAGCGCCGAAAGGCGGAATCTCGAAGAAAGACGCAGGAAGCAGTTGTCCGAACGCGACCACAGCCATCAGGTCCGGCCGTAGCTTGCGGGCGAACTCGTGAGCCGCCGCATCGTTCCGAATGCGCTGAGGCTGCAGCAGCGGGATCCCTTGCCGGCTGGCGAGGCGTTTGATCGGCGGCGGCGTCAGATGCAGCCCGCGGCCCGCCCGCCGGTCGGGCTGGGTCACGACCCCCACGACCTGGAGGCCGCCCGCCTCCAGCAAGCTCACCAGGGAGGGAACGGCAAACTCAGGGGTGCCCAAGAACAGGACACGGGACAAGTCACCACTCCCCTTTTTTGATCAGCTTGCGGATCTTGCGCTTGATCATATCGCGCTTGAGCCGAGAGACCCGGTCGAGGTAGAGGATTCCGTCGAGGTGATCGATTTCGTGGCAGAGCGCTCGGGCGAGCAAGTCTCCCGCCTCCAGCTCCAGCCGCTCGCCCCGAAGGTCCTGCGCCTGGACCCGAATCTGCTGCGGGCGTTCGACTACAGCGGTGAAACCGGGAATGCTGAGACAACCTTCTTCGTCCTTCTGAAAGCCTTCCTGCTCGAGGAGGCGGGGGTTGGCCAGCACGAGTCGCTGTCCGGGCTCCGCCCCGGAGGTGATGTCGACCACGATCAAGCGGGTGTTGATTCCAATTTGAGGAGCCGCCAGACCGATCCCGGGGGCTGCGTACATCGTCTCCAGCAGGTCGTCGGCAAGCTGCCGGAGCGACGCATCGAAAATCTGCACAGGATCGCTCATTCGCTCCAGCTCCGGCGCCCCGTACTTTAGAATCTCTCGGATCATGTTCGCGTTAGAGGCTCTCGAGCACGGGATTCATTTTTGACCCACGCCGAGCCTGGTGCAAGTTGCCAAGTCTGGAGGGGATAGTGTAACACTTTAGGGTAGCTGCAGATGCGGCTGGAGCGAAAGGCATGAGCAGGCGGCTCAGTACATGAATTTCTTCATTCAAATCCTTGCCGATGTCCAGGCCTTTACGCTGCTCTGCTTGGAAGCACTGGCCAACCTGTTTCGCAAACCACGGTACGTCAAGGACACCTTCAGCCAGATGGATCTGATCGGGGTCGGCTCGGTCGTCATCGTGATCCTGACCGGATTCTTCACAGGAGGAGTGCTGGCCCTGCAGTCGGCCAGCTCCTTGAAGGCTTTCGGAGCAGTGAATCTGACGGGCCAGCTGGTGTCTCTGTCCCTGGTCAAAGAGCTGGGACCGGTGCTGACGGCCCTCATGGTGGCGGGGCGTGTGGGCTCGGGTATCGCTTCCCAGCTGGGTTCGATGCTCGTGACGGAGCAGATCGACGCCATGCGCGCTCTGGGCACCGATCCGGTCAAGAAGCTGGTCACACCCCGGATGGTCGCCTGCACGACCATGCTTCCGCTGCTGACGGTACTGGCCGATCTGTTCGGCCTGGTGGGCGGCTGGATCGTTTCTTTCTACACACTGCAGCTGAACACGTCCCTGTACTGGAGCACGGCGCTCCGCTCCCTGGACTACAACCACGCCCTGGAAGGGCTGGTCAAGCCGGTCGTGTTCGGCTTCATCGTGGGGATGGTCGGCTGCTACTTCGGACTCCGCACCCGCGGGGGCACGCGCGGCGTCGGGCAGAGCACGACTCAGGCAGTGGTGACAGCCTCGATCCTGGTGATCGTGGCCGACTTCTTTCTCAGCAAGATCATCCTGGAGTTGCGGTAAATGAGCGCCATCCGGTTCGAACGGGTGTCCAAGAGCTACGACTCGCTGCCGGTGCTTCAGGACTTCAGCCTCGAGGTTCGGGAGGGGGAGACCAAAGTCGTTCTGGGAGGCAGTGGCTCGGGCAAGAGCACGTTGCTGAAAATGGTGCTCGGCCTGATCAAACCCGACTCGGGCCGGGTCTACGTGCACGATCAGGACATCACTCATCTCTCGGAACGAGAACTGATGCCAATTCGCAAGCAGATTGGGATGGTGTTTCAGGAGAGTGCGCTGTTCGACTCCCTGACGGTCGGGGAAAACGTCGGCTATCGCCTGCTGGAAGAAGGGACACGCGACCTGGACGACGTGGAGCAGGTGGTGCGGCGGCTGCTGGGCTTCGTCGGCCTCGAGCGAGCCATCGACAAGATGCCTTCCGAGCTCTCGGGAGGGATGCGCCGCCGCGTCGCCATCGCGAGAGCCATGGTAGGCAATCCCCGCATCATGCTCTACGACGAGCCGACGGCCGGACTGGACCCGATCACCGGCCGCACCATCTGCGATTTGATGATCGAGCTGCGCGACCTGCAGGGGGTCTCCTCTATTTTCGTCACCCACGACTTGAAGTCGGCTCTCAACCTGGCGAGCGAGCTGGCCGTGCCCGGAACCGACGACGAACCGGTCGTCTTCCGCCCCGAGAACGACGATTTCTGCCTCATCAACACCCGCTTCGTTATACTGAGAGAAGGGCGGATTCTCTTCGAGGGTTTTGACGAGGCCATGCTGGAGTCCAAAGACCCTTACATCCAGGAGTTCTTGACTTAGGACAGACCTCAAGAGAAAAGGCGTACCTCGAGGGCAGGCACCATGGAAAAGAAGGAGAAGGTTACCCTCTCGGAACTCAAAGTCGGCATCTTCGTGGTGGCGGCCTCGGCCATTCTCGCGGTGGCGATCTTCACGATCGGATCACAGGTGGGCCTGTTCGAGGAGACCTTCGCCGCCAAGACGTATCTCAACAACGTCTCCGGCCTCAAGCCGGGCGACATCGTGCTGCTGGGGGGCGTCGAAGTCGGAAACGTGTCCAGCGTCCATATCTCGGCCCCGGACGAAATGCCCTCGACCCAGGAAAACCGCAACAAGCTGGAAGAGATCGAACGGCTCAGCCAGCGCGAAGAGATCATGGAACGGCAGCTGGATGCCACTCGCCAGATGGTACTGGAGGCGCGCCAGGAGTATCAGAGCGGGCTGGACCGCTTCGGCGCCTCCTC
>JBFKLX010000294.1:0-5404 GCA_041630155.1 Acidobacteriota bacterium
GGCCGGCACCTGCTTGGAAACGCCCGCAACATACGTTGCTGTATTTATGGATCGGGGTACTTAGGGGCGTGGGATCTGGAATTTGAATCTCGAGGAATCGTTGGAACTCTGGTGCCGGAGCTTCGAGCGTTCCCATTTGGCAGCGCGAGCCGCCCATGGGGTCATCCTGTCTTGGTCTTACGCCAGTAGTCGAAGACTGCCAGGCGCGGTTCGCTCAGGAGCAGTTCTTTGACGTCCTTGCCCGAGAGCGGGTGGGAGAAGTAGTAGCCCTGTCCCATATCGCTCGAGAGCGCCTTCATGTGTTCGATCTGTTCGATCGTTTCCAAACCTTCCACGACCACGTTCATCGAGAGGTTGTGGGCCAGGTCGACCATGGCTCGCACGATCTTCATGTTCTCGCCGTTGGCGGCGAGGCTCTGAATGAACGATCGGTCGATCTTCAGCGCGTCGAAGGAGAACTGATTCAGGTATCCGAGGGAAGAATAGCCGGTTCCGAAGTCGTCCAGATGGATTTGGATCCCTTTGGCCTGGAGCTGCTCCAGCATTTGAGTGGAGGCACCCGACTGGTTCATGAGGACGTTCTCAGTGATCTCCAGGCACAAGCCTTCCGGAGGCAGGTCTGCCTGCCGCAATGCCTGCAGGACGCGATCGACCAGGTCGGGCTGGTTGAACTGGCGGCCTGACAGGTTGACGCTGACGGAAATCTGCGGCAGTTCGGGAATCTCGGCGCGGACTTCGTTGATGAAGCGGCAAGCTTCACGAAGGACCCACCAGTAGACGGGCAGGATCAGGCCGGTTTCCTCTGCTACCGACAGGAAATCCTTGGGGACCAGAAGTCCCTGTTCCGGATGGTCCCAGCGCAAGAGGGCCTCGATGCCGACGATTTCGTAGTTCTTCAGGGAGACGATCGGCTGGTAGTGGAGGCAGAACTCGAGGTTCTCGACGGCCCTCCTGAGATCATTTTCCAGATGCAGCAGGTCGACCGCTCGGGAGTGCATGCGCTTCTGAAAGAGCTCGCAGCAGTTGCGGCCGCTGGTCTTGGCCTGGTACATGGCGGTGTCCGAGTCGCGAAGCAGATCCTCGGGTTGCTGATACTCGGCTTTGCCCCAGGCCACGCCAATACTGAGGGTGACGAAGAGCTCCCTGCCGGCCAGGCGGAAGGGCCTCCGGAATTCCTGGCGGATGCAATTGGCGATCAGCAAGGCCTCGCGCGGGTTCTTGATTCCATCGATGAGGATGGCGAACTCGTCCCCGCTGAGCCGTGACACGGTGTGGATAGGGTATTGCTTGTTGTTGAGGCGGGAGGCGACTTCTTTGAGCAGCTCGTCGCCCGCCAGGTGACCCAGACTGTCGTTGACGACTTTGAAGCGGTCCAGATCCAGGAACAGCACCGCGAAGCTGTAGGTGTGGTCCGTTCGGAGTCTGTGCAGAGCGCTTCGCAGTTGCTCCACGAAAACGGCCCGATTGGGAAGGCCGGTCAGTTCGTCGTGAAAGGCTCGATGCTCGAGGCGCTGTTCGTTGAGCTTGTGTTGCGTGATGTCCGTCTGCGAGCCGGCCAGACGCACCACCTTGCCGTTCTCATCCGGTACGGCGACTCCACGGCAGAACATCCAGCGATAGCCGCCGTCTTTCTGCTGGATGCGGTATTCCTCGCGGAAGGTGGAGGCGCCGCGCCGCACCTGGAAGTTCATCCGATCCTGCAAGGCTTCGACGTCTTCGGGGTGCACCCTGCCCCACCACTCTTCGGGGTCGGTGCCGATTTCCTCGTCCTGATGGCCGATCATGCTCTTCCAGCGCGGCGAGAAGTAGATTTCATTCTCCTCGAGATTCCAATCCCACCAGCCGTCATTGGTCCCATGGGCCACCAGGCGATAGCGCTCTTCTTCGGTACGCAGGGCGGATTCTGCTCGCTCGCGCCGCAGCAACTCCTCATGCAACGTCGCCAGGGCCTCTTGCAGTTGGGAATCGCGGGATTCATTGTGCAGTTTCAAAGCGGCCGCGCTGAGCACGCCCAGACAGAAGTAAGGAAGTCCCTCCAGGGGGCCCCACAAAACGGGAATCAAGAGCATCACTGAGATGGCCGCCGTAGCGGCCCAAAAGGCCCTTTTGCTGGAAAGCTGATACGAGCTGAGACCCACGGCCAGCAGCAGCAACTCGGCAGTTGCCGAGATATTGGAACTGACGTGGATGTAAAAACCCAGCAGAAGGGCCGCCCCCAGGGCGCTCGCTCTCACCGCCGTGTGGCCATCCAGCTTCAGCAGCGCCAGGCCCAGCGCACCGAAAGCCGCGATGACCGCCAGAGTGTCGAGTGCGGGAAGACCAGCGGCCAGGAATGTCCGTGGCTGCAGAAGCATCCATGCTAGGCTGGCTGTTACTACGGCGCCCAGTCCAAGTTGGACGCTCGCGGCAGCAGACCAGGGCAGCCCCCTCCGGCTACTGGCAGAGTTCATGGTTCGCTCACCCTTCCCTTTTCCCCAGAGGCATTGCGCCTTGTGCTCGATATTGTGGGCTAGTGCAAATGCGCTCCCGGTGATTCCGATTACATACTGTGGAAAAATTCCGCATCGGCGGAGGTTTGGATCGGCCGGCCGGAGCTTCTGCTATAATTTCGGGCCAGCAAGAGGTCTACCGACCATGATCCTGTCCCCTTTCTTCTCGACCGGGCTGGTGTCTGGCGCGCTGCTTTTCGGCCTGCAGGGAGGCGCGGGTGCTGCGGCTGAAACGCTCACTGATGAGGGCACGACGATGAAAAGCCTGACTCCGATTCTGATCGTGGAGGAAATCGAGCCATGCCTGGATTTCTGGCTGAAGCTCGGTTTCGAGAAACTCGACGAAGTCCCCCACGAAGACCGGCTGGGATTCGTAATCCTGGGGCGGGGCAATCTGCAGGTGATGTATCAGAGCCGTGCCAGCATTGCCGAGGACATCCCCGTTCTCTCGAAGAGTTCCAAGGCCTCCTCGACCATCCTGTATTTTCGGGTCCAGAACCTGGACCAGATCATCCCCCTGCTGCAATCGGCCCCGGTGGTCGTCCCCTTGCGCACCACTTTCTACGGAGCGCGGGAGATATTCGTCCGAGAACCGGCCGGCAACGTCGTCGCCTTCGCCGAATTCTCCGATTCCGACTAGTTCGAGACTGGTCCCGTTTTCAGGCCGCGATCTGGGCGGAGCGAGAGATGAGCTTGGCCCAGACCGCCGCCAGCACTGCGGCCAGCAGCAGCAGGGCGTAGGAGTGAACGCCCGACCAGAGGTACCAGTGCCAGGGGGGGTACTCGTAGAGGGCGGATTGCAGGGGGATGGGCGAAGCGCTCAGGAGAAACGAGACGATCAGCAAGCTCCACCAGGGTTGAGCGGCCTGAGCGGGCAGGTCGCTGAGGGCCTGCCATCCGATCAGATAAGAGAGCAGCAGCCAGGGGAAATAGTAGGCCCAGCCCAGGGGTGAAATCAGCAGCATGAGGGCCAGCGTCAGGGCGTAGCCGAGGTCGATCGAGGGGCGGCTGTCCCGATGGGCCAGCAAGGCCAGCAGGGTGGCGGCCAGCACCGAACCGAGAGAGGCTAGGATGCGCGCCAGCTGGGGATACTCCAGCAGGGGGGCGCTATCGCTTCCACCCAGAAAGCGCGAGAAGATCCCCAAGAACGAAGCATTCCAGTTGGTGCCGACCCAGGTGATGTCGCCCACCACGGAGCGGTATTCCTGAAGGGTGCTCCAGCCGAAGACGGCCACGGAGAGAAGGGTGCAGATCGAGAAGGTGGCGCCCATCGAAAGCAGGAGCAGCCAGCGCCGGCGCACCAGGAAGAACAGTCCGAAGAGGCCGAAGAAAGGCTTCAACGCCAGGGCCAGCCCCAGCCAGAATCCCGCCAGGAGGTCGGCCCCGCGGCGGGCGGCGATCCAGGCTTCCACCACCGGCCAGAACAGAAAGAGCGAGACCTGGCCGTACTCCATGTTGGCGAAGGTCGGGTAGAAGGCCAGGAGCAGCAGCTGAAATCCCAACTGGCGGTTGACGCGAGCCGGACCGCTACGGGTCGTGATCTCCAGGCGAGCCATTGCGGCCATCCCGCAGAACAGTGAGAGAACCGACCAGATCCACCAGGCCTCCGGGTACCGGAGCGGGGCCAGAGGGAGCACCAGCAGGGTCAAAAAAGGAGGATTCAAGTTGGGGTAGGTCAGCTGCGGTTTGGGGCCGAGGTCGAAATCCCACTGCACGAAGCGGTCCACCTCGGGGCGGGTGTAGATGCTCTTGCCTTCCAGATGGAGCTGGGCCGAGGCGTGAAACTTGGCGAAGTCCGAAAGCAGAGCCGAGTCCACCAGGCCGAGAAACAGGACCAGATAGAAGGACAGGAGCACGCCCAAATAGAGGGCAAAACGTTTCTGCATGGGCCGGGCCATGGATACCAGTTGCCCGTTCGGACTGTCAACGTTCTCGAGGCCGTTGTGGCCCGATTGGGGCAGCTGTCACTCCAGCCGGATTCCCTGATGGGCCGGAATCGAGTCGACCAGGGCGAAGTTGGTGCGGACCGACTCGAGCGTCTCGCCGCGCTGCTGGATCCGTGACTCCCGAATCGGCCCCAGCCACTCGTCGGCGCCCGACAGGTAGAAGATGCGCTGCGGGTCGATTCCCATGACACGCGCCGAGGTGGCGTCCACGGCGGGCAGGTTGCGACCCATGACGATCACGCCGGCAGGGCGGGGAGGACCCATGATCGGCCCGTCACCTTCCATGCCGACGATGCCGTCCACGATGGCGAACTGCGGTCGGAGCGTCGCCGTGAGGTCCAGGATCGACTCGATGATTCCCTCCGTGTGCAGGACGTTCTTGGGCCACCCGTAGAGAATGCCTGGAATCGTCCCGAAGAGGTTCTTCATCGAGAGCGTGACGCCCGCCCAGTGATGAGTCTTCAGTTTGGCCATCGAGACCACCCAGTCGACCTGGGCCAGCACGCGTGAGAAGGCCAGGGTCTTCAGTTGGGTCAGCCGGCCGGCGTTGGCCACGCGGTAGCCGGCGTCTTCGTTGAGGTCGAAAAAGGGGATCCGGTGCTGGTGCAGGACCTGCTGCAGCCCGGACTGTTCGAGTACCAGCAGTGTATCGCGCCGGTGCCCCGGGCCCTCTGCCACGATCACGCGCTCAGCGCCCAGCCTCAGGAAAGCTTCGGCCGCCCCTCCCACCACCAGAGGGTGTGTGTTGATGTGGGTCGCCTGGGGATGGGGCTCCACCAGGTTGGGCTTGAGCAGTATCCGCTTGCCGCCGACCTCCGCGGCCGTGACCCCCAGCTCGTCCAAGCCCTGTGAGATCAGCTTTGCCAGGTCGAGCTCATAAGAGGAGGCTCCGGCAATGAAGACCCCGGCCGCCAGCGGTCCCCAGAAGTAGCGGTGGGCTGCCAGCCCGGCGCCACCCAGGGCGCCCCC
>JBFKLX010000295.1:0-5401 GCA_041630155.1 Acidobacteriota bacterium
AGCCGGTCACCTTTGCGAAGGATGATGGGCCGCTGCTGGTGTGGGAGCGAGCCGAGGACGAGCGAGGGGCGACCGGCCGCGCGGTCGCTGTACAGAGCGGTGCCGGTTTGGACGTAAGCGGTCTTGGAACAGGTTGCCCGAAGCCCCTCGGCCTCTTTCGAAGTGATCGTGAACTGGCGCTTCTTTCCCCTGAGGTCCCGGAAGTAGAGAGTGTCACCCGCACTGAAGCCCCGCCAGGCCTCCTCGCCCACGGGCAGGTGAAGGGCATCTCCGGAGGGTGGCGGCCCCGGGCTCAGCCACACCCTGGCAGGGTGGGTCACGGAGCCCCGGATGTCTCGCAGGGGGCGGATCTTCACCAGTGGGGGTCCGGGCTGCAGGGGACCGGTGCGAATCTTGGGCCCTCCCAGATCCATTGCCACCTGGCATTTGCGTTTCAGCTTCTTTCCCGCTTTGCGCACGTGGCGGATCATTTGCTTCCATGCCGCTGCATCATCGTGGGCGCAGTTGATGCGGGCGCAGTTCATGCCCGCCTCCACCAACTCCCGCACCAGGCGATAATCCTGAGCGGCCTCACTGGGCAGGGTGACCATGATACGCGTCCGCCGTCCCCGCGAACGATAGCCCAGCAAGGACTTGGCGTTTGAGTTGAGAAGGCGGTTCCCCTCCTTGATCGCGAAATCGGGCCGCTGCAGCTTGATTCTCTTGTCGCGCACGAAGGCTCTCAAGATGCTGCGGGTCGCCGAGAGACTGGCCAGCACATGACTCTCGAGGGCCGCCAGGCGGGATAGCCCTAGATTCCCCAGCCTCTTTTGAAGGCTGCGGATGTCGTGGCGCCGCACCACCCGGTAGTGGACCAGATTGCGGGGCACTCCTGGCAAAAGTAGGATGGACGCGCTTCAGCTGCTTCGCGTAGTCCTTTTCGGCATCCACCGCTTCTCGAATCAGCGCATCAACCTCCCGGATCAAGCCGGAGACTCTCTTTTTGCGATTCATGACGTCCGATTCCATGGTGACGGATCACGAGGGATCGTCACCAGGCTCCGGAAGTGACGTGCTGGCAAGAGGTTGTGGATGACACGTCCCGGAGCCCGGCACTCAACCGTGAGTCCCGACTCTGAATCTGGGCGGGAGGCCTGGGGTGAGACGGATCACACTGTCCGGGGGCTTCCGGGTTCATAATTCGAGCGAGGGAGGCCGACTGGGACTCGGCCACGGCCCTTCTGCGACCCGCCGTGGAGTTCCCCAAAAGACTTGGTGACTTGTATGAGTGTGCTTGCCAGCTGGAGTTCGACGCAAGAGAGCCGGCTGGAAGCCAGTTGCGAGGGGAGTTCGAAGATGAAGCGCATTCTCCTGTTAGCTTCCTGTTTCCTGCTTACGCTGACCTGCTTGCAGGCCGCGCCTTTGGAATTCGTGGCCGAAATCGGCTCGGTCAGCGAGGTGGACGGAGAGACGGTTGTCTCGGTGAAGGTCACTCCCACCGTGTCGATCGCTGTTCGAGTCAGCGGCCTGACCGAGATCAAGGACGAGACCGGTTTGCCCGTTCCAGCCTCTGAGCTTTCCGCCGGGCAGATGGTGCGGATCGAAGCCTTGTTCACCGATCAAGGCATCCTGGCCCTGGAGATCGAGATCCTCGGGACCAGCAACGATTTCGAGTTCCGAGGCATGCTCGAGGGCGTCGGTGACGGGCAAATCGAGTTACTCGGTCTCGTCATCCTGGTTCCCGACACGGCGGACATCAAGGACGAATTCGGGGATCCCTTGAACCTGACTGACCTGCAGGTCTTGGATCTCGTCAAGGTCGAGGGAATGACCGTCGGTAACGACCTGGTAGCCGAAGACATTCGCCGCCTGACCGAAGACAGCTTTGCCCGCATCAGCTTTCTCGCGGTCATCGAAAGTTTTCCCGCCGACGATCAACTTCTGGTGGTGCTGGACGGTGGGGTCATGGTTCTGGTGGAGCTCACCGAAGACACCGAGGTGCGAGGGATGCTCGCGGTCGGTGCGATCGTGAAGGTCATCGGACTGATCAATTCGGACCTCTTCGTGACCGCTCTCAAGGTGAACGTAGTCTCCGCTTTGTTCGAGCTTTCCCCGCCTCGTCTGAAGATGGGATTCGAGGAGACTCGTACCGTCGAGGTGATCCTGCGCGAACCCCTGGAGGACGATCTTTTCCTCGAGATCCAGTCGGAGGATCCGGACATCGCCACCGTCTCACCTGAAGACCTGGTCATCCAGGCCGGAGAGGTGTCCGGTTCGTTCGAAGTGACTTCGGATTCGGTGGAAGGAAGGACGACGATTCACGTCGTGGCGCCGGATTTGGAGGGAGCAGCCGCCGATCTGAGGGTCGACGTGCGTGAAGAGGGAGCCGATGCTCGGGAGCTCGAAGTCAAATGGACTCCCCGGGTGATCAAATCCAATCCCAGAGAGGTCCGTGAAGTCAGCCTGTTTCTGAAGAAGGGAGTGGCTCCTACCGAGCTGACGGTCGAGCTGTCGCTCGTCGACGGCCCCGAAGGTCTGGTGTCCTTTCCCGAAGAGGTGTTCTTCCCGGCCGGCCAGAAGCGGATCCGCTTCAACATCGAAGTCCGATCCCTGCCGGGAAGAGCGGTCATTCGCGCAACGCTGCCCGACGACGTGGGGGCAGACACGGACGATCTGGTGGTCGAACTGGGACGGGGTCAGACGCGGCTGAAGGTCGAATGGTCCAAGTCGCAAGTGAAAACGGGCCCGATGGCCAACGTCGACGTAAAACTCCGTCTGAACAAGCCGGCTCCCGCTCCGGTGACGGTGTCTGTGGAAGTGAGAAACGGCGACTCGAGCGTGGTTGCCGCCGCCTTGCCTTCGCAACTCACCTTTGCCCAGGGCGAGCAGGAAATCTCGCTACAATTTGCGACCGCCGACAAGGAGGGGAGAGTGACCTACCGGGCCACACTTCCATCAGATTTTGGCGGGGGCCACGACGATCTCAGGATCGTAGTCAGAGACTGATGCAACCTTGGGGTGCGCAGTAGGACCGTGAGCGTGTAGGGGAAGGCTCAGGACGATGACCCCTGGGTCGTCGAAGAACCCTGCACGCCGCGGTCCTCCCCTCTCGGCGCTCCACAGTTGGACATGGCGTGGGACGCCTGATAGATAATCACCTTCATGCCCTTGCGGGTGATTCTCATCGGCTTCGGGAACGTCGGCCGTGCACTGGCAACAGTTCTCGCCCGCCGCCGGTCACGTTTTCCCGGGCTGGCTCGGCTCGGGGAGCGGGTGGTCGCCGTGACCACGCGAAGCCGTGGCAGTCTCGTCAATCCGGAGGGCGTCGACCTTTCCCAGGCTCTCACCGAACTCGAGCAAGGCGGCTGCTTCTCGCCGCACAATCCGGAAATATCCCATCTGAACAGCCTCCAGGCAGCTCGCTCACTCGACTACGACGTCCTGGTCGAACTCTCTCCCCTGGACGTCGAGCAGCGGGGGGAACCTGCGATTTCACACCTGCGCACCGCCCTGCAGCGGGGCCGGCATGTCGTCACCGCCAACAAGGGCCCAGTGGCATTCGCGTACCGTGAGCTCTCCTCCCTGGCTCGAGGGAGCGGATGCGCTCTTCTCTTCGAAGCGACAGTCATGGACGGGGCTCCCCTCTTCAACATGGCTCGCTCCAGTCTCGAGGGGTGCCGGATACTGGGTTTTCAGGGCATTCTCAATTCCACGACCAATTTCGTTCTTTCCAGGATGGAAACAGGCGAATCGCTCGAGTCAGCCGTCCGGTTGGCCCAGGACAGGGGGTTTGCCGAGGCAGACCCGCGTCTCGATCTGGAAGGGTGGGACGGCGCGGCCAAGATCAGTGTCCTGGTCAATGCGCTGATGGGCCGGGAGATCACGCCGCTCGAGGTGGAACGGCAGAGCCTCCTCGAGGTGGACCCGCGACGGGTCCGTGAAGCGATGAAGCACGGCAAGAGGCTGAAGTACCTCTGTCGCGCGCAACTCGAGGGCGAACAAGTCCGTGCCGGCGTGCGGTTGGAAGAAATTGACGCGGGCCACCCCTTCGCCATGGTCTCCGGAGCCGGCTCGATGCTCTCCATTCGAACCGACCTCATGACTCCCATCTTCGTGGCCCAGGAGGATCCCACCACGGCAGACACTGCCTACGGCGTCCTGGCGGACCTGCTGGCCATCCGCCGCGGTTCCTGGGAAAGGTGAGTCGAGCCGCAGGTTGTCGAACCTGGATTACTGCCCCCGCAACGCCACGACGGGGTCGATTCGCCTGGCCCGAAGGTGCGCGGGAATGAAAGAAGCCAGCAGAGCTGCGGCCAGGATTGCCAGCGAGGCGGCGACGTAAGTGACGGGATCCGCGGCACCCACTCCCACCAGCAGGTCTGCGAAAGTCCGGGTCACCAGGTAAGCAGCGGCTCCCCCGGCCAAGACGCCGGCGGCAGCCAGCCGGAAGCCCTGGCTCGAAACCAGACGGAGGATCTGGGCGCTGGTGGCGCCCAGAGCGATCCGCACGCCGATTTCATGAGTGCGTTGGGCCACCGAATAAGAAATCACACCGTACAACCCCGTTGCGGCCAGGGCAATGCCGATCAGGGCGAATGCTGACACCAACGCAGCCGGGAGGCGAAAGAGGATGGCTGCTTTCCCGTCTTCGAGATGGGACCGGAGTGTGCGGGTGTCGAAGACCGGCATGCTCGGGTCCAGTTCTGCCAGCCGTCGCCGGATCTCCGGCAGCACCGCGGTCATGGGCGCGCGGGAGTGAACGAACAGGGTCTGGTCGGCCCGGAAGTGTTGGCTGAACGGGAGGTAGAAATGGGGCTGAGGCGGCTCGCCGGGAATCGAGTAAAAGCCGTCGGCTGCGATGCCCACGATCTCGACGAACGGTCCCTCGGGTCCCACCATGCTGAAGCGCTGCCCGAGCGCGACCGTTCCGGGCCAGAACAACTGGGCCATGCGCTCGTTAACGACCGCCACCAGGCGCGTGTCGCTACGGTCTTCCGGTTTGATGGGCCGGCCAGCCAGAATAGCGATGCCCAACGTCGAGAAATAGTCCGGGCTGACAGCATTGAACAGGATCATCCGATCCTCTCTTTCCTCTGCCGCAGGCCCCTGCCCCTCTCCCGTTAGGTAGACTTGACGGGCGTCGTTGTTGTATCCGATCGGAACACTGAAGGCTAGTGCGACGGATTCGACGCCGTTGAGATCTCGGACGGCAGACAGAAGCTCCTGGTAGAAGAGCCGCGCCCGTTCCTCGCTGTAATTGCGCAAACCGGTGTCCATCGAGAGCATGAAGCGGTCTTTGGTCTCGAATCCGGGATGCATTCGGCTGACGTTGCTCAGGCTTTGGACGAACAGGCCCGTGCAGATCAACAACACCAGTGAGACGGCGATCTGGGCCGCCACAAGGATGCTGCGAAGAGGCTGC
>JBFKLX010000296.1:0-5354 GCA_041630155.1 Acidobacteriota bacterium
AGCGTGCCCGGCCAGTTCCGCGGCTAGCCGGAGCTGCGGTGTCTCCGGCCGCACATCGGGCACTCCACTTCGCAGTCCGATTCACGTGGCGTCTTCTTGTGGGCGTAACCCCACTCGGTCAGGTAGTCGGTGGATTCGGACAGCGACGCGATACACCGTTCACGCTCTTCTCGGAAGGTGCAGCCCTGATTCGAGCATTCGTGGGTGAAGTACACGACATATTCCATGAGAGTCGAAACGGGTGATTCGACCTCGAGTCGACTCGTGCAGGTGACGGCAGTCTCGCCACAAATGGGACACTGGAGCTTGCTGACGTCCGCCATTTGGCTACCCCCTTTTGGATGGCCTTGGCAGCCTTGATAATTCTGAGATTGAAAGAAGCCCCTCGAGTCGCCTTTCAGCCATTGATTCTCGAGTCGATGGGGGCCGAGGTCAAGACAAATCGGAGAACCCCACCGCCGGGTCACACTCCATGCGCAGGAACCGCCCGGTAAAGGCCAGGAACCTCATCCTGGCGTGAAGCTCCAGCAACCGATCGTCCGTGCCGGTGACTCGCCAGGAGCCGAGGACCTCGTCGAGCTTCCCGGGGCCAGCCGTTTCCTCGGCGGTTTTCGACTGCAGGAAGATCGACCCGACTGCCTTCGTCTCGGGGACGGCCTCACTGAGAGAACCATAAAAAGACGCGTAATCCTCCAGGATCTGCTCCGGGCCCGCCGCAGCCCGGTCTTCGTCGCTGCGCAGCGACTTGAAGCCTTCCAGGACGAGCTGTCGCTCCGGTGCTGCCGAGACGGGCAATCGATAGTAGATCTGGGCCTCACGGGACCTCTGCTCCGATTGCCGATACTGGAAGCGACTGCGCCGCTCGTCGATCTCGAGTACGAGGTCTTCCTGTCCCTCGAATTTGGCAATCGAGAGGCTTCCCGCCACCTGGGCTTCGTGAGCCGGGCCATCGATGAACTCGTTCAGATCCCGGACGGTCAGCCGAAGTTGGAGCCGGCAGTCGACTCCCCCGGCCGGACGGCTGCCGGCCTCCCCCTCCGTCGAGGGGAACTCCCCGGGAAGGAACCAGCCGGTCAGCTCCTCCTCCCAGACCAACCCGAGTCCATCCGGGAGCTGCACGCTCGAGTAGGGCGACAAGACGGTTCGCGCGGGATATTCCTTCTCTTCGACGCGTGTCAGGGAGTAGCGATAGCCGAAGCGTCCCTGCTCGTCCGGTTCGGGATGGACCAGTCCCAGCGCAACCGGCGTCTCGGCCTGCTCGCCCTCCAAATCGACGACGTATCGACCGAGAAGGTAGTCGCCGTCCAGGCGGCGGATTTCGTCGGCCAGCGAGGTGGCATCAGCGCGCTGGAAGTGGGCTCGAAAGGACTCGGGGACGAGCAGGCCCTCCAGCAGTCCTGCCATCCGGCAGGCGCAGGCCAGGCGGCCCTCCGAGTCGAGCTGGAATTGCAGGTAGGCCAGCCCGGCCGCCCGGTTGCCCAGGGAGATCAGGTCCATCCGCCAGGTCCCCTTCAACTCTTCGGGGGAGGCAGTGGTGCCCGACTCGTAGAGGGCCCGGTGGTCTGCCGGCGTCATCTGCTCGAAGTCGTAGCGCCGGCTCATCGCGAACGTGTGGAGCCGGTTGCCGTTGGGGTATTCACCGGCATAGGCGCGCCCCACGACCAGGTCCTCGCCCACCGCCTCGAGGAGCTCGTAAAACCCCGTCCACGGGGCGTCGAGGTATCGCAGCAGCAGGTAGCGTCCGGGCTCGAGGTCGCGGCGGCGCTCCTGGACGGTGATCTCCTCGACCCGGTGGCGAACCTTCAGACCCTCATCCAGATCGGAGGTGACTCCGACGAGCTTGCCGCTCTCTTTCCGGAATTCTTTCTGGAACCCCTTGAAGATCGGTGCGGACATGCCGTTGAGAGGGTGATCCTGGGGGAGAAACCCCCTCCACAGCGAGCCGCTTCGAATGACCCGTCCGGCGCTGTCCCATTCCCGCTCGTCGGAGCTCAGCAGCGCCTCGGCGCCCTCTCCGGGTCGTCTGAGGAAGATCCTCTCCAGGTCGGCCTCCTCACCGCCGTCCACCTCCGGACCCGGGAGCTCGACGCTCACGGCGAGGGGACGGCTCGGGTAGGGGTCTCCCTGCAGGGCCCGGATCTTCCGTTCGGCGATTCGTTCCGCCAGGGCGCTGATCGTCACGAAGGGATTGATCCCCAGCGATGAGGGGATGATGGCCCCGTCGGCGACGAAGAGGCCCTCGTGGATCTCGCCGGCTCCGGTGAAGACGCGCCCGTACTCGTCCACCGCGGCCTGGCTGGGGTCTTCTCCCAGGGGGCATCCCCCCAGCGGGTGGGCGGTCATCAGGTGGCGCAGCTCGAAGAGGTCCCAGAGAGGATTGGGAATGAAACTGCCCCCCTGGGCCCGGGCGTGGCGCCTCAATTCCTCGCTGAGGCGAGTGTAGAGGGGCTGGCGGCCGGCATCGTCCCAGACGATCTCGACGCTTCCCCGGGGTTTTTCCAGGATCATCTTTCCCCGAGCGTCATCGAAGCTCATGACCATGTAGACCATGGTGTGGTTCAAGGCGCCGTCGGGCTGGTAGGCTCTGAGGACGTTCAGGTCGCGCTCGATGCGGCGTTTCTCCTCGGCCTCGTCCCCGACGTCGGTGTCCTCGCCCCCGAGCAGAGGGAAGCCTTTTTTGGCGGCTCGAACGTAGGAGCTGGGGACGGAGTAATCCTCGACCTGGAGGCGCTGTCTCAGCGGGAGATCCGAGTTGTAGTGAATTCCGCTGACGATGGCGGGACCGGGCGGGTTCTGAGCCACCGGGCTGTCGGGGTGGTTGCCGAAGCCGATCACCTGGGTCTGGAAGTCTCCATTGTAGGAGATCCCGAAGAAGTCTCCGTTGCAGCTGAAGCCCGTGCCCAGGGCGGGCGACAGCGAGAGTTCGCGCAGTTGCGAGCGCAGCAGGATTTCGGTGCTGTGGACGGAACCGGCTGCCAGGATCACGTGAGCCGCGTCGAGTCGAAAGCGGCTGGTCAGGAGGGCGCCGTCGTGCCGATGACCGTGGACGCGCCAGCCGTCGGGACGTTTCTCGATCCAGCGAACCTGTTTTTCCGTGAAGATGTCCACGCCGGCGTTCTTGGCCATCGGGAGGTAGTTCATGTAGAGGGTGTTCTTGGAGTGGTGATTGCAGCCCGTGGTGCAATCGCCGCAGCCGAGACAGGGTCTTTGAAAGACCTTGTGGCGGTTGAAGTGCCAGGGGGCGTGGTTGATGGCGAGGTCCAGCGGCTCGGCCCGCATCCCGATTTCCAGGGCGCGGCGGTCCATGGCCTGGACTTTCTTGAAGGTCCAGGCTCGGGGATCGGGTTGCGCGCCCAGGGTCCTCTTGGCTTTGAGCATGTACGGTTCGAGGGTCTGCAGGGTGAGCGAGCGAGGCCACTCCGGACCCTCGAAGACCTCCCAATCGGGAATCACCGCCACGTTGGCATTGATCAGGGAGGTGCCTCCCAGACCGCACCCCTTCAAGACGGACAGGTCGGAGTAGCGCAGGATTTCGTAGAGCCCGAGCGGATGCCGCCGGTTTCGAAACTCGTTGACGACTCCGTCGAGGGTATCGGGGAATTTCCCGACTGGCCACTCCCGGCCGCGCTCCAGGATACAGATGGAGGGCGTCGGATGGAGGTTGGCCGTGGCGATTCTGGCCGCGGTGATGGCGCCTCCGTAGCCGGATCCGACGATCACGAAGTCGTAGTTCTTTTGCCGTTTGTTCCAAGGTCTCGAGAGCAGGGGTCTGGAAAGCATGGCCAAGTTCCTCCGGGCAGAGAGAAAGGGTCGCCTGGGCTGGCCCGTTGATTTGGAGCAATCATCCACAGAAAGGCGGGCGGATTCAGGACTCCTCATGGGAGTCCGGTGAGCCTCCCATTGTCCGAGGACGAGAGCAAGTTTATATATGAGTCATTGGAGCACAGGGGGTGCACGGAGTCAATCGGAAGTGGTGTTTGGGGCGGCTGTCGGTTGTCGTGTGTCGACGGCGGGGTGAGTGCGGTGGCAGAGGGCAGGGAAGGCGTAGGGCTGGCCGAGCCTGTTCGGCAGGATCTGGTTGAAGGTCGAATTCAAGGACGGTAGGGGAGGCGAGAGCACAGCGGGCGGGTCGAGTGAGCGCCTTCTCCTGGAAAAGGGAAATCCTCCGGGCCGGACCCACGCTCAGCCGGCTGACACTCAGAGTCGGCGTGCCGCTCGCGACGAACCCGAGCGAATGACTCTGATCTCCTTCAGGGCTTCGATTTCGTCTGCCGCGAACGAATGATCCAACGCTCCTGTCGCTCGCAGTTCGTAATGGAGTTCTTTCAAGCTGTCCGAGTAGCGCACCGAGACCCGCTTCAGAAGCGGGCCCATGCGGAAAGTCACGGCGCGGCTGCGGTCTCCTGACTTCTCGGCCACGACCACTCGAATCTCCTGACCCGTCCAGAGGATCGAGTCGACAATGTTGTATTGGCTCATGACCTGGTTGATGCAGCTCCGCGGCAAGAGAACCAGTGCTCGCTCAGTTCCAGGGCTGAACCCTTTCAGCTGGAAGGGATCGCCTTCGGCCTGCTGAGACGCTCCCGAGACTTCCTCGCTGTCGAGGATCAAGAGGGCGGCCTGCCGGTAGCCGTTGTTGACGCCACCCAGCAGAATCTCCGCCCTCCCATCTCCGTCTAGATCTCCCGTTCTCAGGACGGGAAGGTGGCCGGAATGCCAGTATTCCCCCCGGAGCCGGCCAGACGAATCCAACAGAGCGAACTGCGACGGGTGACTGTCGCGCTCGTGGGAGGTCACCAGAATCTCTGGTCGACCGTCTCCCTCCAGATCCTCGACCAGAAAATCGTTGATCCGGAAGATGTCGGTATAGGCCTGTCGATGATCGGAGACGGTGCGTCCGGGCACGAATTCCCAGAGCTTGTTCCCCTGGTGGTCGAAGCAGAAGAGGCTGCTGCTGAACACCTCGCCGTCGTGGGGATGATAGCTGAACAGGGTCTCGATCTTGCCATCGCCATTGAGATCTCGGAACAGAAGGGTGTTGATCACCAGCCCCGGCCTCGATCCGAGCGAATCGCTGTAGACCCATTTGGCCAGGGGCTGATCGAACTGATGCCGCCAGATTTCCTGACCGGCGCTGTCCCGCACGATCAGGGTCTTGTAATCGATGGCGAAGGTCGCGGGGTCCCCGGTTCGACGGGCACCAATGTACCAGCCGATGGAGATTCCCAGGCCCAACAGCAGAGCGGCAGTCGTAAAGGCCGCGTAGTAGCGGAGGAACCGGAGATTGAAAAGGGGGGCCGGATGCTCCTCTTTCAACCATCGCCTCAGTTCTCCCGGATAAGCCATGACACCGG
>JBFKLX010000297.1:0-5351 GCA_041630155.1 Acidobacteriota bacterium
CGGTCGCTTCACATTGAAGCTCCGGCGGCGATCGACTCCCAGGTGGTGGAGCAGTTGCAGGTGAAGCTACCCCGCGACGCCTCCCGCTCGGCCCGGGCGGTGGTGCTCCCCGAAGGCTGGAGCATGACCAGCCAGGACCGCTGGGCCGTCCTCAGCGGGCCGGCAGGAGAGCAATCGGGCCTGCTGCGATTCCGGCTCGACGTTGGAGCGGCCGACCTGCCAGACCGGCTCGATATTCGGGTCTTCTCGGCTGGCAGGAGGATCTTTTCGCGAGGGCTTCCGGTCCTGGCTCTGCCGCCACTGGAGACCCACGCCACCCTGGACGGCAAGATTGCCTTCCCGCCCCTGGTGTCCCCCGGCGAGACCATCGAATTCTCACTGCTGGACGAGGCGCTGCCCCGCGGTGGGCGCTGGACCGTTCTCGGAGCCGGCTCCCAGCCGGTGGGCCCGGCCGGTGACCGCTTTCGCGTCCAGCTCCCCGAGCAGCTCACCCCCGGCCAGGACCTGGCGGTCCGTTACGATGATGCTTTTGGCCACACTCATGTGGACGTGCCCTCGGCAGATTCCGTGCAGGTGGTCTCGCGCATGGAGGGTCCGGCCTGGCTGAACGACTGCAGCCGGCTCTCTTTCGCGGGGTCCCTGATCTGCGTCTGCGGCTACTTCCCCCCGGAGGTGAGAGAGGCGCTGCTCATCGGCGAGCGTCCCCTGGGCCAACCCGTCACCAGTTCTGAGCAAGTGCTTTACTTCCGCCTCCCTCCAGATATCCGGCCGGCGCAGTACGTCATCCGCTTCGACCCCGCGGTCGGGACTCCTTCTGGAGAGGCCGAGATCACCGTCGTGCGGGTGGTCGGTTCTATCGACGAAGACGAGCTGTGGCGGGGTCAGCGGACCTCCATGCGCCTGGCTATCGTGGGCACCACGGAAACCCTGACTCTGGACGTCAGCAACCTCACTCCGGCCGTCATCGGACTGGAGGGGGGCGAGCAGCAGTCGATTCCGATCCCCGGGTCGGGAGAAGTGGGGCGCGACGGGCAGATGCCCGATCTGATCTTTGCGGAACGCGGGGTCAACGCCCGGCGGCGGGGAGACTTCTCCATCAACTACACTTTGCAGGGTTCTGACTGCCCTTGCCTCGAAGAGCCTCTCACCTTCACCCACGTCTTGATCCGCCACCCCAAGGGGCCGGGCCCGATTCACACCTGTCATGGGGAGAGCATTCCCCTGGAAACAATCGGGATTTCGGCGCAGGGCGAAGCCGTGGTGAGCACCGAGTACGCCCTCAGTTCACCGCTGCTGGGAACCATCGGTGAGGGCACCTTTGTCCCGGGCGAGGTGGAGCAGGACTTGGAGGGCACGATCACCACGACCCTAGGCGATCTCACGACCAGTCTGGACGTCCTGGTCACGACGGAGTGCCCCGGCCAGGACTGTCTGCCGGTCAGAACCGAGATGGAATCGGGTCCTCCCCCCCGGGTACGGGTGGACCCGGCGCTGCCGGTTTCGGACTACCTCTACCCCCGGCCCATCCCGCTGCAGGCCGTGGCCCGCGATCACGACCTGATCCACTTCTATTGTTCGGGCTGTGGCGAAGGGGAATCGAAACTGACGCGTCCGGTGGAAGACCGGATCGGCCGTTACAGCTGGGAGCTGGAGGGCAAGGGGTCGCTCAACGCACCCTTTCTGGACACCGAAAATCTGGACCAGCTGCTGGCAAGCATCGAGGAAGTCCGGGAACAGATCCGCAAGGTCACCCAGGAGATCGAAGAAAAAAAGAAGGAGAAGGAGCAGGCCGATCAGACCAGACAAAGCCGGCGGGAGGAGCTGGAAGCCGCCAAGGGTCTTCTGGACGAGAAGCTGACAGCAGTCGAATCGACGATCGGGGAAATCGAAGGACGTATCAAAGAGCTGGACGATCAGATCGCCAAGCAGGACCAGGCGATCGAGAGCGCCCGGGCCGCTATTGCCGACCTCGAAAGTCGGATTCAGCAGAAGCAGGGAGAGATCGAAGAGCTCGAGAAGAAGATCGCCGGCGAGCCCAGCCCCGAAGAACAGCAGCTGGCCCAGCAGCTCGCAGATCTGCAGAACCAGATCGAATCTCGAAAGCAGGAGTTCGAGCAGCTGCGCGCTCAGAACGCCGCTCAGGAAGAAGCCTTGCGCGCAGCCGTGGACCAGGCCGAGTCTCAGCTCCAGAACGCCCGGGGACAACTGAACCAGCTGAACCAGGCCGTGCAGGCGAAGCAGGACGAGATCGCCTCCCTGGAAGGCAGCCTCTTCGCGAACCCCATGATGAGGGACTTCTTCAGCAGGAGGACCCAGGCTTCCAGGCTGTCGCAGCAACTGCGCCAGCATTACCTCCCTTCCTCAGGTCTGCCTCCGGCACCGGCCCAGGAATTGAATACCCTCTCGCGCCGTTTCGTGACCGAGCCCAGCCGTCAGGCTCGAGAAGATGTTCTGCGACAGTTCACCAGCCAGAAGAACAGTCTGCTCGACACCCTTTCCAACGGCTGCCAGGGGCTGCCGGGGGGCGACGCCGCCGCCTGCGGGCAGGGGGTCGAGGAGCTGCGCAACGAGCTGGACCAGCTGGAACAGCTCCAGAACGGGATGCTGGACAACCCGTTGAGCCAGCTGCAGCTCCAGCGTCTGGCCGACCTGACCCGCCTGCAGGCCGAGTTGGCCCAGTTGTCGGCCGCCACCGCCCGGGCCGCTCAGACAGTCGAGGCAGCCGAGGCGGCGGTGGCCGCGGCCCTGAACGCCTATAATTCGGGGCTCAGCCAGTTCGACGAGGCCGAACGCGAACTGCAGGCCCAGATCTCGGAGCTGGAGGCGGAAGCCACACGCGTGGAGGCGGAATTCAACGCCGCCAAATCGAGGCGGGAGACGGAGTGGGAAAACAACGTCAGCTCCTGGATCGAGCAGGTGGCCCGGCTCAGATCTGAAATCGAAGAGCTGCAGAAGCAGATCGCCCTGGAAGAGACCAAGATCGAGGCGGCCCAGAACGAACGGGCCCGGCTGGAAAAAGACCGCCGCGAGGCACAGAACCGGAAGAATGAAGCCGAAGGCCGCCGCGAGCTGCTGCAGTTTCAGAAGCAGCGCGTAGAAGAGAAGCTGGCTGCCCTGGATCGGGAGGCCGCAGACTTCGACCAACAGATCCGCCGCCTGGAAGAGGAGAAGCAGCGCCTGGAAGAGCAGCTGAGGGAACTGGAAAGGCGCCGGGCCGCGGCCACCCAGGGGGTCAAAAGCGGCACCGGACAGCTGGTCTACTTCATCCCGCCTCCCCTGGAGCTGATCCTCAAAGATCCCGACCGCTTCCAGCAGTTGAAGGAAGACGTGGCCGCCGCCGAAACCGATCTGGAAGAGGCACGGGGCGATAAGGCCGCCCTGCAGAAGCACGCCTTCGAGATCCTCAAGACCACGACCCAGCAGCTCTGGAAGCTCCGCGAAGCCCTGGATCTAATCGAAGAGCTGGGAAAGAAAATCGGGCAGCTCGATATCGATCAGGGGAAGCTGAAGAACCAGATCGCCCTGGAGAATCAGGAGAAGCTGGCACGCGCCCAGGCTGAGAAAGACCGCCTGGAGCAGGAAAAGACGCGAGCCGAGCAACACCTCAAAGAGTCACAGCGTGCCGAAGCCGAGGCCAAGCGGGCCGTCGAGGAAGCCCGAGCCAGTCTGCAAGAGGCCCAGCAAGAGCTGGCACAGGCCCGAGCCGACATGGAGCTGAAGCAGGGCGGCTACCGCTTCGACCGGCAGCAGAGGCTCCTGAAAGGCGCCGCTCTGGAAGCCAAGAAGGCACAGCACGAGAACACTATCGCCGAAATGCGCCGGCTGGAAACCCGGCTGGCCAACGCCGAAAACCAGCTCAGCCAGGCCGCGGGGGCCGAGGAGGAAACTCGCGCGACCGGGCTGCGCCGGCAGATCACCGAGCTGGAAGGGGAGCTGGAGACGGTCCGGCAACGGGTGGCCACCGAACGGGCCGAGATCCAGGAGATGACCACCGACTTCCGGCTCAAGACCGAAGCCGAAAAATCCTCCCGGGCCGCTGCCGACGAAGCCGAGAGGGCCTTCCAGGCGGCCCAGCGCAAACTCGACCTGGCTCATCAAAAGCTGCGCCAGGCCAACACGAACCTGGACAAGCAGACCGAGCAGCGCCTGGCCGACGAGCGCGCCGTCAACCGCCTGGAAGACGACATCCAGGCGCAAGCGGAGAAGATCCAACTCTACAACCGCCTCATCAACATGGGCATCGACGCCGACGAACGGGTGATGGCCAAACAGCAGGAACTGGACAGCGCCCGCGAGGAACTCGAGAAAGCCCAAGGCCCCCGCAACGCCGCCATCAACGCCCTCAATCAACAAATCGCCGCCCGGGATGAGTGGCGAGAGAACAAAAAGCAGGCCAACACTCGGATCGCCGATGCCCGCAGACAGCTCGAGAACGCCCAAAAAGTGCTGCGGGACTTCCTGGTGGGAGAGTTCCAGGGGGTGGACTTCAGTGTCACCCTGAAGCTGGAAGTGGAAGACACCCCGCTGGACGGCTGGCGCAGCAGCGACGGCCCCCGGACACTGGAGTTCCAGATCCAGTATCCCGGCTCGCGGACTCCCAGAATCGACGTCGCCAGCGTCGATCTCAGCCCGCCCGGCGAAGAGATGGAGCCCGGCCCCTGCATACCCAAAGTCGAGTTCAACCTGCCCACCGACCTGGCAAAGACTGCACCGGCACAGAAGGGCGTCGAACCGCAGACCATTGCCCTCTTCTACAAACAGGGCCAGCCCCTCTACCCCGAATGGCCGCCGGCGGTGGTCTCACCGCCCAACCTGGAATTCGCGACCACCGGCTGGGTCGCTGGGGGTTCGGACACGGACGGAATCGTCTATCGCTGCGTTCCCGCCGCCGCCGCACTAGCGGTCGGCCTGCCGCTGGACACCGTCGCCGAAACCTGCCGGCCCGGCCCGGGGAAGGCGGACCGAATTGCCGATCCGGCGCACTTCACCTGGTCGGGCGACGGAACCGTTGTCACCTCTGCCGGCGAGGCCGAGGTGTTTGTCAAACTGCCCCCGGTCCCCCGCGACCAGTGCCGGTCCGAAGGCAACCTGACGGTCCTGTACAGCGACAGCGGCCTGCAGGCGGCCGACCTGGCGCGGGATGAGAACAAATTTCCCAACCAGCCAGCCGTGGTGGTTGAGGTGGCGGAGGAAATCCACGAGTTCGGCCCCGACGACAAGACTGTCCTGACGATCCGCCTGGTGGAGGGAGATCACACGGGTCTGGGCGGTGAGACCATACTTTGGGAGGTTGCCGGCGCCCTGCCCGCCGAGCTGGACCCGACCAAATCGACCAAATACGGATTCGAGGC
>JBFKLX010000298.1:0-5315 GCA_041630155.1 Acidobacteriota bacterium
GCCGACACGGTCTACGTGGCACTGGACAATCACAAGTTCGGCGACTTGACTCCCTATCTGCTCGAGAGCAGCGATCGAGGCGTCAGCTGGACTTCGATCCGAGGCGATCTGCCCGATCGGACGCTGGTGTGGAGGGTGGTGCAGGACCACGTGAAGCCTGAGCTGCTCTTTGCCGCCACCGAGTTCGGTCTCTTTTTCAGCACCAATGCCGGCGAAGCCTGGGTGAAGCTGACCGGAGGAGTCCCCACGATTTCCTTCCGCGATCTGGCGATTCAGAAGCGAGAAAACGACCTGGTGGGCGCCTCCTTCGGCCGTGGCTTCTTCGTACTGGACGACTACAGCGCGCTCAGAAGCGTCTCCGAGGAACGGCTGAGTGCCGAGGCGACCTTGTTCCCAACCCGCAAGGCCTGGTGGTACATCCCCCGCTCTCACCTCAGCTTCGATGATGAGAAGGGCTCACAGGGAGCTTCGCACTACGTCGCGCCCAATCCTGAGTTCGGTGCGGTCTTCACCTATCACCTGAGGGACGGGCTGCAGACCCGGGAGCAGATCCGCCAGAGTCAGGAGAAGGCGAAGCTCGAGAGTGGCCAGGACATCCCCTTCTCGGGGTGGGACGCGCTGGCTGACGAAATCGCCGAGTCCGCTCCCAAAATCTGGGTTCTCATCCAGGACTCCCAAGGCAATACCGTGAGGAGGGTGAGCGGGCCCGTCGAAAAGGGCATGCACCGGGTGGCCTGGGACCTGCGCCACCCCGCGCCCGAGGCGGTGAGTCTTTCCGGTTCGGGTTCGCCCTCCCCCGAGGCGGCGGGTTTGCTGGCGGCGCCCGGCAGCTATTCCGCCACCCTGGTCAAAGAGGTCAATGGCGAGATGACCACCCTGGGCGCTCCCATCAGCTTCGAGGTCGTGCCCCTGCGGGAGGGTGCACTGGCAGGGAGTCCACCATCCGAAGCCGCCGCCTTCTGGCGCGCCTTTGAAGACGCGGTGAGGACCTCGTCGGCCGTCAACCGCTCCCTGGCAAACGAATTGGCTCGAGTCGAGGCGATGAAGCAAGCCCTGGCTCGCGCTCGGGTCGAACCCGGAGACCTCGACCAGCGACTCAACCAGCTGAGAACGAAACTCCAGAGCTTGGAAGACGCACTCTATGGAAATCGCGCCCAACGCGAGGTGGGTCAGAACACGCGCCCCAACGTCGGCTCGCGACTCTTCGCCGTCCAGCGCGGCCTGCAAGGCTCGACTTACGGGCCGACCACGACCCATCGCACCACCCTGCAGCTGGCCAACGCTCAGCTCCAACAGATCAAGGGGGGCCTGGAAGAAGCGATTGCCGAGGCAGCGGCCCTGGGCGAAGCGCTGCTGGAGGCGGGTGCTCCCTGGGTAGAAGGGAATCGCCTGCCCCGGTGAAAGTCCCAGCTCAAATGAGAACGGGGCAAAAATCGCCCGGGATGCTCGAGTCTCGGGGGTAGGCTGGAATCGATCGAAGCCAGAATCGCTGAAGCCGATCAGTCGGAGAGCATGAGGTCGCTGGCCTCGGGTCGTGGAGTCTTGCCGAAGGGGAGCCACCGGCAAGCGTCCTTCCCCCGGGGTTGCCTCAGTTCGGGGAGGAGCTCAACCGTCTGATCAGGCCGACCACGTACTGAATGAGAATGACCAGAGCGACCAAAGCAGCAACGAATGACCCGGTCGTCGGGCTGAGTCTGAACGGCCAGATTACGCACCCGGCGTAAACCAGCCCCGCTCAGACCACCATAGCCACCAATGTCCCGAGAGCTTTGAGCAATTCCGCCATACCCCCAATTCCCCTCCTGCGATTGTTCGCGCCTGACCTGCCCTCGTCTCTGACGATCCTATCATCTCCAGGGGCGGAGGTGACCCGCCACTCCTGAGCGCAAGAAATTGACTCTCAGAACGTGAGGGCAACGGAGTCGGATACTCGAGTCTTTCGGGAGGCGGCCCGCGATCTGGGCGGCCCGGGTCCACTTCGTGCCGGGCCTGGACTCTACACACGGTAATTGACGAAAGCGATCTGTTGAGGCGTCGTGATGCGATGCCGTATCGGCCGGAGGCCAGGTGGTCGTCTGGGTGTTGTTCGTGCTCTTCGTGGTTCTTTCCGAGTTCTTTCTGAAAGAGGGCGGAAACACCAAGGCGCGAAGGCGCGCGACGCGGGCGAATCAGCCGCTTTGCGGGCCTAGGGTCTGCTGCGACGGAAAGATCGATCGTCCCGCCAGCGACGTCCGCAGGCCGTGGAAGCCGAGAGCGGTGATCAGGGCCACGGCAAGAATCGTGCTGAGCGCTATGTCGGAGACAATGTGAACCTTCTTCGGCGGACCCATGCATCGACCGACGAAAATGCCCGACAAGGCTGCTCAGCACCGAACCGTTCGAGCCGAGGAAGAAGCGGTCGACACGGGTCCGGACCGGAGTTCTCGGCTGCGTGGTCTTTGGCATGGGTGCTTGCAATGCGAGGTCTGTCCGGCCAAACTGGGAACCACGCCAAGGAATCAGCATGCCTCGAGGTGAGCGCTTCATCCTTCTGCTTCTCACGATGTTTCTGACGGCGACGTGGGGAGCAGCGTCGAACCAGTCTTCCCTGGAAAAGAGGCTGAAGCGATATCTGAATCACCGGTTCCTGGTCTTCAGACAACTGGACGTTCACGGGTCCAAAGTCGGATTCAACTCCAGCGGACAGCTCATGAGCAGGGAGCGAAGCACGCCCCGGTCCACCCGCACTGGAATCCTGTATCTGGATCTCGAGCTGGGACCCGAGCGGCTGTTGCTGTTGGGCGAGCCCGTGGAGATCGTCTTCAAAGGAGGCAAACATTCCTTCGTTCGAGATCCGCGAACACTGAAACTGATGACCTGCACGGTGATCCTGGATGTGCCCCTGGATCAGATGACGTTCGAGAAAGCTGTCGTGGCGCTCGCAAAGGTATTTCTGACCAAGCAGGAATTCGAGGAGATTGTCCGGCTGGTGACTTCAAGCGGCAGCGGCGGCGGCTCAGACTCGAACTCTGCCCGGGATGGTCACGAGCGTGGGTCGGACCCCTTACCGTGAGGTTCGCTGGACGATCCAGTCGCCGATCTTCTCCAGCGCAGCTGGATTCAAGGTTTCCTGGATCTGGACGTACTCGCTGATGGTGCCCGTCTCGGCCCTCTGGAAGAGGTGATTGAGTCCCGGCAGCTCGGCGACTTCGAAGTCGGGATTCCCCCCTTGCTCGAGCGCTTTCTCGATCTCCGGCAGATTCAACTCGGGGAGCACCTGCAGGTCTCTGGAGCCGGCGATCGCCAGGACCGGGCAGGCGACCTTCCTCAGGGCGTGCCGGGGATCGTAGGAGAGGAAGAACCGGAGCCATTTGCTCTGCAACCGGCTCTTCTGCGCGTTGATGGACGCCCAGACCCTGGTCGCCGTCGCCTCGCGCCGTTCTTCGGGGACCGTCTGGAGCACGGCATCGACGGCCCGCTCCAGTGCTGGGCTCAGATCGGTGCCCGGTTCGGACGCCAGCACCACCTCGAACACGGCCCGATTCACGGCGTTCACCACCTCGATCGCGGCCTCGTCCCCGCCGTCGGCGCGGCGCAATGCCGCAGACTGGGATTGGATGACCGTGGCGCCGTCCACGCCGGTAGCTGCCAGCAGGACCAGGAAGGCCACGTCGTCCCGCTGCGTGGCGACCATCGGCGCCACCAGCCCGCCCTCGCTGTGACCCGCCAGGCCGATGCGACTCGGGTCGATCCGTTCCTGAGCCGCCAGGAAGTCGATGGCGGCGGACGCGTCGCGGGCGAAATCCTCAACCGTGGCGGTGGCGTAGTTGCCGGTCGATCCCGCCGTCCCACGGTCGTCGTAGCGCAGCACGGCAATGCCGCGGCGGGTCAGATAGTCCGCCAGGACCAGAAACGGCTTGTGCCCCATCAGGCTCTCGTCGCGATCCTGCGCACCGGAGCCGCTGATCAGAATGACGGCCGGGTGGTCTCCCGGGCCCCGGGGAATCGTCAACGTGCCGGCCAGCGTGACGCCGTCGGTCGCGTTCTCGAAACTCACCTGCTGCTCCTCGTAGGGGAAAGGGGGCAGCGGCCGCTGAGGCCGATTCTCCCAGGTGTTGCGGTCGTCGTATTCGGTCAGTTGCCTGGTCAGCGTCAGCGGGAGATCGCGACCGGCCTGCGACCAGGTGCCTTCGGCCCTGTCCCCCGCTTCGTTGAGGGTCCCGTGATAGGTCAGGCGGATGCCCGGAACGTCGAAGCGGAGCGTATTCTCTTCGATCGACCACTGGGCGGTGAAACCCCGGCGACCCTCCGTGATGCTGTCGAAGTAGGCCAACGTATCGCCGGTTTCCGTAGTCATGATTCGAAATTGCATGACGGGTTCGATCGGCCCCATCTGGAGCTTGCCGACCCAGGCTTCGCGCAGCGTTTCGTCCCGGCGGGGTGCGGGGCCGGCCGCCGCGGGGTCTCCTTTGGTGAGCGTCAAGGGCAGCGTGACGCCGCCCTGGCTGAAGGTGCCTTCGGCGACGGATCCGTCTTCCGAGAGGTTGCCGCTGAAGCTGGCGCCAATCTGGCTGACAGAGAAGCTCAGGGTCGCCGGATCGAGCCGAACCTCGCTCAGCTTCAAGGTGGCGTTTCCCTGGTCGAGACTTCGCAGCTGCCCCTGGTAGTTCCCCTGGCCGTCAGGGGTGATGTCGATTTCCAGACGCAGCTTGGTTCCGCTCGCGTCCAGGGTCCCCTTCCAGGTGGTAGTTTCCTCTCCCTGCCAGGCGGCAGCAGCCGGCCATCCAGAGATCAGCGCGAAACACAAGAGTAGTGTCGAAAGCAGTCGAAACATGAATCTATCCTTTCTCGAGTGGGTCGTTGTCGAATTCACTCCTGGGCGGCCAGCTTCTCGCGAAGCGCCACCAGGCTGCGTTTGCGGGGCTGGTGGACACGCCTGATCTCGATCAGGATGGCCGTGTAGTAGACCACCAGACTCGCCAGGAACAGGGGCCAGACCCAGACCCTGGATCCGACCAGCTCGGCGAAGCTGACGCCTCGCGCCATGAAGTTCAGACCGGTCATGGCGGCCAGGGGCAGTAAGAACCAGAAATGGGAGTTCTTCAGGCGGGCGACCTGATAGTCGACCCGGGAAATGGCCCGGTCGAGATCTCCCAGCAGGGATTGGTCGTACACCTGTTCGCCTTTCAGGCGCCGCGCCCGTGCCAGGGCGAGGTTGATGGCGGCCACGATCGCCACCAGCAGCGTGAGGGCCGCGCCGATCACCATCGGCGTCGTCCAGGCGGGTTCGTACAGCACTCGTTTGCCGACCAGAACCACGGCGACCACCAGCAGGA
>JBFKLX010000299.1:0-5298 GCA_041630155.1 Acidobacteriota bacterium
CGCGTGTTGGGGTCGGAGAGCTCACCGCCGCGGCTGTAGCCGAGATGCGGAAAGAAGTCTCCGCTGTTGAAGAAGGTCCCGTTGTAGGCCAGTTGGAGGATCGAGTCGCTGTTGACGAACCCCCGCGGCTGCACGGAGATCTCGAAACTCAGGTCCATCTCCCCGGCCGGCGGCAGGGGAGTTTCCAACTGGTAGATTCGGTAGCCGACTTCGGCGTCGTCCAGCTCCAGCCTGGCACCGGGCAAATCCAGCCGAATCGCGTCGACTCGCGGGTCGACCCGAAGGTGCAGGTCCGGGATCGCCCCATCGGTCTTGTTCACCAATCGGTAGCGCCCCCGGATGTCCACGGCCCGCCGCTCCGGGTACAGGTCCACCTCGGCGTAGACGGCCGTCAGGCGCGGCTGCGGCCGGCCCTCGTACCGCTTGTACTCTTTTTCGTAGCGGGCCTGACGAGCCTCTCTCAGATCGTCCGGAAGATATTCGTTGAGAATGTTGGTGTTGTAGTAGATGTATGCCCCACAGCCCGCGAACGAGATGAATAGGGTCACCAGGACCCGTCTCCAGGGAGCGGTGAAGCGCTGCCGGGCGAGCCTCCAACGCAGCCTCCAGTTTTCCTCGCTCCCTCTCACCCAGAACAGATGGATCGCTACCGCCAGCACTCCGGCCGCCAGTGCCCAGTAGAGGTAGAACCAGAACAGTGGAAGGACGAAGTGCCCGTAGCCGTTCATGTCCGAATAGGGTGCCGACGGCGCCCCGGCGTACTGGTACAGATTGTGCTCGAAACCCAACGCCGACAATGCCGGCGCGCTGATGATGTAGAGAATCATCGCCAGGAAACCGAGGTACTTGTGGTTCAGCAGCACCTGCAGGAAGAGGGCCAAGACGGCAGCCAGCACCAGGGGAATGCCCACCACCAGCAACATGCCCCGCAGATACAGGCCAATCTCGAAGTCGAAGTAGCCGTGATACACCTGGATCCCCATACCGGTGATGATCGCCGTCCCCAGCAGGGAAAAGACGATCCCGATCAGAGCCGCCAACTTGGCCCCCCAGAAGACCCAGTTGGGAGCAGGCAACGTGTCGAACAGTTCGTGCACCCGGAAGCTTCGCTCTCGCCAGACCAGCTCTCCGCTGTAGAAGACCACGATGATGATCACGAACAGGAAGGCCGACTGCAGGATCTGGATCATCAAATGTGTGACCGGGTAGACCGGCGTCCCGAAGAGCTGGTCGATGACGCCCGAATTGCCGATCATGTTGAGCACTCCGAAGCCCAGGATCACGAAGAATGCGGGGCTTCGCAGTACACCGACCACTTCCATCCAGGTTTGCCTCAGCCAGCGCCGCAGGTTCGCAGAGTTGGAAAAATCCAGCTCGGACACCCGGCCCGCCGGTCGTGCCTCTGCGCTGCTCGCCACCGAAGCCGCGAGATCCGGGGCCGGGGCCGCCCGACGCTTGCGGCGCGAGCGAGTTTCGTGCAGCCCCAGCCGGAACCGCCACCAGGTGAGCAAAAATACGGCCAGCCCAACACCCAGCCAGAGCAGGCGATTGGAGAGAAAGGGCCCGGCCAGTTCCAGGACCTGGGTGTTCCTCTCCAGGACCGTCCAGTATTTGGTGTCGACCTGGAACGCCCCCAGTCCAAACGGGTCCAGCAGGACCGCCAGAGCCTCGTTCTCCAGGTCGGAGAGCAGGCTCCCGGCCAGGAAGTATCCCGCCAGCATTCCCACCACTCCGACATACGTGTAGATCATGCTCCGCAGAGTCGTGGCCAGGCCGAAGAAGACGCAGGCGGTCAGAAAGGTGTTGGGAAGGACGAGCACGAACAGCGAGAAGAGATAGGGGGTGAGTGAAAAGGGGCCGATTCGCTCTGCTTCCAGCCAGGGCATCCAGCTGCCGACCAGGATGCCGAGCACCACCGCCACCTGCAGCAGCATCGCCACGACCAGCGAACCGGAGAAGCGCCCCAGCAGGTATTTGGTCTTGGTCAGGGAGGTACTGAAGAATAGCTCCTCGGTGTTCAGCTCCGAATCCCGCACGACCGTCCCCGCCACGAAGGCCGTCGTGACGAAGACACCCAACAGGCTCATGACCAGCAACATCTGCATGATCACGTAGGGCGCGTTGCGGTGGATGTTCCCGATGGAACCCCCGATGACGACCGCATCGGTGGTGATGGCCAGAAAGGTGAGCAGGAAGAAGAAGGCGGAGCCAATCCAAAAGAGAGGCTGTGTCAGGTGATAGCGAACCTCGAAACGAAAGACTTCCCCAAACATGCGCTTCTCCTCAGTTCATGCCCGCAAACGGGCCGGCTTGTTTCAGGGTGGAGAAATAGACGTCTTTCAAGTCGGGCTCGACCGGCTCGAAGCCGGAAGGGGAATCATCGGCCAGCACGTGCACGATGGTGCGTCCCCCTGAGAGCTGGGTCGAGATCACGGCGTGCTCCCGTTGGAAGGTCGGCAAGTCCCCCCGAGGGACCTCTTTCCGCCAGACGCGGCCGCCAAGTCGATTGCGAGCATCGCCGGGAGTCGTGTCCAGCAACAGCCGCCCCTCGTGGATGATCGCCATGCGACTGCACAGGTCGCTGACGTCTTCCACGATGTGCGTCGAAAGGATCACGATCACGTTCTCGCCGATTTCCGCCAGCAGATTGTGAAAGCGCAGCCGCTCGGTGGGGTCGAGTCCAGCCGTCGGCTCGTCGACGATGATCAGCCGGGGGTTGCCCAACAGCGCCTGGGCGATCCCGAAACGCTGGCGCATCCCGCCCGAGAACGTCCCCAGCTTCTTGTGCCGCACCTCCCAGAGATTGGTCTGTTTCAAGAGCCCCTCGACGACGTCCTTCCGCTCGTTGCCCGGCACCCCTTTCAGCACCGCCAGATGTGCCAGCATCTTGCCCGCGGAGATCCGCGGGTAGATGCCGAACTCCTGCGGCAGGTATCCCAGCAGGCGTCGAACCTCGTCCTTCTGCCGCAGGACGTCCAAACCGTCCAGGGAGACCGTCCCCTGGTCCGGCTCCTGCAACGTGGCTACCGTGCGCATCAGCGTGGTTTTGCCGGCCCCATTGGGTCCCAGCAGCCCGAACATGCCGGTCGGGATGTTCAAAGAGACGCTGCGCAGGGCTTGCACGCCGTTGGAGTAGGTCTTCGACAGACGGTCGATCTTCAATTGCAGGCTCACCTTTGGCACCCTCCTCACACCAGCTTTACGGAAGACCGAGAGGTTTCGTTCGAAAGAATGACGCGGGAACAAACAAAGAGATTACAGGCCGGGTCAACTTTCCCGCCCGGGGCAGAGTCCAATAGACTTTCGGATCGAAAGTCGCTCCGCCCTGGAATCACCGGCCGGCAAATTGGTGTGGCTCGCTGAACCTGGATGGATCGCTTTTCGTACGAGGTTTCAACGGAGGAGGAGTCTCACGGTGAAGGACTTGCGCCACGACTTGACACTGGCTTTCCGTCTGCTCTGGAAGCGCCCTGCTTTCACGACGCTGACCATTTTCATCCTGGCACTGGGGATCGGTGCCAATGCGGCCATCTTCAGCGTGATCAACGGGCTGCTGCTGCGTCCATTACCCTACCCGGACTCAGAGCGGCTGGTTCAGGTTTGGAACAAGTACCCCCTGATGGACCTGCCCCAGGCCTCGGTCTCGGTCCCTGACTACCTGGACCGCCGCCAGGGGGTGGAGGCTTTCGAGGAATCCTGCCTTTACTACTTCAACAGTTTCAACATCTCCGTGGAGGAGCGGCCGGAGCGAGTGGTGGGCGTGCTGGCTACGGCCTCTTTGTTTCCCACCCTGCAAGCCCAGGCCTACCTGGGCCAGGTGTTCAACGAGGAGCAGGACGAGCTGGGCAGCGACGGCGTCACGGTGTTGAGCCATGACCTCTGGAAACGCGCCTTTGGCGGAGACGAGTCGATCATCGGGCGCGACATTCGGCTCAACGGGGAGCCCCACCGGGTGCTGGGCGTGATGCCTCCCGAGTTTCAGTTTCCCCATCCCCAGGTGGAGCTGTGGAAGCCCTTCGCCTTCACCGAGGAACAAAAGAGGGATGACTCTCGGGGCCGGGAATTCGCGCAGCTTCTGGCGCGGCTTGCCCCCGGCGCCTCGGTCGAGCAGGCTCAGGCCCAGATCGACGCCATCCACGCTGCCAACCGGGAGCGCTTCCCCCAGGCCCGTGAATTCTGGGTCAACAGCGGCTTTGGCGGGAGCGTGCTTCCCTATCGCGAGGAGCTGTTCGGCGAACTGCGGCCCACACTCTGGATGCTGCAGGCGATGGTCGCCCTGGTGCTGCTGATCGTCTGCGCCAACGTGGCCAACTTGCTGCTGACCCGAGTCAGCGGCCGGCGCCGCGAAATTGCCGTCCGCTCGGCCTTGGGCGCCAACCGCTGGCACCTGGCCCGCCAGCTCCTGGCGGAAAGCCTGGTGCTCTCCCTGCTGGGAGGGCTGGGGGGCATCCTGGTCGCCCTGGGCGGGGTGCGGCTTCTGAATTGGCTGGAAGTGGATCGAGCCGCCCGCGGCATCTTCATTGGAATCGATGCCAACGTGCTGTTGTTCGCCCTCCTGCTGGCGCTGGCCACGGGTGTTTTGTTCGGGCTCTTTCCGATCGCCACGACTTGGCGGACCGATCCGGGCGAGGTGGTCAACGAAGCCGGCCGGGGCAGTGCGGGCAGCCTGCGAGGGTCCCTGCAGCGCAAGCTCCTGGTGGTGTCCGAGATGGCGCTTGCGGTCGTCCTGCTGGCCGGCGCGGGACTGCTGGGGAAAAGCTTCCTCCATCTGCTGGACGAGAACCCCGGCTTCAACCCCGAGGGGATCCTGCTGGCTGAGGTCTCCCTGCCCACTTCGTCCTACCCGGAGGGTCCTGCTCAAACCGCCTTCTTCGAACAGGCACTCGAGGCCATTCGGACCCTTCCAGGTGTGAAGTCGGCTGGTGTCGTTTCCAACGCGCCCTTCAGCGGCAGTTCCTCTTCGGGGTCCTACAGCATCGAGGGCTATGAGCCGGGTCCCGGCGAGTCCGACCCGCACGCCTTCATCCGGTTGGTCGACGAGCAGTACTTTCAAACGCTGGAGATCCCACTGATCCAGGGCAGAACCTTCCAACCGGCAGACCGGGCCGAGGCACCCACGGTCGTTGTAGTGGACCGTCGAATGGTGGAAAAGTATTGGCCCGGCGAGAATCCCATCGGCAAGCGCCTCCGCCGCGGGGGCCCGGACAGCCCCGCGCTCACAGTCGTGGGGGTCGTCGATCCTGTCAAGATCACAACCTTGGACCGACCCGTGACCAAGGAGACCATCTACGCCAGCTA
>JBFKLX010000300.1:0-5248 GCA_041630155.1 Acidobacteriota bacterium
GTCAATTTTTCTTCGGTCATGTGGTCTCCTTTCGGCGCCTACCCTACCACCCCTGTTTCAGTATTGCAACACCTCTGGCGTCCTATCGCTTGACGCTTCTGCGTGCGGGTTGTTACCTTTCAACACATGGCTGAGCCTACTGTGCGCCAGACGGGCCCCAACGAGATTAGGGAGATCGACCCCCTGCTGAAGGAGTTCGACGAGCGGATCCGTCGCTGTGAGCGAGCTGACCGTGATCGCCGGAGGTTTGCTCGGCAGGCTTGGCGCACTTATGCCGGAGATCCGTGGCCAGAGCCGGCGCGAGAGCAGATCGAAACCAAGGACCGGACCCCTGCGATCTCTTTCAATCAGACGTTTCCCACCATCAACACTGTGCTGGGCGATCAGATGGACAGCCGGCGGGAAATCAAGATTCGCCCGGTTGACTTGACCAAGCATGACGACGTTATTGCTGAGTGGGTGACCAAGCTCGTCCGCAAGATCTTTCAGCAGTCAAACGGGCATCGTGCAGAGACCAGGGCGATCCTTGACCAACTGATTGCGGGGATTGGGTGGATCCACGTCTGGGTGGATCTGTCGAAGATGCCGCCGCAGGTGATGATCGATTTCGTGCCCGGGATGCAGATGTACCACGACCCAGACGTGACCCGGGACAATTTCACCGACGCCCGCTATCTCGCCAGGCAGACGATGTGGGACAAGAAGGACGCAAAGTCTAAGTGGCCGCTGTCCAAAGAGGTGATCGAGCTCAGGGCTGGCGGAGCTGGCGACCAGCCGTTCCCCTCGCGGGTGACCAGCAGCGTTGACCGGCATGACGCTTCGTCTGCGACAGGAGATCGGCATCACAATCAGGTCTCCATATGGGAATACCAATACCGGCGGCCGGAAGCATGGGTGGCGTTCCAGCCAGACCCCGAGCCCGGCTCTGACCAGGAAGGGCAGATTACGGAGTTGAGCCACCTCCCCCGAGAGGAGTTCGAGAAGGTGTTTCGGGCCGAGACTCTTGTCGAGTATATCGACGCCAAGAAGCCGCAAGCCTCGAAGCAGGCGACGCTTCAGGAGCTTGCGGCCCTGGTCGAGAAAGACCCGGAGCGCTACCGCGAGGTGGAGGCTGCTCGTCAGCCAGCCAACGTCCCTCAAATCTACCAGCACTACGAGCGTGGAGTTTACTACCGCGGGGTACTGCTTCGAGGCGAACGCGGAGACTCCCATTGGCTGGAAAAACCGGCCAGAATCGGGGTTGAGGGGTTCACATACATCCCGTTCAACGGCTATTGGAAGACCAATGTCCAAGAGGGGCGGCAGGAGTGCTTCGGCCTGGTGGAGCCCATTCAGGACATCCAGCTTCTGATTGCCAAGGTTCTGACTCAGACGGTGCAGATGTTGGCTCGCGCTGCAAAGGGGGGCGGGTTCGTCGAGGCCGGCGCGCTTGCCGACGAGAAGAATTTTCTTGAGACGCAGGGGCAGCCCGGGAAGTGGCATCTGCTGAAGACGGGGGCGGATGCGCGGCGTGCGGTCGTGCCGAACAACAATCCGACCTACCCGCAGTTCCACAACGAGCTTTTGCGCTTAGCCCAGACCGCCATCCCGCAGACGACGGCGGTGACTGAGTACACCACCGGTACAAGTACGCGGGAGCGGTCAAACGTCTTGGTGTCGAACCTGCAGGCTCGCGCCCGGACGACGCTTGGCCCTCTCTATGATCCGGTGGAGTCCGGGCGCGTTGTCACCGGCAAGCTCCTGTTGCAGTTCATCCAGAAGTGGGTGCCGGACTGGGTGATCGAACGAATTCTTGGAGAAGACGCGCAGGTTGAGGGCATCACCTACGAGATGCAGCCGGGCCCTGATGGCCAAAAGCAGCGCGTCCCGATTGCCGCGGCGGCCGAGCTTATCAAGGGGAAGGGCGTCGTAGATTTTGACGTCGAGATCGACACCGGCGAGCCGTCTGTCTACGAGAAGCAGGCAATCCTGTCCGTCATGGGCCAGGTGCTGCAAACCGCGGCCGAGCAGGGCGGCCCGCTCGAGAAACTGTGGCCGACAATGATTCGTGCTCTCCCCCTTCCGAAGGGCAAGGCCGAGGAGATGGCCGAGGCGCTCGAGGCGGAGCTCGACCAACAGCGGGCGCTTCAGACAGCAGAGGGGATCATGGCCGCTTTGCAGGAGATGCCGCCAGAAGAACTGCAGTCTATCCTTGAGCAGGCGTCTTCTCTGCTTGAACAGCAAATGCCTCCGCAGCAGCAGCCAGGGGCTGAACAAGAGCAAGGAGTTGTCCAATGAGCGACGTCGTTACGGTGAGCACAGAGGGAAGTGCCGAGGCTACGGTTGGCTCGGATGTTTCTCAAGAGGCGGTGGACGCTCTTCGGCAGGAGGTGTTGGAAGGCAAGCCGTCGGATTATCAGCCGGCGGCGCCCAAGGAATCGGCTACGCCAGATGAGTCTGCGACCGGAGACTTTGTCCCCTCGGAAGACGAACAAAGGGAGGTCGCGGATCGTGCGGCGCGTGCGGCAGAAGCCTTCCGCCAGCGCAGGGCGAATCGGGAGCAGTTGCGGCACGAGAACGAGCGCCTGATCGCGCAGAACCAGCAGCAGGAAAATTTTCTACAGCGCCTTCTTGCGGGTGTTCGGCAGGCCGCCGCGCCGGCTCCGGAGGCGTCGAAGGCTGAAGAACGCAGCCCTCTTGATGAGCCGCTAGATGATCCTGCGGCAGCGTTCCAAACGCTTCGCCAACAGAACCGCGCTCTCGAGGAGCAGATTGCGGAGTTCAGGGCAGAGCGCCAGCGAGAAGTCGAAGCCTGGCAGCAGCAGCAGCAGATGGCTGCACAGCAGCAACAGGCTTGGCAGGACACCATTTCTGTCATGCAGCAGGACGTTCGAGACTGGGAAGCCCAGTACGGCGAGTTCCTTAGTGATCCGCAGACTGGAGAAACCGGGATTTACGACGAATGGCAGGCGGCTGCTCGCCAAGAGGCAATGTCCAGGGGGCTGCCGGAACAACTGGCCCAGCGGGAGGTGGACCGGCGAATTGCGCAATTCTGGGAAGAGGCGCAGGTCATTGGGTGCCATCCCTGCCAGCTCATCGAGCAGGACGCAGCCCGCCTTGGCGTGCGGGCTGATGCCGAGCCTGCACCGCAACAGGCCCTGCCCGCCACCTCTCGGGCAGCACAGACCGTTCAGGCGGCACAGTCTGCGGCGCAGTCTGGTGTCGCCGGCAACATTGGGAACGGAGCCAGCTCGCCGGGCCCGGGTCAGCCTCGAACCCTTCGGGAGCTTGTCGAATCCGGCACTAACCCGCTTGACCTGGCGAATTCCTTGATTGGGGACGGTGTCGGGGTTGGGGCTGACGCTTTCGAGTTCCTTGATCGGCTAGAGGCTGAAGACCGGCAGGCAGCTCTCAGCCGAAGCTGGTAGCCCCCCCGGCGCCTGCTGTTTGCTTTTTGGTTGACAGCGCGCTATCCAGTGATGTAGAAGAAGGGCAGCGAGTTCTCTCGCATGGCGTGCCGGGCGCCTAAAATCCCGATGGGTGCAGCACCCCTGGTAAGTGCTGGGAAGGGTGGCTTTCGGGCCACAGAGACCAACAACTCCCAGGAGTACCCACGATGGGATCCCTAGCACTTGGCCAGAATCACGCTTTTACCGAGCGGGTATGGTCAAAGTTCATCGAGCAGGAGGTCGAGCGGCAGACCGTCGGCATGTCCTTCCTCGGCAAAGGGGAGAACGCGACGTTCATGCTCGTCGAGGACTTGAGCAAGAGTTCTGGCGAGCGAGTGACGATGAAGTTCTCGCCGACCGCAGAGGTGGATGGTATCGCTGAGGGCGAAGGCGTTTTCAACAACGCCCAGAAGATCGACACCCACACCGACGACCTCTACATCAACTGGCTCGGCTTCAGCTTCGGGCTCGACAGCCCGATGGACCAGCAGCGAACTGCCTCCGAGCTCAAGCAGGTTCTCTTCCACAAGGCCAAGGCCCAGTGGATTCGGCGCTTCGAGCGCACGATTATGAACCACGTTTGCGGCGCGACCCACAACAACGCCCAGACGAACAACCCCGGCGGCCCGACCCGGAACAACATGTACACGGGCTGGAACGCCGTCACGGCCTACGACGCCAACCACATCTTCCGTGCCGGCGGCTCGGCCGACGATACGACGGTGGGAGCGGACAGCTCGCTGACGGCCAACCTGGACATGATTCTGGAGCTGGAAGAGGCGGCGATGTCGTCCTCCTATCTCAGCTACCCGATCGCTCCCGGCCAGGATGGCTTCTACGACCTGGTCATTCATCCCATGCAATGGCGGCAGTTGCGCGAGAACTCGACCGCCGGCGAGTGGGAGGACATCCAGCTTGCCAGGCTCAAGGGCGGGGAGAAGTACCAGAACAACGGGCTGGCGAACGGCTGGATGGGGCAGTACAGTCGAACCCACATCCACGTCTCGGACTACATCACCCAGGGTGAGACCTCGGGCACTGCAGACGCCAACACCCGTCGGATGGCTTTCCTCGGCCGCTGTGCAGGCTGCATGGCGTTCGGGCAGGGCTACGCCTCGGGCACCCACCTGCGGTGGAGTGAAGAGGTTCACGAGCACATCAAGTGGTCGTTGCTGGTGGACTCGATCTACGGGTTCAAGTCGACGCTGTTCAACTCGGAATACTACGGGTCGATGGCCTACACGACCTACACCCCGAACTAGGAGCTGAGCGATGGCAACCACCTACGACAGTGACATCACCGGCTCGAACACCGTTCTTGCGCCCAACACCCCCTGGGGTGCGGTGGTCTGCGAGAGCCTCCGGGCCTCCCAGACGATCAACACCACGACCCTGATCGCCACGGATTTCCAGCGGCTATGGCCTGTGCCGAATGGCGCAGAACTGTTGCTGGTCTTCCTCAACGTCCAGGACGCGGACACCCATGCCACCCCGACGTTGGACATGGACCTCACCCTCCGCGACGACAACGGCGACACCGTGCTTTTCAACGCGGGAACGGCCTTCCAGGCCGCCTATGACGACTACATCATCCTCGACAGCCAGAAGGTGCTGGCCGACGCAGACAAGCCGGCCTACATCGGCTTCGAGGTGGTGACGGCGGCGGCCACGGGTGTCGCGGCGGCCACGGTGTCCGGGCTGCTCTTCTACCGATAGGAGGTCCTCATGGCCGACAGCCACTACGACCTCGACCAACTGGTGGAGTTTTCTGGTACCGGAGATCCGGTCGTTCAGACGATCAGTCCGGACGGCAAGAAGAC
>JBFKLX010000301.1:0-5236 GCA_041630155.1 Acidobacteriota bacterium
CGGATTCCGACCTCGGCTGACAAACCAACAGATGCCGGGCATTCTGGCCCGGAAACGAACCGGGCGCGCAGTACATCGCTAACTTTAAGGTCGCCGCTGGCCGAATCAGTGATCTTTCCATGTCCACAAATCATCTGTTTTTAGACACTAAGAACCCGCCTTCAGAATCCTCATTTCATGGGGGGTTGCGGGTGTCGATTCGGAAGGGGTTTTTTGGGGACAGGGGAATCGGGGGTGGGTGGAGGCCCTTGCCCACCGGGTTGCAGGGCCTCTCATCTAAAAAGTATCAAACGGATTCAGAATAGTCTGTGAGCAGATTTGAAACGGTGCTTTTGCTCACGCCCAGCCGGCCAGCAATCTGGCGCACGGTCAAACCTGCAAAATCGACGCCCTGCTCTCCGTTGTCACAGCCAGCTCAATCGAAGCGGAGTAATTGCACGAATGATTCGCGGGTCTCTTCCTGCGGACCTGTCCTTGCGTAGTGGCATCCAGTATCCACGCAAACCGCGTCAGAACGAACGTAGCCCTCCCTCTCAGCTTCTCTGGACAGGGTTAATCGCTGCAGCCTACAATCGGCTCCAGGAGGGGAGAAGCCATGAATTGGTATCTCGAAGTATTGCGGAAATATGCGGTGTTTGGCGGCCGTGCCAGACGAAAAGAGTATTGGTACTTTTTCCTGTTCAACATCATCATCTCCATCGTGCTGACGATCGTCGACGTTTCGATCGGCACGGCTGAGCAAGGCGTGGGCGTGCTGGGTGCAATCTACAGCTTGCTCGTTCTGATTCCTGGCCTGGCGGTATCGGTGAGAAGGCTCCACGACACGAACCGCAGCGGATGGTGGTTGCTCATCGCATTCATTCCGTTCGTCGGGGTCATCGTTCTATTGATTTTCATGCTGCAGGACAGTGAGGCGGGCGCCAATCAGTACGGCCCGAATCCAAAAGCAGCAGCTTTATAGGCACTCCCTGGACCGCGGGCTCCGATCGTCCGGACGTTCAGAATCGGATGGCCGGTTCGGCCGAGCGAGCAAGACGTTCTTGAACTCCAGTCGCGCTCCCACGAGTCGCGCGACTGAAATACAGCTCTCGAGATCGGGCATCCTCGAGCGGGCGAGTTGAGACCTGTATGCGCGCGCTGCCCAACCTCCCACGTTGACCGGATCAGCGATGTCGCAAGGGTGGCTTTCTGCAGGAACCGGTTGCTCTTCCCTCACCCTCTGCTGAGTTCGGCAGACTGCTCGACCGGGTTTCGAGAGGGAAGGCTCAAATCTTTGACAGGGCGGCCTTGGGCTCCTACACTCGCCCGAGCGGAGGAGCTGAGGACGGGTCTGTGTGCGCTTCCAGCGGTGGTTGCGACGTAAGCTCCCGTCGGGGTCTCTCTCCCAGAATTTCCCGTGTCTTCCAGTTGCGCGACACGGAATCGAAGGCCGCGAGGTGAGCAGTGGTTCGATCGATCGCTTCGTCTTTCTTGCTGCTGGGGCTGTCGGGGGCCGCGGCGGTTTCCGTCGTGGGCCAGCCGGCAGTTCCCTCCGAATTGGACCTCGAGTTGGAGGCGCCAGAGACGCGGCAGGTTCATCAGGGTGTCCCGGAGATCTGGCGTGTGCCGTTGGAGGAGGGTCTGTTCGCTGAGCTGGAAATCTTGGCGGCCCAGGCCAAGATTGTCCTTCGGCTGATCGACCCGGCAGGCACGGAACGGCAATCCAAGGAGCGAAACTACGAGTCTTCACCGTACAAGCTGCGCTGGATCGCGGACTTGGATGGGCTCTGGCGAGTCGAAATCTCGACTGGGGAAGGCAGCGAGGAAGCCGACTACTCCATCCATTGGAAGGCCGTGCGGGTCGCCGGCTCCAGCGATCGTCAACTGCTGCGAGCCGACGGCCTGGTCGAAGAGGCTTCCAGTTTCTTCGAGGCAGGCACCTACGGCCAGGCCGAACCGCTGATGCGCCAGGCCCTGGAACTCTACGAAGAGGCCCTGGGACCGGACCATCTGGAGGTGGCGAGCTGCCTGAACGGCCTGGCCACGCTGTCGCAGAGGCAGGGCCGCTACGCCGTCGCCGAGCCCCTCTATCAGCGGGCTCTGACGATCCGGGAGAGTTCCCTGGGCCCGGAGCATCCCCAGGTCGCCGACACCCTCATCGACCTGGCCGTCCTGTTCTGGCGGCAGGGCCGTTACGCGGAGGCCGAGCCGCTCTACAAGCGGGTCACGGAGATCGACGAGAAGACACTGGGGCCCAACCATCCGTTTCTGGCCAACGGGCTCAACAACCTGGGAGTGCTCTATTGGAGGCAAGGCCGCTACCGGGAAGCCGAGGCCCTCCACCAGCGGGCGTTGACGATCCGGGAGCAGGCTTTGGGGCCGGAGCATCCTCGCGTCGCCAGCAGTTTGAACAACCTGGCGGTCCTTTACGACGATCAGGGCCGCTATGCCGAAGCCGAGCCACTGCTCTTGCGCGTCGTGGAGATCGACCGCAAGACGGTCGGTCCGGAGCATCCCAATCTGGGCGAGAGCCTCGACAACCTGGCCGCCCACTACCGGCTTCAGGAACGCTACGAGGAGGCGGAGCCGCTTCATCGCCAGGCCCTGGAGATTCGAGAAAAGGCTCTGGGTCCGGATCATCCTCGCGTGGCCACGAGTCTGAACAACCTCTCGGCCCTGCTCAACAAGATGGAGCGGTACTCGGAGGCGGAGCCCCTGCTGAGGCGGGCGCTGGCGCTGCAGGAGGAGGCTTTGGGCCCGGAGCACCCGGATGTGACCCACAGCCTCAACAACCTGGCCCATGCGCTGGTCCAGCTGGAGCGCTACCAGGAGGCTGAGCCTCTCCTGCAGCGCTCCATGGGGATCGCTGAGAAGGCACTGGGGACCGATCACCCCGCGGTGGCTCAGAGTCTGATCGCCCAGGCCGAGATCGCCCAGAAACGACAGCTCCCCGAGGTCGCGTTGCCCCTGCTGGACCGGGCGATTCGCATCCTGGACGGCACCAGCGGATTTCCAGGGGACCGAATTCGAGCCTACGCCGACCGCGCCCGAATCCTGAAAGCGTTGGGACGTCTGGCCGGCGCCCTGGACGATCTGGAGGAGGCGTTGCTGACCGCCGAGGAGATGCGTCCTCAGGCCGGAGGTGGAGAGGCGACCCGTGCGGCATTCTTTCAACGCTACAGCGAGGAGTTCAGCCGCATGGTGAGCTGGCAGCTGGAAGCCGGAAACCTGGAAGCGGCTCTCGAGTATGCCGAGCGAGGGCGGGCCAGAGTGCTCTTGGACCAGCTGCAGGCGGGCAAGATCGACTTGCGAGCCGGAATCGCCCCGGAAATCCGGGGCCCGCTGGAGGAGCGAGAGGCGGTCGCCCAGGCCCGGATGGCCGAGTTCCAGCAGCGCCTGACCCTGCTGCGCGGACGGCGGGATCTGTCCGACTCGCAACGGGGAGCAGAGGTGGCCGAAGTGTCGCAGTTGTTGAGGGCCGCCCACGAGGAGTTCAGCCGCATCTACGCCGAGATCAAGAACGCCAGCCCGTTGTGGAGAGATCTGATCACCTCGGGGGGACAGCCCGTGGAACTGCGGCAGCTGCAGCGGCGGATCGTACCGGAGCGGGGCCTGCTGTTGCTCTACCAACTGGGGCCGGAAGACAGTCATCTGTTCGTCGTGGGGTCCGAGCGGGGAGACGCTCGAGCCTTTTCTCTGGAGATTGGACCGGAAGTCGGGGGTCTGCTCGGCTTGCCTCCCGGTCCGCTCACGATCAGCTCCGTGGGGCGGCTGCTGGGTGCCGATTTGGGCCTCTTCTTCACGCCCAGTGGCAACATCGAGCCCCTCCAGGAACAGCTGCACGGCCTCTGGCAGGTGCTGGTGCCGGAAGGTCTCGGGGAGAGGTTGCTGGAAGCCGCCGAAGTGGTCCTGGTGCCCGACGGCGCGCTCCGGAATCTGCCCTTCGAGGCGCTCCTGATCCAGCCCGGAGAAACCTGGTCGGAGAGCCGCTTCTGGCTGGATGAGGGGCCCCCGATTCGCTACGCCCCCTCGGCCACCGCTCTCTACAACATCCAGAGGCGGCCGGCGGCGATTCCCAGCCCCGGGCCAGAGGGGGCGATTCTCGTGTCCCTGGCCGATCCCTTCTACGATCCCATGGAAGAGTCCCCGGAGGCCGAGCCCAACCTTCCCAGGGAGGTCACGCGCGACGCCTACGTACGGGCGGGTGGACCGCTGGCTCGCCTGCCCGGCACGGCCAGGGAGAGTGACGCGATCATGGCGCATTTCGGCCCCCAACGCGTCACGGCTTTGCGGCAACGCCAGGCCACCGAACTCAACCTGCGCTCGTCTCTCCAGGGACGGCGCTATCTGCATCTGGCCACACACGGGCTGGTCGACGAGCGCCGGGGGTCCCTGTTCGCCGCCCTGGCGATGACCCCGCCCGCCACCGAGAAGGCCTCCTCGGACAACGACGGGTTCCTGCAGTTGTACGAGGTCTACGAGTTGGACCTGTCCGAGGCGGAACTGGCTGTCCTGTCGGCCTGCGAGACGAGCGTCGGCTCGGCCGTGCAGGGCGAGGGTGTCTTCGCCCTCTCTCGGGGGTTTCTGGCTGCTGGAGCGAGGCGGGTGATCGCCAGTCACTGGGCCGTCGACGACGCTTCGACCGCCGAGCTGATGGGGGCGGCTTTCGCCAGGATCGCCGAAGCTGAAACGCAGGCGTCTCCCCTCGATTATGCGGAGGTGCTGCGGGAGGCCAAACGTCGCCTGCGTAGGAATCCTCTCTGGAGTGCCCCATTCTATTGGGCGCCATTCACCCTGACCGGGAAGCGTTGAGGCGATCGTCCCGGGCCCCGCGCGGGTCGGGATCGGAAACTTCCCGGGTGGCCTCGGCCAACGACGCGAGGCAAGGTGGTCCGGGCCTGGCCCGCCTCTGGTCATTGCATTGCCGCTGCTTCTGCACTAGAATGCCGGGCTCAGCAGGTCTGACACAGCCAAAGTCGAGTCGTTACTGTAGTAGTTTCCTTTAGACGTGGCCGAAGGGTATCGTTTCCGGAGGCTGAAATGGAGCCGCGCTCCAAAGTCCGCGTCTGGTTGGCGGCGTTCGTGGTCGCTCTCTTCGCTCTGCTGCTGGTTCACTCCCAGGCGGTTTTGCAGGTGGGCTATGGAATCCTGACCGCCAACGGGGCGACGCCCGTCGCCTCGGCATTGTTCCGCTCCACCAATGCCGAAGGCATTCTCGTCTGGGAAGCGGGAGTGCCCGCCGTGGAGCCGATCCAGC
>JBFKLX010000302.1:0-5233 GCA_041630155.1 Acidobacteriota bacterium
CGGTCACAGGCTCGGGGCGGGAAGCCGTGTCGGCCGAGGCGATGACGACATTGGTGAACGGACCCAGCACGGGTTCGCTCCTGCAGGTGTAAGAAAAGCTGGCTCCCGGAGCCAGGTCGGGTATCTGGCCCCCCACTCGGTCGCAATCCGGAGCCAGCGGATCGACGACTTCGATGTTCGTCTTGTCTTCAGCACCCTGGTTGGTGATAGTGATCCGAAAAGTCACCCGTGCGCCAGGGATCACGGTTCCCAAAGTCTCCTTGACCACCTCGATGGCTGGTTGCACCACCGCCACGAAGGCTGCTGCCCCGTCCGTCACGACTGCGCCACCGGCCGAGTCGGTCGCCATCACCGTCGCCAGGTTCGTGAACGTCTGATTCAATGGGCCCGTCGAACAGGTGTAGCTGACACTCATCCCGGGCGGCAAATCAGCGAGACTGCCGGCGAGACGTTCGCAGTCGGGCGTCAAGGGATCGGAGACGGCCAGGTTCGTCTTGGTCGAGCTTCCCAGGTTGGTGACTGTGATCGTGAACGCTGCCGAGTTGCCGCTGCCCACCAGCTGACTTGCCGGTTCCTTGCGAATCTCGATCGCCGAGCTCTGCACCCGCACGAACGCGGCATCGGAGGCGGAGATCGAGTCGCCCGAGAGAAGCAGCGCCGTGACGGTGACCTGGTTGGTGAAGCTGACGAACAACGCGCCCGTTTGGCAGGTGTAAGAAGTGGACTCACCTGGCAGGAGATCCGGAAGCACTCCCAATGGACGATCGCAGTCGGGCGTGGCGGGGTCGGAAACGGTCAGATTGCGCTTTTCCTCGGAACCATCGTTGCTGATGCTGATCGTGAACGACACCGTCCCACCAGGCTGAACATCTTGTTCTTCGGGGGTCTTGGCGACCGCCAGCGGCAGCAGCACGGTCACCGTGTCGCTCCCGCTGCCCGAGACGGTGCCTCCAGCCTGGACCGAAGCCGTCACCGTCGCGGTGTTCGTGAAATCCGCGAACAGCGGGTCGCTCTGGCAGGTGTAGCTGGTCGACTCATTGGCCCCCAGGTCGGGAAGCGACCCAATCGAGCGGGCACAGGCGGGAGCGAAGAGATCCTCAACTTCCAGTTCCGTCTTGGTGCTGCCGCCCAGATTCTCGATAAAGATCGTGAAACTCGCCTGCTGGCCCGCGAAGACCGTTGGTGTGTCAGCGGTCTTGATCAATCGAATAGCCGGCGAGATGACCTGGATCGTCGCCTGGTCGGACGCCGACTCCTGGTTCCCGGCGATCGTGGCGTTGACCGTGGCCAGATTGGTCAGGTCGTTGGAAAGTGGAGCCGTGGTGCAGGTGTAGGAGAAGGAGCCGCCATTGGCTGCCAGGTCGGGGAGCGTCCCCACGCCCCGCTGGCAGTCTGGAACAGCCGGGTCGGTAACCGAGACGCTGGTCGCGGGGGTCGTGGCATTGTTACGAATTGCGATTGTGAAGCTGCCGATGCTCCCGTCGACAACCGTCCCCTGCATCGCGGTCTTGGTGATTTGAAGTGGGCCGACCACCCCGAGGCTCGGTTCGGGTTTCTGGCTCCTCGACTGCGCGGGGAATCCCTGCGCCGCCAGCGAGACCAGGGTCAGGCCCGGAAAAAGCAGGCTGGCTGTACACCATCGCCGTTTCACCGCTTCACCTCCAAGGCAAGAATCGAGTCACCGCCTCCAATCGCCGGTACCTGACACGAATTTGGCGATTGGCGAACCTGGTGTCAAGTCGAGAGGCCCCCGGGATTTGGGGGCTCGGGTGATCGCGCCGCAGATTCACGAGAAACCGCGATCCCGGGCCGAGACTACTTCTTCAGCAGGCCGGCCCTTCGCATCTCTTTCCCCGCGGCATTGACGAGCTGCTCGACAAACTTTCGGACATCCTTCGGGTTGGTCGTCTCACTCTTCCCGGCCCAGAGCAGCTTGTCCCGCTCAATCGAGTAGACCAGCGTTTCAATCGATACGATCTTGTCGGTTTTCAGGTGTCCCGGCGCATATACAGCCGACCATCCGTAACCCCAATAGCTCCAGAAGCTGGAATAGTAGGAAGTGGTGTACAAGGTTCCCGGTGTGTAGCGAGTTTGCTCCTCTTGGCCCACCACCCGCATCAAGACGGCGCCGGTGATTCCTGCTCTCTTCAAAAACTCCTTGGCCTTGTCCACGTCCTTGGCCAACTCGCCCGGCAGTACGGTATAGCCGGCAATACAGTCGAGGCCGCGCCGGCGCAGCTCCCCCGCCAACGTTTCTTCCGGCCCCAACCGCATGGTTTGATCGGGGCTCATGACGAAGGCCGCAACTTTCCCCGACACGTCGATGGCTCCACCGGTGGGGTTCATCCAGGTCGAGACGAATCGGGTCGATGCGGCCATCGCCATCGCCCCAGTCAGCACTGCGGCGCCGAGGATTCGCAAACAGAGTCTCATCGGATTCTTCCTCCTTCTCATTACCAGGGTCACGCCGGCCACGGCACCCGGCACTGGGCGCCCCCGCAGTTTTCACGTTTGATCCGTCGAGTATACCGGACCTCCGGACTCTCTCCTGATTCTCCTCCCTCACACAGGCATGACCAACGCGGATTCAGCGAAGGGTCCGTCGCCCACCGCACGCCCCAACCCGGAGGGGCGGGAGTGGTCTCTTCTGCCGCCGAGTCCCGGAATGATAAGATCCCGAAGATGATCTCCTTTCGGACAATGCTCCTCCTGGCAACGTTGCTGGTTTGTTCTCCAACCCTCGGGGCCGCTGATGAAGCATCCCTGCAAGCCGCCTTCGAAGCGGCCGTCGAGTCTCTGGGACAAAAAGATCTGGACCGCTTCCTGCAGCTCTGGCACCCCGAAGCGGTGCTGTTCACACGCAATCGCATCCACGCGATCGACCGCACCCAGACGGAGGATGCCGTCTGGCGTGAGGCCTTCGAAGACCTCTTCTCCCGGGTCTACAGCGTCGGCTACACCCAGCAGGCAGTAGAGTATCGCGTGGTGGGCGACACAGGACTCGTGTGGGGATTCACCCGCCTGGCCGTGGATCTCCGCAAAGAGGCCGGATTCGATCAGGAAACACGACTGACCGCGGTCTTCGTGGCGGTGGACGGCGACTGGAAGATTCTGCACTGGAGCGACTCGCCGCTTCCGACAGGCCAGAGCCCGGTCATCCGCTGATTGCCCGGCCCCATAACCTTCGGGAAGTGACCGACCCTGGAATTCAAGGAAGTCGCCTTGGGGACTTGCTGGTCCCCACCCGGAGACACACCGGTCATCGCGAAGCAGGAGCGGTTGAGTCTGAACACCCCGCCCTCTCAAAACATGGTATTTTTGCCAGCATACTGAATGATCCAAACGAGGAAGCTCATCAACGAGGTAACACCATGTTCAAACAACCCGGCCTTGCGGCGCTGCTCACCGTTGTTCTCAGCGCTGCGGTTCTATTGGCCCAGAACATCAGCTCGGAAACAAACCCCTCCGCAGATTTCAGCAAATACAAGACGTTCCACTGGGTCCACGTGAAGGCCCCCAACCTGGTCCGGGGGAGCCTCCCGCCGGGAGCTCTGAGCGACGAGGAAGCAGACGCGCAAATCCGAAACTCCGTCGAGCGTCAACTCCTTCAGAAGGGGTTCGTCAGATCGAAAGGGAAAAAGGCCGACCTGCTCCTGAACTATTTTGGGGTTGTCAGCTACCGGATTCTGGATTGGGAGGAGTTCCGCAAGAACCGGCGAAGCAATGTCGAAGGAGCGGGACAGCTGATTCCCTACGAGCACTGGAAACCCATGGCCGAAGCAGCCGAAGAAGGCTATGCCCAGCGCGAAGGAAGCCTGACGATCGACGTGGTCGAGGCCAAGAGCAACCGGCTCTTGTGGCGAGGCTCGATGAGTAAGGCTGTTATCAACCGGGAGCAGGGCGAGGCTTCGGAGCTGAAACAGGCTATCGATGCCGCGGTGGCCGGAATTCTCGAGACGCTTCCCGCCAGGAAGCAGCGGAGATGAGCACTCCGGAGTCCCTGAACTCTGAAGGACCAGCGGCCCGCCAAGCGGCGGGTCACTCGAAGCCGGTGACCAAGGGCTGCGCCAGGGGGGCAAGAGGCGAGCAATGAAGGTCACCTTCTACGGGACGCGGGGCTCGATTCCCGTGTGCGAGCCGGGTTTTGAGGAGTTCGGCGGAAACACGAGTTGTGTGCTGGTCATTGGCCCCGAACGGGCCGGAATCCTCGATGCCGGAAGCGGCATACGCCGGCTCGGCAAGGATATCTTCGCCAGCTCCGATGAGCGCTTCCGCGCGCCGATGTTCATGCTCTTTTCGCACTTCCACTGGGATCACATCCAGGGGTTTCCATTCTTTGGGCCGGCCTACGACCCCAACCGCGAATTCATCATCACCGCCATGGGAGCCGGCCGGTTGAAGAAAGACCTCCGTTCCGTGTTCGCGGGTCAGATGGAGGACACCTACTTTCCCGTCTCCCTGGAGCAAATGGGAGCGAAATTCACGTTTCTGGCGCCTGAGGCCGACCAGCTCACGGAAGAAGATGCGCCGAAGGCCGCGTCGTCACCGGCCGGCCAGACAGACCACGAAGCCCGGATCACCGGGAACCTTCACAATCACCCCGGCGGGGCATACGGGTACCGCATCGAGGCCAAGAACGGCAAGGTGTTGACCTACTGCACCGACATCGAACATGGAGATCGGTTGGACGAAAGGGTGGTTGCATTGGCCCGCAACGCGGACCTGCTGATTCACGAGGCGCAGTACACGCCCGAGGAGCTGGAGACTCACAGAGGCTGGGGCCACAGCAGCTGGGACCAGGCTTGTGCCGTCGCCGAACGGGCAGGCGTCAAGCGCTTGGCCTTGACCCATCACGACCCCGAGCATGACGATGAGTTTCTGCGGGCCATGGAAAAGCAGTGTCAGCAGCGTTTCCCCGACTCTTTCTTCGCGCGAGAACGCGTGGAAGTGGAACTCTGAGCGGACAACGTCGACCCGTCGGTCCACTCCGACCCGGCTCTGCGCGGCAAAGACCTGGGTGATGTGCCGTCACACCGCGCCCTTCTTTGACTTTTGGGCTTCCAGACCCTAGCCTGCTCAGCCATGAAGGTCTTTCCCATCGTGGAGCGAGTCCGATATCTTGCAGTCGTCTCGGTGGTCTTCTCGCTGCTGGGGGCCGCCCTGATGACGGTCATCGGCGCCGCTAGGACGATCAAATCATTCCAAATCTATTTTCTCGGCGCGCCTGTTCACC
>JBFKLX010000303.1:0-5225 GCA_041630155.1 Acidobacteriota bacterium
GCCGCCACCCCGGTATCCACACGGTCCGACCGCTCCACGGGGAATCGGTAGCGAGCGGCGAAGTCGGCGGGGAGACTGGCCGTGGAATCGATCAAGCCGGCCTCGTCGCTGAAGTTGTAAAAGAAAGAAACAGCCAAATCCGCCAACGCGGAGTCGCCAGTCGCTTGGATCAGCAGATATCCTGCGCGGGCCTGCGAGTCGCCCCCGAGGCGGATTCGGCTGGAGGATCGCGCGCCCAACTCGAGGACTGCCTCGTCCGTTCCGGACCGATCCTCTCCGTTGAGCGTCCAAGGCGTGTCCCAAGCCACGCCGTTTCCACGTCGCAGCTGGAGAACACCCTGCCAGCTGACGGTGCTCCGGTTGGAGAGGAGCAGGATGTCCTCGAATCCGCCTCCCACGGCCAACTGGGCGTATGTGCGTGTTTCGGGAAGCTCTTCGAACTCGAAGCGATGAATGCGCCCCCCATAGTCGACCAGGTAGAGATTCCCCTCTTCGTCTTCGCCGAATGAACTGATGAACCTGCCCGGCTCCAGCAACAATTCGCGCTCCCATACGCCGGGTGCGGTCTCGCGGGCGGCCCAGATCCGATGCGAAACAAAGTCGCCAAAGATGTAGCTGCCCCAGTGGCGGCTTCTCACAGGACCCCGGTAGACATAGCCCCCCGTGACCGAGGTTCCCTCTTCGCGCCCGTAGAACAGGATGGGCTCGCTGAGGCCTTCGCGATTGCAGTTCTGAGGGCCGTTGGTCGGGTAGCAGTCCGGTCCTTCAGTGATTCTCCAGCCATAATTGCCCCCCCGCTCGATGATGTCCACTTCTTCCCAGGTGACCTGCCCCACATCGGCGGCGAAGAGGCGGCCGTTGAGGCGGTCGAACGAGATGCGCCAGGGATTCCGCAGTCCGAGGGCCCAGATTTCAGGACGAACACTGGAAATCCCCCGGAAGGGATTGTCCGGGGGCACGGCGTACGGTTCCATCGAATCGACATCGATGCGCAGAATCTTTCCCAACAAGGTATTCATCCGCTGCCCGTGGCCCTGAGGATCGCCGCCCGATCCCCCGTCACCGCTGGCGATGTAGAGGAAGCCGTCGGGGCCGAAGGCGATCGCTCCCCCATTGTGGTTCTGAAACGGCTGGTCATATCTGAGCAGAATACGGCCCAGTGGATCGGAAAGATTCGGATTGATTTCACCGGCCTGGTACTCGGCAATCACACTCTGGAGCTGGCTGTCGGACGTCCGCGTATAGTTGATGAAATATCGCCGGTTGTTGCGGAAATCAGGGTGAAAGGCCAGACCCAATAGCCCCCGTTCACCACCATCCTCGACGATTCCCGTGATGTCGAGAAACGGAATGGGCATCAACTGGCCCGCCTGTAGGATGCGAATGCGTCCAGCCTGTTCGAGGATGAACAATCTGCCACTGCCATCACCGCTATGCGTCACGAATACCGGACGCTCCAAGCCTGTGACGAGCGTCACCAACTGCACGTCCTGGGAGAGTCCGAATCGTAAAACCAGCACCACCAGCGCCAACGGAATCAGAATTCTTCTGGTCATTTCCATCAAGACCTTTCGAAAGATCGTTCTCGGATCATCCTTCGAGAAGCCCGTGAGGCTTACGCCCGGGCTCATGGCGGCCGGAACTCCGGGCACCCACGGACACCACCCGTCCACGCCACCCTGAACCCACCAGACCCAAACCCCCGAGCCTCTGCACGGGGAGAGTCGAAGGACTCAATCATGAGCGTGTCGCGGTCCTGTCAATTGTAGTCTTTTCGCTGATTGCTCGCCCAACCGGCTCACTTTTCGAGCCGGTGGGAGATTTCGAGGAGATCACGGGGGTGCTGTGCTGCTTCGTCCGGCTGGACGGGCCATTCACGCCAGGAATCGCCGCAGCTATAGGCTGCAGCCACCGAGACCACACGAATCTTGGCGCCCGATTCGCGCAGGGCCTGGTTGGCATTTCTCGCGGTTCGTGCGTCGGTGGGATGGTCTCCCACGAACAAGACCAGACCAGGCTGCCAATCGACCAACCGTCGCAGGCTGACCAGGATTCCATCCGGGGCCGGCTTCTGCCGACGCATGGGCACCTCTTCGTACCCCACGACAGAGCCAAAGAAGTCTTCCACTCGCGCCTCCGAGAGAGCCTGTCGAATCACTGCTCGGGCGTTTTGAGAAACCACCCCGTGCGGGCGCCGGCCCAAACACTGGAGAGTCTCACAAACACCCTCGAAAAGCGGGACCGGCGTGGCGTCTTCGAGCTGATAGCGAGACCAGAGCTTGCCCGCCCGGTCGGTCTCTTCTTCGCTGAAGCCGAGATGCCGTGTGTAGAACTCCCTCCAGTTGGCCAGGCGGCGATAGGCTCGATCATACTCTTCGGGGCGGTTCGCGACGGGCGCGCGGGCCGCCACATCGGGGTGCAAGGTGGAGAGGATTCGCTGGGTCACGTTGAAATTCTTGAGGCGCGTGTCCGCCAGAGTGCCATCGAAATCCCAGAGAACTGCTCGAATAGCCACCTTATTGGCATGGTACCCAATGGTGGTGACTTGGGGAAGGCTCTGAGGGGGTATGAGGCGTTGGATTGGAGCGTGGGGCGTAGGGCGTGGGTAGAGTGACACTGGCTTTGGCCGGCTCAGCGGGACTTGGGAGGATCCACTGCTCCGAGGCTCTGCAGGCAACTCCAGATCAGCACCTGGTAGAGTCGGCTGATCAGGACGGCTCTGACCGTCCCACTGTATTGGGTGGAGCGGAGAGGCGCCAGCAGTTGTTCGACCATGACCCGCCGCTGGGCGGCCGGCAAATCGGGCCGTAGTCGCTCCGACCACTCCCAGATCTGATCGTGCAGTTGCCAGGCCGTTTCGGCATACACGGTTTCCAGGTCTTGCTCCCAGGCTTTGACGTGCTGCCGTGTCGCAAGCACCATCAGTCCTTCGCTCAGCACGGCGCTCAACAGTCGCTGCCCCAATTCTTCCGCACTCCGAGCCTCGAGCAGATTGTCCAGCATCACCCCGCCTACGGCGCCAATGTCCATCAGCGAGGCCCGATGGCTGTACTCCCTGGAGGTGGTGCTGCCTTCCAACTGGCGCAGATACCGGTGGAACTGCTCCAGCAGGCTCCAGATCGGAGAGGCGCTCGGAGCTCCCAGCTGCCGCAGGTCGCCCCGGAGGCGCCAGACGACCTCCGCACTGGGGGCGCGAAGCAGCTCGTGAAGAATCGTCATGAAGCGTTTTTATCACACCGCTCCTGGATTGGCTTTACCTTCGCAGTTCCCGTATACTTCTCCGCGTAGGGGGAGCCAGCTGCCGGAGGTGTGTAGTGCGTCTCGCCCCCCTTTTTGCCTTTCTCGCCGTCCTGGTTCTCTCATCCGCCTGGCTGCCGGCGGTCGACCCGCAGATCGAATTCACGGGTGAGCTGGAAGACATCGATGACTCCTCGGATCTTACCGTCCTGCGATTGCGCCTGACCCCGACCTTTTCGATCCCCGTTCAAGTGACCGAACGGACGGAGATCCGGGAAGAGCACGGGGAATCGATCACCGTGGCGGATCTGGAAATCGGCCAGCAGCTCGAGGTGAAAGGGCTTTTCACAGTCCAAGGCATTCTCGCTCTCGAGGTCTCGGTGGCGGACGGAGTGGCCGAGTTCGAGATTCGCGGCCGCATCGAGCAGATTGGCGAGGGTCGGCGAATCGAGCTGCTGGGCCTCTCCATCAGAGTGCCGGAAAGCACCGTGATCAAGGATCAGTTCGGCAATCTTCTGACGTTCACCGAGCTGGCGGTGGGTCTGTTCGTTCGGATCGAGGGCCGGGTCGAGGAAGGCGAACTGGTCGCGCTCGAAATCACGGTGCGGACCCTGCGCGACGAATTCGCGACCGTCCGATTTCGAGGCGTGATCGCGGAAGTCCTGGGCCCCGAAGCGTTCATCCTCCTGCTGGAGGGTGGCGTGCCCGTCCAGGTGGTGATCACGACCGAGACCGAGATCCACGGTGAACTGGCGGTTGGAGTCTCGGTGAAGGTCGCAGGCCGCCTGCGCCCCGACCTTGCGGTGGAGGCTCATCGCATCACCGTCGAGCGACTCCTGCAGCTGGCGCCGGCACGGCTGCAGATGCGGCCGGATCAGCGCCGAAGGGTGGTCGTGATCCTGCGCTCGCCCCTCGACCTGGACGTCGAACTGAGCCTGGAATCGGCCGATCCCGAGATTGCCACGGTCTCCCCGGAAGTCCTGGTGGTGCCGGCCGGACGAGTCACCTCCTTCTTCGACGTCATGTCGGGAGGTCATCCGGGCGAAACCAGCATCGCCGTTTCGATGCCCGCGAGTCTGGGGGCCCTCACGGTGGACTTGCCGGTGATCGTTCGAGGGGAAGACGAAGAGGAACAGGAAGGAGACCTCGAGCTGGAGTGGCAGCCCAAACGCCTGAGCGCCTCGCCTCCAGGCAATCACCGAGTCAGAGTGCAGCTGAATCGCCCCGCTCCTGCAGACCTGGTCGTCAGCCTGCAGCTGAGCGAAGGGCCGGCCGATCTGCTGGACTTCCCAGCCGAAGTGATGATCCGGCGCGGTGAGCGGGTCACCGTCGTTCCCATCAGCATCCTCTCCAGTCGAGTCTCGGCCCGAATTCGCGCCACGCTGCCGCCGGATGTGGGAGGCGACTCTGCCGACCTCGAGATCCAGCCTGCTCGGGAGCCGGTTCGGCTGGGTTTGCGCTGGGTGCCCGATGAGGTGGAGACTGAGGTGGGCGAAGAGTTCCAAGTCCGACTCGTCCTGGACCAGCCTGCCCCCGATGAGCTCACCGTTTTCATCGGACCACACGGAGGCGGGCAGACGGGTGCTCTCGGAGGAGTCCCATCTGAAGTCCGGTTCGAACCGGGGCACCAGGAGATGGAATTGACCTTCCGGGCGCTTGCGCCGGGCAAGGTGCGGTTGCGTGCTTCTCTGCCGTTTCGAGTCGGGGGACGCCACGACGACCTGCGCGTCGAAGTGGATCGGTGAAGCTCGGTCGGGGTATTTCGGGCGGATTCGGCCGGATGGGTCCCGGGCGGCGGGTCCTTGGCGACCCGGCGGCCGAATCACTCCACTGAGGCCCGACATTCTCGGGTGAAGAGTTGGGCGCCGTTGCAACTGGACCGGACAGAGGTCACCTTTCAGGGGAGTGTGCCGTCGACATGGGAGCCATCACACGTTGTTCGGCGACCTCGTGGCTGTGGCTGACCGCCTGAAGGGAATTCCAGGTGA
>JBFKLX010000304.1:0-5211 GCA_041630155.1 Acidobacteriota bacterium
GGGGGTCTCGGGCGATCTCTTTGTCGTTCCTCCTCGACGATGCTCCGGCATCGCCTCCTCCTCTCTTCGCGACCTCGCCTCGAGAGCCCCGCCCGCAACCGTCACCCTATTTACGAACCCGAGTACTCAGGTTCCCGAAGCGCGGCTGCATCCGCTTGGCGTAGTAGCGGCTTCCTCCGCTGGGGACAGGGCAAGTTTTTCCCAACCCGGGGCGTAGGGCTCAGGCGGCGTGGAGCGGAAAAAAATTTCTATCGGGACGAGACCACCTGCCCTTCCCGAGCATCTGATTGATCGGCCTGGCTCGATCTGCCTCTGACGGCTCGAGGAGTGAATTCAGTCCTTTTCCGTTCGCGTGTCTCGAGTCAGGAGAGTAGTCACGACCAGCGACGCGCAGTCAGCCGGCGGCCCTTTTTTCGATAGGAGGAACGTCGATGCAACTCACCGAATCGAGAAGTGTTTCGGTCCTTCCGGCCAATCAAGGCCGGGCCATCTGGTTCCTGGACACGCTGAGCCTCATCAAGGTCACGGGAGAACAGACTGGCGGAGCTTTCGCCCAGGTCGAGCAGATTCTGCCTGCTGGTTCCCGCACCCCTTACCACATTCACTACCGCGAGGATGAAAGTGTGTACTTGATCGAAGGTGAAGCCACTTTCTTCACGGGCGAGCGGCGGCTCACGGCCAAAGCCGGCTCTGTGATCTTTCTCCCGCGGGGAATCCCTCACGGATTCCGAATCGAGCGCCCCTCTCGCACCCTGGTGTTGGCGGCCCCGGCTGGTTTCGAGGATTTCGTGTGCGAAGCCGGGCGAGAGGCCCCGCAGCGTATTTTGCCGCCGGACGAACCGCCCAATCCGGAGAATCTCACCAGGATCGCCGCCCGCTACGGCATCGAGATTCTGGGACCTCTGCCCGAATAGGGCTAGAGCCGGGCCGGCCCGTTCAGAGTGCAACCGGTGGCAGGCGCTCCCGAGGCCGCTGTACCTGCCCGAGCGCTGCCGCCGGTCACCACCATTCCTGGAAGAAGGGGCTGCGGCCAGCCTCTTCGTCCATTCGCACCAGGCGGGCCTTGCAGTCTCGCAGTTCGGGGCTTTGGCTCACCGCCATGCCGGCCGAGTTGAGTCCCATGGCAACGCTGAAGATGGTGAGCGCGTTGACCGCGTAGAAAAGCACACGGCGCGCCAGGCCCTGGTCGGCTTCGGCCCAGGCGAAGAGCCCAAACACGAGACTGATGGCCAATCCGGTCCAGTTTCCGGGCAGACCGAATTGGCTGACCAGCGTGCCGGTCAAGGTCGTGGTGGTGGCCCCGGCTACGAGCGGGGTCCAGGTGGTTTTGGATTTCAGGAATTCCTCCATTGTGACCTTTTCCTTCAACGGTTACAGCGATCGGGGCGGCAGGCGTCTTCCAGGGCGCTCACGCCGGGGCTTCCGCCGGGCCGGGCGAACTCCTCGGAGAATTGCCGGTACCGCCAGCACGCCTTACGCTTCATGTCGGTGCGATCCCAGCGTTCCCAATCGGCTTTGTATTTGATGAGTTGGTACTCGACGCCGCGGTCCGATTCGAGGCCTTCCCGGACGTTGCCGTCCCAGCCGTGCGATCCCCAGGCGATCCGCTTGTCTGGGTCGATGACCATGACGGTGTGTCCGACCTGGCGGTTCTCGTCGCGGTAGACCAGCACGTCGCCGATGCGCAGTCTCGAGTCATTGTCGCAGCGGTCGAAGTTGTCGTCCATGCGGCTGGAGTCGCCCACCATTATGGCGGTATGCAGGTAGGAGTCGGCTCGATTGTAGGGCAACCCGGCACGAGTGAACGCGAACCAGATGGAGCGGGAGCAGTCGATACCCAGGGCCAAGTTGGCCGTATCGGAGGGCCGACTCCAGTCGTGCTGCTTGTAGGGCACCCCGTCGGTCCCGCCGTAGCGAGCCAGATAGTCCGCTCTTTGCAACACCTTGTAGAGCGCCGTGTTGGGGTCGTCCGGCAAATAGGGGCGCAGGTCGAAATCGTGGATGGTGTATTCCCGCTTGCGGGGCTGGCCCGCCGGGCTGTCGGGCGCCAGGAAGCGGGCGTTGGCCTCGACCCGCAGGGGCAGCCGGCTCACGGTCCAGGTAGTGTCCTCGACCTCGGACGTGACGGTCTGCCCGCGCATCCCCGGCCGTAGATAGGCGTCCAGGGCCCGGTAGAGAGTGCCGGATCTCAGATCCCCGGCCGCTGAGCGGGTCGCGGCGGTGGTCGTCAGCAAATCCCAGCGCACCGGATTGGTTTCCTGGGTGCCGAAGACCAGGATCTGGTCCTGCACGTCCAGCGGCGTGGTTGCGGTCCCCTTCCAATCTCTGAAAGTGTGCGACTGTCCCGGACCCAGGCGGATGATCTGACCTCCCCGGGGAAATCCGATGGTGCTGCCGTCGCTGGAGAGAATGACGCCTCCGATCAAGAGAGTCGTGGGGGCCGTTGGGGAGAGTCGGACCTGCAGATTCCAGGAATGGCAGAGGGGCACGACCTGTTCCTGGTTGAACTCGGCCTGAACCCAGCCGCCGCGTGAGCAGGGCGACTGCTGGGCGGCTTCGACCAGTCGGGCCTGCAGGGTTTCGTTGTCGCGATACTCGGAGCCCCCCTCACCCTGCAAGGACAAGAGCGCCCGCTGCCGGGCGTGCTGCCACAGATTTTCGACTGCACGGCGCACTTCGTTTTCCTGCTCGAAGGTGATGCGCACTCGGTTTTCCGGGCCCAGCAGCTGGAGTCGTCCGTTGCGGTCCAGGCAAAACTCGAAATCGCCTCGTTGAGGGCTCAGCTCCACCAGCTGGCGGGCCTCGGGATCCGCACTGATCGCATCCCGCAGCCGTGCCGCTCGCGCCTCCGTCAGTCCGCCGCTCTCGGACGCCGGCCTCAGCCGGACCCGGAGCCGCAAGAAGTCGTCGCCGGGACGGACCGGCACCGCCAGGTCCCCCTCCCGGAGGGCTGGCGCGTCGGGGCGTCGCGCCGAGATCCGCGCCGAGCCGTTGACTCCCGTGAATTCGTCCATCACGACGGTAGCCTTGGACCGGGCCGGGTCACGCGTGTCGGCTCCCGTCACGGCGCCGTCGTAGATCCTCAGCTCTGCTCCCCGGCCGAGCCCGGGCAGAGGAGCCCCGGACAGCTGCAGGGGAGGACCGACTGAAGTCACTTCCCAGGCCAGGGGCCTCGGTCGCTCCCCTGCCCCGAATACGGTCCTGTCCAGATCTCCCTGGAAATATGGGATCTGGTAGCTGCGGGCCTTGACCAGGCTCGGGACCCGGCGAGCCGCCTGGGCATAGGTCAGAGAGCCGGCCTCGGAGAAGACCTCGAGGAGGGCGTCGGTGAACACGCCCCGGCCTCCTGTTTCCAGGGCCGGGGTTCCGTCCCCCGCCGCCGAGAAGAACACACTCCCCTCCAGCTCCTGAGGCGCCCATTCAGAACCGGCGTCCCCTCGGAATCCCGAATCGTCGGGAGGCTGATCCTGATCGGGCGGCAGGAAGCGAGCCAGGTAGGTCCCGGCCTCTCCGCGAGTGGCCGTACCCGAGTTGCAGGAGTCCATGAAGACGGCCAGGTTGCGGGTCTTCTGGGCCAGCTGGGCCAGCAGGGTGTTGAGTTCGTCGTCGAGCATGTCCCTCACGCCCGGGGTCCTGGAATCGTGCAACACGAGGGTTTCGTCCAGCTCGTCGGGTTCGTCACCGTTTCGATCGCGGGCCTGGGAGCCGTGCCCGGCGTAGTAAAAGACGGCCACGTCCTGGGGCCTGGCCCGATCCACCAGCACTTTTTGGAAGGCTTCCCGAAAACCAGCCACGGTCGCCTGTTCGTTCAGCAGTAAGCAGACGTTCTCTTGAGGGAACGCATAGCCTTCGGGAGCGGTCAGGAGCTGGTGGAAACGGATCGCGTCCTGGGGTGGACCTTCCAGGTCGGGAATGCCGTCCTGAAGGTACTGCCCGACCCCTACGATCAAAGCCAGCCGCCGCAGGCCGCCGGTCTCGACGGGGTCGGAAAGAGCGCATCCGGCGGCCGGCGCGATCGGGGTCGATTCCGGCTCCGACGTGCAGGAGAGCCCGGTGGTCAGCAGGACGGACACGACACACGCAGAGATCTTGCTACGAATCATGGTTGACTTCCCTTCGCGATGCCACTCCCGTTGGGCCCAAGGCAGGGGGAGTCATGGGGAGGGCTCATGGAACAATTGAGGAAGACGTTTTTCATTGCTTCCCTGGTCATTCTGGCAATTGCTTTCCTGGCGGAGCTGGGCTCGGGCCTGCTGCTTCCCACCGTGAAGGGCGGAGCCATCGAGGCAGCTCGGACGAATGCCCCGACACCGGGCTTCGGTATCCCCTATCTGGCGCTCTTGGATGTCCTCCTGGTCTTCACGATGTCGCTGATCGCCCTGGGGATCTGGCTGCCGGAGCGGGTTCACGGCCGGGTTCAGGGGATCGCCACCCTGATCGTCTCGATCCTGGTGCTGCTGGCCTCGATCCGGGCCATGTTCAAAGCGTTCATCGCCCTGGTGATCATGGTGACGCTGTTGCTGAGCCCCATTTTCGGGACCGCCGCCTACTTCGTGATCTACGCCAGTTTCAACCGAGGGGGCGCCGAGCTGACACTGGGTTGGGCGATGTTCCTGAAGCTGTTGTTCGCGGTGTTCCTGGTCCTGGGGCATCAGCGTTTCCTGCAGAGCAAGAGCCTGGTCGTGTTGATCCTGGTCTCCCTCCTGGCCACCTTCGTGGTTCAGTTCCTGATCGACTTTCCGCCCGGCGTGCTGGTCAGCATCACTGACGCGCTGGCCGGACTGATCGTCGCCATCATCACCCTGGTGATGGCCATCTTCTACCTGATCTTCTCGATCGTCTCGGTCATCCGCGTCCTTCGCCTCGACAGGGCGGCGGCTTGAGCTGGCCGCACCCGGGTTCAGTCCACCAGCTCCACTCGGCATTTCAGGTCGCCCTGGCAGGAGATCCGGATCTCCCCTCCCGACGCCAGTACGGCTAGCGATTGCGGCTCCTGGTCGGGCCCAGTGAGCTCCAGCTCCTGATTTCTGAGGTCTTCAATCTCGCTCTCGACCTGATAGCGGACCCAGGCCTTCTCTCCGCTGCGCAGCACCCAGGCGGCCCGCCGGAAGGGCCAGTCCGATCGGGACACGAGGATCTCTTTGGAGGTCTTGCCGGCATCCACCAATATCGTGCGCTGCTGGAGCTCGAGCCGGGGGCTGAAGGGGCCCA
>JBFKLX010000305.1:0-5061 GCA_041630155.1 Acidobacteriota bacterium
GCCGGGGGGAAACCTTCGCCGGCTCAACATTCACTGCAACTTTCGCGTGCCCCAATAGCTCGCGCACAGCGTTCACAATCGCATCAGCCTTCGTACCGATCCGGTTCCACCGGCGAAGGGGGGCTCTCTTTGAATAACCGGGATCCGGACTCACCCAAAGCGCCATGTTTTGGAGTTGGGTGGCGTCCGACCACGGACGCCAATCGAGACCTGACGACACGATGTTCGCTCGGGGCGAGCCGGATCTCGGTGTTCACGCACTGAGCGGTTGTCTCAGATGTACCTCCTGATCAGCGCGTGACTCGCGAGCCGGCCGCACCGTGAAAACGGGGCAGCCGGCAAGCCTCATGACCTGTTCCGAGGTGCTTCCGAGCAGCAGCCGGTTGAGCCCGGAAAAACCATGGGTGCCCAGGACGATCAGGCCACACTCCGAAGTGTGCGCGAACTCGGCGATGTCCCGGGCGGTCTTACCGGCTCCCAGCGAGACCGTGACCTGGAAGTCGGGCAAGTCGATGCCGGCGTTTCGAAACGTTTCGGCGACGGCCTTCCTGACTTCCTTCTCGATCGCCGGCAGGGCGCGTGATGCCGTGAAGCTGAAGGCCTCCTCATACGCGGGATGCACCTCTTGTTGCAAGACGAACAGCACTTGCAGGCGCGCCTCCAATCGAAGAGCCAGCCTGGCCGCTTCACGCGCCGCGCTCCGCGAGTGCTCGGAAAAATCGAACCCCACCAGAATCCGGGCATAGCCGGGAGTGAATTCGGCGTTGGGGCCCACCGTGATGACTGGGCAGGGGGCCTCCCGAACCACCTCCTCAGCGACGCTTCCCAGCATGAAATGCTTCAGGCCGCTTCGTCCGTGGGTTCCCATGACGACCAGATCGGCGCCTTCAGTCTCCAGGTACTGGAGGATGGCGTCGGCCGGCGAAATATCGCGGAGAATCACGAAGCGAACCGTCAGGTCAGATCCCAGGTCGATGGGAAGGTCCCCGGCGTCACGTTTGATCTGGATCAGAGTGCGCCCATTGGATTTGAGCTGCCGGGCCAGCAGGCGCGGATCGTCGCTGAAGATCGTTCGCACGTGCAAAACCACGATTTCAGCTCCCAAGGCACGCGCCAATTCGGCCACATGGGCCTTGGCGAGTTCGGCGGTCTCAGAAAGGTCGGTGGGAAATAGGATTCGTTTGATTTCCATCATCGTGGCTATACCTCCTGGAAACCGATGCCGAACCGTTCGGCCTGGAAGGGAGTTAGCAACACCCGTGCCAGCCTTTCTGCAGCTGCCTCATCACAGCAAAGCCTAGACCGGTCCGAATGCGAGTCGGATCCCAGGCAAGCCTGGAGAGCCGTGGCGGCGGGTGATATGACACAGGGAGATGGGGGTTTCCCCCGGAGGCTGAAATCGAACTCGAAATCTGACCGCTGTGTTTTCGGCCCGGGCCGGGAGTCGAGATTGGAGTTTCAGGGTGAGCTGGCCGGGGCTGTGTGGAGCCTGTCTTTGCCCAGGCCGTACTTCTTGACCTTGTAGCGCAGTGTGTCGCGGGTAATGGAAAGCAGCCGCGCCGCCTTGGTCTGATTGCCTCCGGCCCGGATCAGGGCCTGGCGGATCAGTTCTTCCTCCACTTCGTACAGGTCGATGCCCTCGGGAGGGAAGCTGGAAAGGCTGGAGGGCAATCGCTGGGTGTCTCGCTGGGACCCTCGAACCCGAACGGGGAGCAGCTCCGGCTCGATGGTTCCGCCGTCCTGGAGGATCAGGGCGCGTTCGATGACGTTCTTCAGCTCACGGACGTTGCCCGGCCAGTGGTAGTTTTCCAGGATCTTCATGGCCGCGGGGCTGACTCCTTTGACCGCCTTGCGGAAACGCGCGTTGTATTCGTCGATGAAGTGGTCGACCAGCAAGCGGATGTCTCCGTCCCGATCCCGCAACGGGGGCAGGGTCAGCGGGATCACCGAGAGGCGATAGAAGAGATCGGAGCGGAATCCCCCTTCTGCCGCCAGTTTTTCCAGCTCTTTGTTGCTGGCACAGATGACGCGGACGTCCGTGCTGATGTCCTTGACGCCTCCGATCCGGCGGAAGGTTTGTTCTTCCAGGACGCGCAGCAACTTGCTTTGCAGGTGGATGTTCATCTCACTGATTTCGTCGAAGAAGATGGTCCCGCCGTCGGCGACCTCGAAGAGGCCCTTTTTGAGGGTCTTGGCGTCGGTGAAAGCCCCTCGTTCGTGTCCGAACAGTTCGCTTTCCAGGAGCTGCTCGGGGATGGCGGCGCAGTTGAGCACCATGAAGGGCCTGTGGGCGCGCCGGCTCTGGTAGTGCAGCGCCTTGGCCACCAGATCCTTGCCAGTACCACTTTCCCCCTGTACCAGAATGGTCTTGGCCTCGCTGTCGGTGACCTTGCGAACCAGCGCTTTGACCCGCCGGACCACCTCAGAGTCGCCGATGATGCGGTCCACGGAATAGGTTTCCTCCTGTTCCCGCTTGGCTCGCTCCACCTGGCGGCGCAGCTCGGTGGTTTCCAGTGCATGGGTGAAGGAGTGCAGCAGCCGGCTGAAGTCGACTGGCTTTTCCAGATAGTCGTAGGCCCCCACCTGGAGGGCTTTGACGGCGTCCTCGATCGCGCCGTGCGCCGTGATCATGATGACCGGAACCGCGGGTGAGATTCGTTTCAATTCCGCCAGCACCTGCAGGCCGTTCATGTCCGGCAGCTGCACGTCCAGAGTGACCAGGTCCGGCATGTGTTCCTGGAACAATCGGATGGCTTCCTGGCCGGTGGCCGCCTCCAGCGCCCCGTACTCTTGCGACTCGGCCTTCTGCCGAATCGACCAGCGCACCAACTTTTCGTCGTCGACGACGAGGACCGTCTTTCCTTTCATCACTCCCCACCTTGTTCGGGGTGGAGGAAAACCACACCTCGAAGAGGCGAAGCAACTTTCACGCCAAGGGAAGATTCGATGCCTTGATGCGGCCCACAGGGAACAATCCCCCGCAAACGCGCCCCCAGTCCCGTGTGAAATCCCCCAATCGGGTATTTTGACCCATTTTGATAGGGAACTCAAACGGGCGAGTTTTGCAGCCCGGGGATCTTTTAGGGGAGGAGTTCAAGATTCCGGGAGTGGAAGGACCTGCAGTCTTTCGCCGGGCTCCATGGCTGCGCACCGAACTCCTCAAATCGCCCCATTCTGAAACAGTACCATTCCCATCAGCGTCAGACAGACCCAGAGACCGACCTCGCTGGCGCTGAGGTCTTCGTAGGACTCGGGGAGCAGCTGCAGCAGGACCATGAACACCATGGCGCCGGCAGCAAAGCCCAGCCCGTAGGGCAGCAGGACGCTAGCCACTTCCACGAACAGGAACGCCGGGACGGCCATCAGCGGCTGAGGCAGCGACGAGAAGACGCTCCAGCCGGCGCATGCTGCGATGGTGGCTCCGCGGGCGCGAAGAGAAGCGCTGATGGCCAGGCCTTCGGGAATATTGTGGACGGCGATGGCGACGGTGATGACCAGGGCCAACCGCTGTCCGCCCCCGAACGCGACCCCGACGGCCACCCCTTCCGAAAAAGAGTGAAGCGTCATGACCGACAGCAGGAGCAGGGCCCGCCGGGCGTCGAGGCCTTTCAACCGCCCCAGTTGCACCTCTTTGCCCGCCAGCAGGCGTTCGCCGGCGAGCACGAAGAGGGCCCCCAGCACGCCGCCGGCGATGGTTTGCCAGCTGCCATGCAAAGAACCCTCGGCGATCAGGCTGAAGGAGGCCCCCAGCATCAGGCCGCAGGCAATGGCGTTGGCTCGCGCGATGGTGCGGGCTTCGATCCGGCGGACCACCAGGAACGGCAACGCGCCCAGACCGGTCGCCAGGGCTGTGCCGAGTCCGTAGAGAAAGACCAGGACGAGTTCCCGAGTCATCTCAGATCAGTACCTCCTCCAGCAGCACGACGGCGGCAGCGGTGAGACTGGCGCTGGCGGCGACCAGCTTGCTGGGAGCACTCTGATATGCGGCCGGCAGCAGTTCGGTCAGCACCAGGTAGAGTAGAGAACCCGCAGCGAACCCCAGCATCAGAGTCAAGGGGTCGCCCAGATTGCCTACCAGCGCAAGCGCCAGCAGGGCCAGCAGCACCTGGCTGGTCTTGCTCATGACCGCCAGGGCGCCCAGTTGGGGCAGGCTCAGCCGATTTGGCTGCAGCACCTGGGCGAGCGCCATGGATTCGCCGATATTGTGCAAAGCCAGAGCACCTGCCATGAAGAGACCCAGCTCCAGGGAGAGGGCCATGGAGACGCCGATGGCGATGCCTTCGGAGGCCGAGTGCAAGGTGCCCTGGAGCAGGGCCCGATAACCCAAGCTGGGATCGTCGGAGCGGGGGCTGACGCGGTGCAGGTCGCGAATGCCCACCAGGCCCTGCACGGACACTGTGTAGCCAATCCCCAGGAGGCTGCCTGCGATTGCGGGAAGCGTCGCCAGCGCGAGGCCTTTGAACAGCAGCAGGTAGCCGATGCCGAGCATGAATCCCGATGCCAGCGCCTGGGCGATGCCTGTCCAGGCCCCTTCGATCTCCCCGTGACGCCGAAAAGGCAGCACACCCAGCGCCGAGACGGCGGCTGCCAGGCTACTGGCCAGCAATACTACGGTGAAAGGACTCGGTTCTTCCAACACGCCCCTGCTTCTTCCCGCTCGAGAGGCCCATTCTAGCATTCGCTAGCGCTGCACCAAGCCGGGAGCAATCCCGGTGCCACAGAGCCTTGGCCAGGGCGTGAGAGCGCCTGGGGCGCAAGTTCGGGAGGACATCGGGAAATCTCCTCGCATCGGGGTTCGTCGCGAGGCCCCCGAAGCGGGGATGATCCCGGTGCTGCTGTGGCGCTCTCGGGCGAGTGGCGGCTCAGTACCCCGATCCGTAAATACAGCAACGTATGTTGCGGGCGTTTCGGGGCGCCGGGCACCCGGGGGCTCGCCCGCAACCCTTCGGGCGCACGGGGGTCTCGGGCGATCTCTTTGTCGTTGGTCGTCGACGATGCTCCGGCATCGCCTCCTCCTCTCTTCGCGAGCTCGCCTCGTGAGCCCCGCCCGCAACCGTCACC
>JBFKLX010000306.1:0-5006 GCA_041630155.1 Acidobacteriota bacterium
AGTGACCATTTGTCGTTCGCCAACAAGAACATTCCGGTCCTGTTTTTTTTCTCCGGGCTGCACAGCGACTACCACAGACCTTCGGACGATTGGCCCAAGATCGACCTCAGGCGGACACGGGAAGTGCTCCAGGTGGTGCGAAACGTCGTCGGTTGGCTCGATGCTCGGCAGAAACGACTGCAATTCGTCGATCTGGCTTCGAGTCCGGAGCGAACCGCAGGCCCCTTGCGCGGGTCGGGACGCGGATACGGCCCCTCATTCGGGTCGATTCCCGACATGGGTTTCGATCAGGGGGGCGTGCGCTTCGCCGATATTCGGAAAGATTCTCCGGCCGATCGGGCCGGCCTTCGCGGCGGGGACATTCTGATCGAATTCGACGGCAAGAAGATCGACAATCTCTACGACTTCACCTACGCCCTGCGGGCGCGCCAGCCCGGAGACGTCGTCACGGTGGTCGTTTCCAGAGAAGGCAAAACCCTGGGCGCCGAAGTCCGGCTGGAAGAGCGGCCTTAGTCGCCACGACGGAAAATACCCGAGTGGCAGCGGCCCAACTGACGTCAGATGAAGGTCTGCTGGTCCGGATGGAACTCGTAGGGAGTGTTCTCTTCGTCGTTTCTTCCCGAGAAGTAGCGGCTCAGTGCAGTCTGAACCCCCCAAATGGCAGCCGACACCTGCCGAGCCGGACTGCTGACCAGATGCCGCACGCGGGAGGCCATCTCAGCGAACTCGAGCAGCACGACATCGGTTCGATGATCGGCCTCGCGAGTCTTCTGGCGCAGTGCTGTAAAGAGGCGCTCGGTGGCCTCGTCGATCTCCGACAAGGACGTGGTCAGAGATTGGCTTGCCCGGGAGATCTTCCCCTGAAAGCCGGGAAGTTTTGTCTGCACGTTTTCGACCCAATCCAGCGCCGTGCCGGCACGTTCCATCCACTCCTCCGCCTGGTCGGCGGTTCGTAGCAGCTTCGGCTCCAGGTCCTGGAGCTTTTTGTCCAGGCGAAAGATGACCAGTGCCAGGGCCACTGTCTGGACCAGGACGATTCCTGACAGGAGAAGCACCGCGTAGACAGTCAACGAACTTGCCTCAGCCATTGCACCGACCATATCATAGGCCCGCTCGGGCTGGGAAGCATTCTCATGAGAGCTTCTGGTGCGGCGCTCGGAGAGCCAGATAATCCAGCCCCAAGTGCCAGGTTTGCCAGACTATTTCTGGCTGAAGAACAGCCGGCTGATCAGATGAACGATCATGTACACTGACATGAGTCCGTAGAAGCCAGCGATGACCAAAAGCAGGATGAAGGCGGCCCAGATGCTCATTCTCATCTCCTTCTGAGACCGTGAGGAAGCATTCCACGTGCCAAAGAGGAAACCAATTCGGGGCGACGGCGAGCCAGCAGGCAAGCCGCCCCGCCATTCTCGCACCGGCATGACCGAACTGGTGCTTCCCAACGATGCCAACACACACGGCAATGTCCTGGGCGGGCGGGTGATGCATTGGATCGATCTGGCCGGCGCCATTACTGCGTACCGGCACTGCCGGCTTCCCGTGGTCACGGCTTCAGTGGATTCCCTGATTTTCCTGCATCCCATCAAAGTAGGGGAACTGGTGTTGCTCGAAGCCATCGTGAACCGCAGTTTTCGCAGCTCGATGGAAGTACAGGTCGAAGTGTGGGCCGAAGAGCCTCTCACGGGGAAGAAGCGGCGCACCAGCACGGCGTTTTTGACTTTCGTCGCGCTGGACCAGAAAGGGCGGCCCGCGCGGGTTCCCCCCCTCGAGCCCGAAACGCCTCAAGAACGCCGGAGGTTCCGGCAGGCGCTGCAGCGGCGGCGGCAGCGCCTGGCGGCGAAGCAGGACTCGCGTTAGACCCGGTCAGAACTCGTCACTCAACCTTCCAAAACCACGAATCCGCTCCTGCCGGCCACCCAGAGCCAGGCACCAGAATGTGACGCGAAGTACGCGCAACTCGCGCCGGGCTCCTGTATCTCTAGTAACTGGCGCGAAGGCACCGTCCTGAACGGTCACCGCAGGTGACCCAACCGGACAGGATGCAGCGTCTGTATGAACTGAGGCGCGAGTCGTGCCTCGAGGAGGTGCGAACCGCAGCTCGAGCGGATTGCCTGATGATTCAGGTGAGGAACCAGCTCTTCAGGAGGAGTTGAAGCGGTGTTCGACTGGACCGAAATTCCTGAAAACCATCCGGTCAAGAGACTCTTTCGCAGGCTCACCGATCGGGCCCTGACCCAGACTTCCTTGGCCGACCGGGACATCCACCTGTACCTGAGCAATCTGCTGCTGGAATTCATGTACATCGACTCCCTCTACGTTTGCGACGAGCAAGGACGGCGCATGGAGTATCTGGTGGACATGCTGCAACAAGCCAAGGACGCGCCGCCCCGCCAGCGAAAAGGGCACTACAAGCATCTGGCCGACTTCAGCCTGTTCATCCTCGGGATGTTTCCGGAGAGTCTCAGCGCCGGACGACGCTGCATCCCCAAGTCGTATTACGAGGACACCGGCCGTCTGGGCTACCGTATGGCCAGCCAGCTCGAGTCCAACTCCGACAGTACGGCGGTCTACCGCAAGATGGCCGACAAGTTCACGCCCTGCGTGCGTTCGCTCAACTGGGTCCGTGAATACACCACCGACCCCTTCTACCAGTACATGCTGCGTGAGTTCCGGGTGATGTGAGAGAGTCCGTGGCTTCTCAGCCCGTGATTCCCCATTGCTCATGACAGTTCTCAGGGGCCGGGATCAATCCGCGCGGGACACGACGAGGCGCAGAGGAGATCCTGACCGGGACCGTCCTCGAACGCGAACTCGGCTCGAACAGCGCACCCCAGGCTCGGGGTCGGATTGGAGGGAGCCTGCCAAGCGTTGGTTTCTTGACGGTTTCGCGGGCGATTTTGGCGCTCTGGCCACTCGACCCATCTGGCCGATCCTTTCAAGTCACTGAAAAAGCGAGACTTGCTTACCCTAAGCCGGCAACGCGAAGCGTGGCATCCTTTTTGCTTCATGAGAGGCGGTAGAGCTATGAAAAAGGCATTGACACTTCGCAGATCGTGGATTCTCTTGCTCGCCCTCCTGGTGGCCTTATCTCTCCTGTTCGCGTCGACTCGGCAGCGGAGGCGGATCGAAGACGGCACCGGTGAGCGGCGCCTGGCGCCGGTTTTGGAACGCGTCCTGCAATGGCGCCAGGGCCCGGCGGTTCCTGTGATCGTCAGGGTTCGAACGGATGTGTTCGAGGCAGACTGGCAGGCCCGGCAACTCGAAGGACGCAGTTCCCACAATATGCTCGAATCGGTGGGAGCTTATCGGGCGCAACTGCGCCCCGAGCAGCTGCAAATGCTGCTTCGGTCCGACTGGGTCGAGTACATCACGCTGGACCCTCCCGTGCGAACTTCCGAGTCGCGGGCTGAGAGGGAGGGCTCCACATTGACGGATTTCTTGAAGATCATTGGATCCTACTACACGCGAGTGAAGGGGGACGAAGGAGCCATCGTCGTCTTCGACTCCGGGATTCAGCCCCACGCCGACCTGGACAGTCCCAGGATCCGAATGGACTTCACATCGGGGAGAGCGGTACGAGTAAGAGTGGACGATGACGACTTCGAGGACGAGGACGAGGACGAGGACGAGGACCGGAAATCCCCCGACGAGTACGGACATGGCACCCACGTGGCTGGAATCATCGCCGGAGAAGGGAAGAAGTCAGGGGGTCGGAACAGGGGTGTCAGCCAGGCCGATCTGATCGACATTCGGGTCATCAACGGGGAGGGGTGGGGAGTCACCAGCAATCTGATCAAGGCCATCGACTGGGCGATCGCGAATCGCGACCGATACGACATCAGGATCGCCAACCTCTCGCTGGGACACCCTCCCCTGGAATCTTACCGTGACGACCCACTGTGCGCGGCGGTCCGGCGAATGGTCGAGGCGGGCATCGTCACGGTGGTCTCGGCCGGCAACCTGGGCAAGACCAACGGCCATCCCCGGATTTACGGCGGCATCACCAGCCCCGGGATCGAGCCCAGCGTGATCACCGTGGGGGCCATCAACAACTCCGGCACCCTGTCCCATCTGGACGACCTGGCCACCAGCTACAGCTCGCGGGGGCCCACGATCGACGGTCTGTTCAAGCCAGACATCTCAGCGCCTGGCAATTCCATTCCTTCCACTGCCGCCAAGGGCAGCAAGTTGACGCTCAAGGGCGCCGACTCCACCGCTGACGAATACTACTTGACCCTCAGTGGTTCCAGCATGGCCACGGCATTTGTTACGGGCACCGTGGCGCTGATGCTGGACGAAAACGAAAAGTTGACGCCTCACGTGGTCAAGACCATTCTGATGCTGACGGCCGCTAAGCTCCCATTGCCCCACCTCTTCGAACAGGGCAACGGGATGGTCAATGCACTGGCAGCAGTGCAAATGGCCAAGAACGTCGACGTCAGGAAGCGCAAACTCAAGAGGGACATCGACCCCTACTGGCTCTTGCCGCTGCAGGAGGACGTGAACTGCAGGAGAGACCCGGACTATTGCGAAAGGATCTGGGTAGGAGGAGCCCTGGCCTACGCCGACACGGTCCTCTTCAGTCCGCTCGTGTCAGCACCCAGTCTGAAGCTCTGGGGAAGCTCGGTCGTCTGGGCCGATCAGCTGTCCTGGGAGAAAGATCCGAAACTGTCCTGGGGAGGAGGGTTCTTCGACTCTCGGAGCCGGATTTGGCAAGATGCCTCCTTCTGGTCGGACGGTTTCATCTGGGCCGACTCGAGCCTTGCCCGGGCGGGAATTCTGGGCGCCGACGGGTTCATCTGGACCGATGGTTTCTTCTGGGTGGATGGCAGCTTTTGGAGCGACGCCCTGCTGCCGTCGGCCACCGAGCTCTCGGCTCACGAGGTTCGCGGCGACCCCTGAGTCCTGGGATCCGCAAATCACTACACTGACCTATCTTGCCGGTGCCGGCCGGTCTCTGCGCTCGAAAAGGGATGGGACCGGGAACGACCCGCATCCCTCTC
>JBFKLX010000307.1:0-5004 GCA_041630155.1 Acidobacteriota bacterium
AGATCGGCGGCGGGGGTGCCCTGGTGTTTTCACCTCCAGCGCCTGCGGCCTCAGTCGAAGAACCGGCCCCCCCGCGCGAGGAACAGCTCCCCGGCACTCACGCGTATGTCCAGGGCACGCCCATCCACTACTATACGCCGCAGCTGGTGGCCGCTCCCCTGTCCGGGTCCCGGCCGAGTCTGAGGGAACGAAGGATACTCTTCCTGACGGACCAGCCCGAACCCTGGGCGCAGGTGGAGCGCCTGCTCGGTGAGCGAGGGCTCTCCTTTCGGGTGGCGGCTCCGGCCAGTCGCAGGGTCGAAGGCGCGATCCCGATCGATCTGGTTTCTGAAGACACGGTCGGCCACACTCTGGGAGGGCTCGAGGCGACTCCCGTGGACACGATCGTGGCGTGGAAGGATCTCAGCCGAAGAGATCCCGAGGCGCTTCTCGAGGAAAACTGGAGCGACCAGGCCGCTTTTCTGGATCTGCTCTTCTCGGTCAGTCGCCATTACTACCCCCGAATCTCCCGGGGAGAGGTGGAAATCGTCTCGGTCTGTATCACCGAGAGCCCCGGCCTCCTGGAGCCCTACACCGGCCTGGTGGGGGGGTTCATGAAGTCGCTGGCCCGCGAGCTTCCCCGGTCTCGAGTCAAAGCCCTGCAGTCGGACGCCCAGCGCGCAGAAGACCTCCTGCCGCAGCTCGAGGGGGAACTGGCGCAGCCTCCAAGTGTCTGCGAGGCCTGCTATGTCCAGGGCCGGCGGCTTGCTTTCGAACTGCGGCGTCTCGAGAGCCTGGCTTCCGCGGGTCCGTCCGTGCTCACGCCCGAATCCGTGGTCCTGGCCAGCGGGGGCGCCCGGGGGGTGACCGCCGTGCTGGTCGAGGAGCTCCTTCGGCGTCACGGCTGCACGGTCGTGGCCCTGGGAAGGACCGGCTTGGAGGGAGTACCGCCCGAGCTGCTCGAGATGGGCGTGACCGAGCTGGAGGCCTTCGAGCCACAGTTCTACCGGGAGCGTCTCGAGGCGGATGCGAGCCAGAAGATCCCGCAGTTGAAGGCGCTGTTCCGGCGCTATCAGGCCGCCAATGAAGTGGCGCAGTTGTGCAGGCACATGAGCGAACTCCCCGGCACCTTCGAGTATTGCATCACCGATCTGAACGAGCCGGAGGCGGTGGAGGCCGTCGTTCGCCGGGTGTGGGAACGGCATGGGCGGCTGGATCTGGTCGTCCATGGCGCGGGCGTTCAGGTCTCTCGCGCGCTGCCGCGCAAAACCCTCAGCGACTTCCGCCGCATCGCCTCCACCAAGGTCGGGGGGCTGGGCCTGCTCTACCGCGCCTGCCTCGGGCAGAGCGGCGGCCGGCCGGTCCATTTTCACCTCCTCACCTCGGCCTTCAGTTATCTGGGGAACGATGGGCAGCCCGACTACGGGGCCGCCAACGAGGCGCTCAATCGTCTGGCTGCCTCGATGTCCGGGCGCCGGGGAGCCGGCCAGTGGTCGTCACTGGCCTGGCTGGGCTGGGCCGGGATCGGTATGACCCGCGGATCGGAGTTTGCGGCGCTGGCCGCCAGCCGCCGACTCCGGGGGATCAACCGGGAGGAGGGCCAGGCCATCTTCCGCGAGATGATGCAAGGGCCTCCCCTGGTTCCCATCAACGTTCTCCTGGCGGAGGGTGAAAAGAAATACTACGGCGCTGTCACCAGGGAGGAGCCCGGTCCATTGAGCCCGGCCCCCGCCGGCTCCGCGGCAATCCAACAGGAAGGCTCGCTGACGGTCCCCTGGGACATCGATCTGGAATCCGCACCTTACTTGCTGGATCACACCGTGCACGGCGTCCCCACACTTCCGGGAGCGTTCATCATCGCCATCGCTGGAGACGCCGCAAAGAAGCTGCGCCCGCAATTGAAGATCGTCTCGTTCGAAGACACCACTTTTCGATCCTTCGTTCGAGTCTTCCCCAAACGGGGCTCCAAAATCCGTGCCCGTGCCGAAGTCGTCTCCGAAGATGCCGCAGAAAGCTTCATCCGTGTGCAGCTTCGCTCGGATTTCATCCACGAGAGTGGGCTCGTGCTGCGCAAGGATATCCTTCAAACCGAGATCTTCGTGAGGATGGCTTGCGAGTCTCCCAGCCCGCCGGAGCCGCCGGACATCAACGGATTGCGCGGGCGGAGCCTGCCGGATCCATACGTGATGCAGGGCTCGCCGGTTCGGCTCAACGGCCCCTTCATCTGCTTGGACAATCTGGTGGTGGGGCGGGGAGAACGGCGGGCCGACTACCAGCTGTCCGAGGCCTCGCGCAGACCCTCTCCCTATCAGTACCTGACTCCCAACATTTTGATGGTCGATGCGTTCTGGAGATTCGGCACGATTCAGCCGGTGGGCGACAAAACGCTGGCTGTCTACGTGCCCGAGCGCTGCCGGTCGATGAAGGTCTATTTCGATTTTCTCAATTTCGAGTTCCAACCACTCTTTGACAAACTGACGTTTCTGGGCTCGAACCCGCAGCAGGACGGGAGTCGGCTGCACGTGGGACCGATCCAGGTCGTCGATCCAGCCGGGAAGACCTTGCTGACAGTGGAGGGTGGCGTGTGCCGCAAGTTCGGGGAGATTGCCGATGCGTTTTGAAGGTCCCAGCCCGCAATTCGCCGATCTGCACGGGGCCCTTTGGGACACCCGAGGGTTGGATGTGAGGGACTGGACGGACCGCCTTTCCTTTCTGGAACTCGAGGCGCTTCGGTACCTGAACCGGCCTGCTCGGGTCCGGGAGTGGCTGGCCGGCCGTATGCTGGTCAAACACCTGTTCCTGGGCCGCGGTGCGAGTTCGACTTCGAAGCCTCCGTCAACCGCGTGGAGGATCCGCCGGCTGCGGAGTCACGACTTGAACCAGTTTCCTCGCCAGCTCTCACGCCTCGTGGAGGTCCAGCGGGGCGAGCTGGCCGCGGCCAGGCCCCAACGGGTGTTGTTCCGCGGCAAGCGCACGCCGTATTCGGTTTCCTTGACGCATCGGGGTCAAACGGTGTCGGCGTGTATCGACCGGAGCTGCGGGCTGGGGGTGGACCTGGAAGAGTCGATCGCCCGTCGACCGCCCTTCTATCGATTCAACTACACGCCCACGGAGCGAGCTTGGGTGGAGTCCACCGCACGGGCAGGCGGGCTGGATCGGAATTGGCTGTTCACCTTGCTCTGGACACTCAAGGAAGCGTGGCTGAAGTCGGGGTCGTCCCGACTCCAGAGTATTTGGGACCTGGCACGGTTGCAGGTCGCACCCGAGGGGCGCTGGCAGCCGTGGTCCGCCTGCCGGGATTCCCTGGGAGCGGTGTTTTCGTCTTTTCAGGCAACCATCAGCGAACCCGATCAGAGAGTGAGTGTCCAGGCGGCGGTCACCGCCACATCATCCCGGATACTCAGCATTCTGACGAGTCACGAAAAAGAGGTGTTTCCATGACTGCGCACCAATCTCATCAATCGCTCGAGCAGCTGCAGCGAGAAGTCCTCCAGGTCTTTGCAGAGGTCACCCGCTACCCCAGTGACATCTTGGATCCAGAGGCGGGACTCGAAGAGGAGTTGGGCATCGACTCCGTCAAGCTGGGCGAGATTTTCTCGGTGTTGCGCGAGCGATATGCCCTGCCCGAGAAGTTGGAGGTCGAGCCCGATCAGATTCAGAACATTCGGGGAGTGTCGCGGATGCTCCATGGCTATCTCGGGGCGCTTCCGGGGGGTCCTGCCAAAGGCGGCTCAGTGGCCGCGACCGCCCCTGCTTCGGGTGACGCGGGAAATGGGAATGGCCATTTCGATTCCCAACAGTTGCTGGGAGACGTGCGCCGGGTGTTCGTCGAAGTCACGAGGTATCCGGAAGAAGTCCTGGAGCCGACCGCGTTGATGGAAGAAGACCTGGGGATCGACTCTGTGAAGCTGGGCGAGGTGTTCTCGGTCCTTCGCGAGCGTTTCCGGCTCCCCGAGGAGCTGCAGATCGCGCCCGGGCAGCTGCGCACCATCCAAGACGTCTCGGGGGCCCTGGAGGCCTACCTGGGCAACGGGGGGGCATCGGCGGGCTCGAACAATGGCGCTGTGGCCGCCCCCGCCGCCTCGTCGCCGCCGACAAAGCCGGGGGCCACGCCCATCCAGCCATCCGTCAACGGCTTTCTCGAGCGGGTCACTGAGGTGTTCGCCGAAGTCACCCGCTACCCTGCCGAAATCCTGGAGCCGGACGCGGCGCTGGAGGAGGACCTGGGGATCGATTCCGTGAAGCTGGGCGAGATCCTCTCCGTCTTGCGCGAGCGCTACGATTTGCCGGAAGACCTGCAGGCCTCCGCCGACCAGCTGAAGACCATCGCGTCCATCAGTGAGGCTCTGAGCCACTACGTCCACGCCGCGGAGACGTCGGCTCCCGAAGCGGGAGTGCCGGCCGACCCGATGGCGGCCGGGCCCGCCGAAGGCGCGGGAGCCGCCGGCCGGCAGTCCTTCGCCGCGCTGGACCCGCAATTGAAGCCGTTTTTGGGAAAGATCGCCCTGGTGACGGGTTCCGGCCGAGGTCTGGGCAAAGAGATCGTGCGCTACCTGGCCCGCCTGGGAGCCTCGGTCATCGTCAACTCGTTCCATTCTCGAGAGCTCGGCAGCCAGACCGTCGAGGAGATTCGAGCCGAAGGGGGCGAGGCCACTCACATCTGGGGCTCGGTGGCCAACCCGCGGCAGCTGTACGCCATGTTCGACCAGATCGAGGGGGAGTTCGGCGGGCTCGATTTCTTTGTGAGCAACGCCTCCAACGGCATGCTGGCCCGCTTGACGGACATCACCGTGGAGCACTGGGAGAAGGCCTTTCGCACCAACGTGGTGGGCCTCCACCAGAGCGCGCTGCGGGCCATCTCGCTGATGAAACGCCGGGGGGGAGGCAAGATCATCACCCTCTCTTCTCCGGCGGCGCACGGTTATGTCGACTACTTCGGCTGCATGGGAGCGGTCAAGGCGGCAGTGGAGTCCTTGACCCGGAGCCTGGCCATCGAGTTCGCAGACGACAACATTCAGGTCAACT
>JBFKLX010000308.1:0-4919 GCA_041630155.1 Acidobacteriota bacterium
CCCAGCCGGTTCTTGGGCAGCATGCCGCGAACCGCCAGCTCGACCAGACGCTCCGGGCGCTTCACCACCAAGTCCTTGGCGGTGATCTTTTTGAGACCGCCCGGGTATCCGCTGTGAGAGTAGTACACCTTTCCCTCCCACTTCTTACCGGTCAGCCGCACCTTTTCCGCATTGACCACCACGACGTAGTCGCCGGTGTCCAGAAAACTGGTATAAATCGGCTTGTCCTTGCCCATCAAGACAGTCGCCACTGTGGAGGCCAGACGTCCCAGGACCTGATCGGAGGCATCCACGACGAACCAGCGCCGTTCCACTTCGTCTATCTTCGGCAAAAACGTTTTCATGACGTTCCTCTACCTGGCGAAAAGTAAACGCCAAAAATACAGGAGCTTCGGCCCGTCTGTCAAGTGACGGCGGTGCTCCGAAGGGGGAAAGGCCGAGGGTTGTCAGACGCGTGTGCCAAACTCACGCCGATGCGGTCGGGAGTTCCGCCCCTGGACTCGCTCGGGCAGACCTCGGGTCCTCGAGAATGGGGGGGCGACTTTGGCCTTCGATCTGCATCTTGCTACCGCGAGCGGTGTGCCAGAAAGTTCACGGGAAAGCGCAAGGAAGCGCCCTGTGATCGGCATCACGCGACGCCCAGCAGGGGGGCGCTATGATGGCACGTCGGGAATGAATCCATGGACGGATACATCGGGGCAAAAACATCTCTCTCGAATCGGCTGGGCACTTTCGATCCCATCGGGCCCAACTCTGCGAGAGCACTCGCACCCGGCTCTGCCCCTCTTGACAAAAAAGAGTCTAAACCCAGTAAATTCAATGGTTTACAGAGTGACTTCGAGGCAGCCGGGTCGCCTGTCGAAGTCGTGATTGGGAGGTCGTAATCTCGATGAGCATCACCTCTTGGATCCTCCCCAAAGCCAAGACCCTCGTCGGCGTCGACATCGGAACCTCCGCCGTGAAGCTGGCCGAAGTCCGGCCTCTGGCTGGCGGACAGTACGAACTTTCGGCTCTCGGCATGGAAAAGCTGCCTGCGGATTCGATCGTCGACGGCGTCATCATCTCGAAACTGGCGGTCGCCGACGCCATCGAACAACTCTTTCGAGCTCAGAACGTCCGCAACGAAAGGATTGCCACTTCGATCTGCGGCCACTCCGTGATCGTGAAACGTGTCAGCCTTCCCGTGCAGAATGATAGCGAGTTGGAAGAGTCGATCATGTGGGAGGCAGAACAGTACATCCCATTCGACATTTCGGAAGTCAACCTGGACTACCAGGTGCTGCGCCGCGCCACCCCGACCAATCGAATGGACGTTCTGCTGGTCGCCGCCAAACGCGACAAGATCGCGGACCACACCAGTGTCCTGTCCATGGCGGGCAAGAAACCGGTGGTGGTGGATATCGATGCCTTCGCGCTGCAAAATGCCTATCAGATCAACTACTCCCCGGCGGAAGACACCGTGGTTGCGCTGCTGGACATCGGCTGCACCATGATCAACGTCAATCTGGTCCAGGGCAAAGAATTTCTCTTCACCCGGGACATCGCCATGGGGGGCAACCATTACACCGAGTTCCTGCAGCGGGAGTTGAGCATCCCCTTCGAGGAGGCGGAACAGTACAAGAAAGGGGAGACTCCTTCCCCCGAAATGGCCGAGCGGACGCAGCAGATTCTCGAGGAAGTGTCGGAAATCCTCACCCTGGAGGTGCAGAAGACTTTCGACTTCTTCAAGACGACCAGTGAGTCGGTGGATATTCGCGAAGTCTATCTCAGCGGCGGGGCCAGCCGCACCCACGGACTCCTGGAGTTCTTGCAGAGCAAACTGGAGCTTCCCGTCCATCTGCTGAATCCCTTCAGGCAACTGAAGGTCAAGGAATCGCAAATCTCATCCGAGTTGTTGAACGACTTGGCCACCGACTTCGCCATTGCCATCGGCTTGGCGTTGAGAAGTGAGCGCGAACGATGATTCGAATCAATCTACTGAGGGAGCCTTCGGAGAAGCGAGTACGGCGGCTTCGGCTGGTGCGCTCGAAATGGCTGATGATCTTCCTGGCGGCCCTGGCCCTGGAGGCCCTCCTGCTGGGCGGCTGGTACTACAGCCTTTTGGGGACCGAGGCCCAGCAGCTGGAAGAAACCCAGACTTTGCAGGCCGAACAAGCCCGGCTCAGGGTGCTGCAGGATCAGCTGCAGGAGTTTCAGCGACAGAAAGTGGAGCTGGAAGGCCGGCTGCGAGTGGTCGAGCGGCTGCAGGCCAACCAGGAGGGCCCGGTCAAGCTGATGAATGCCGTGACCCAGAGCATGCCCGAGGACCCGGTTCTCTGGCTGACCAGCCTGACCCAGCGAGGCAACACTCTGACGATCGAGGGGAGGGCCTTCGCCGTTCCCCCGATCGCCCAGTTCATTGCCAGGCTGACGGGCCGCTCTCCCATTGGAAACGTCGAACTCGACTTCTGGGAACGAACGGAACAGTGGATCGAGTTCAAGGTAACTTGCGCGGTGGAAGGCAGGTAGGGGCATATGGCGATCAATTTTTCTCTGGACGACATACCGGTTCGGCAGCAGATGATTCTGTTCGGTCTGATTCTGGTCGGCTGCGCCTACTTTTTCTGGAGCTGGTACCTGCAGCCGCTGCGCGACATCACCAACCGGCAGGAACGGGCCCTGGAGACCCTGCGGGCGGAAGTTCAACAAGCCCAGCTGGTGCAGGCTCAACTTCCCCAGTTCCGCGCGGAAGTGGAGAAGCAGCGGCGGCAGCTCGACCAGTTTCGAACCAACCTTCCGAGCGAGAAGGAAACTCCTCGGCTGATGCGCCGGATCCAGGACCTGGCTCAGCAGAACAACCTCAACATCTTGACCTTCACGCCGCAACAGGTCATTCGAAAAGATTTTTATGCCGACTGGCCCATCCAGATTTCTCTGGAAGGCAGTTTTCACAACCTGGGCTTCTTCTTCGAGAAGATCGGCAGGCTGGATCGTTTGGTCAATGTGGGCGACCTCACGATTCGAGCGATGGAGGAATCGGCCGTGCGGGACCGGACCATCGCCGCCACCTGCACGGCGACCACTTTCGTCTACACGGAGGAGGCCGAGGCATCTTGACCGGGGCATCGATCATGAAGCAACAGCACGACTCTCTCCAGCAAGCACCCGAAGGCGGCAGGCGAACCAGGAATCCCTTCCGGTGGGCCGGATGGCTGGCCCTGGCAGTCCTTTGCCTGGGTTGGTTGCCCGCCCAGAGTTACTCGCCCGGCGGCAAGCGGGATCCTTTCACGGATTTGGCCTCCGCCCGGCAGCAGGCTACGCCCCAAACGGTCCAGCCTCCTCCCTTTGCGCAGCGCCCCCCCGGACTGTCCGGGCTGCTGATCTCTGAAGTGGCCGTGGTTGGAACGGCGGCCACCAACGACCAGAGAATCGCCATTCTGCGGGGCGTCGATGAGTTCACCTACGTGGCACGTGAGGGCACCAAGCTCTTCGATGGCTTTGTCGAAACCATCGAGACCGACGAAGTGGTTTTCGTGCGTGAAGTGTTCGACACCGCAGGCCGCAAGACGACCAACAAAATCGTCAAGCGCGGCAGTTGAGGGGTGATTATGAGATACGCGACTTTCCCCCGGTTGATTGCTATTGTTTCGCTGGTCGTTTTGCTCTTGGTTCCGGTATGGAGCACCTCCACCGCCGAAGAGGCGCCCGCGCCCTCGGCTCAGGATCTCAGCTCCTACCAGGGAGAGCCGATTTCCCTGAAACTGGTGAATGCCTCCCTGGTCGACTTCTTCCGCGCCATCTCCGAGCTGAGCGGCTTGAACGTCCTGATCGACCCCGACGTAGCCGGCTCGATCACGATCAACGTCGAAGAAGTGCCCTGGGACCAGCTGTTCGACATCGTGCTGCGGAGTCACAGGCTGGAGAAATCGCTGCAGGGCAACCTGGTGCGCATCTCCACCAAAGAGACCTTGCGCCGGGAAGAGGATGCCCGCCGAGCCCTCAAACGGGCCGAATTCCTGGCTGCCGACACGCAGACCATAGCCAAGCGGCTCAACTACGCCGACGCCCGGGCGGTCTTCCAAGGCCTGGATCAAGAGAAGGCGTTCCTCTCGGAGCGGGGCGAGTTGATCGTCGACGAGCGCACCAACACCATCTTCATCACCGACGTCCCGACCTTCCTCGAGCGCATGGTCAATCTGCTGGACACCATCGATGTCCCCGAACGGCAGGTCGAAATCGAAGCACGGATCATCGAGGCCACCACCACCTTCGCGCGTGAAATCGGGACCAACTTCGGATTCCGCATCGGGGCGCCCGGCGACCGGAACCAGGGGGCCTTCCGGGCCTTCGCTCCGGCCGAGGAGGCGATCGGCGCCGGAGCTTTCACCACGGGTCGGCTGCTGGACACCTTCGCCCTGGACCTCCTGATCAACGCCGCCGAACAGCGCGGCGATGCTCGCATCCTTTCCAAACCCAGGGTCAGCGCCCAGAACAACGCCGAGGCCATCATCACCCAGGGCTCGCGGATTCCCATCCCGGTGCAGGTCAACTTCACCACCACCGTCCGTTTCGAGACGGCCGCACTGCGCCTGACCGTCACGCCCAAAGTGACCGAAGAGGAGACGATCGCACTGCGCATCAAGGTCGAAAACAACGTCCCCGACTTCAGCCGCACCGTGCTGGGCATCCCCACCATTCTCACCAGTGAGGCCGAAACGCAGGTGCTGGTGGCCGACGGCGGAACGACGGTCATCGGCGGGATCTTCGTCGAGACCGACCGAAACAGCGTCGACAAGGTGCCCGGTCTGGGAGACATCCCCGTGCTGGGCCACTTGTTCAAGCGGACCTCCAAGGAACGCGATACCCGCGAAATCCTGTTTTTCCTGACACCCAAGATCAAAGAGCTGTAAGGGGGCTGGAAGCCCGCGGCGTGAGGCTCG
>JBFKLX010000309.1:0-4900 GCA_041630155.1 Acidobacteriota bacterium
CGCCCGAGCCGCAGGGTCTTGGGTCGCTCAGGCTTGGGTGGTGGGGGTTCAGGCGGGGGCGGTGATGGCACTCGTCTGAGCTCGTCGGAGAAGACGGGGGATGTTGGGACGGGATGACAGAATCCTCGAGATTTTACTCGAGTTCGCTACGTTCGCCCGCTCGCACGAATCTGCCCTGTCCCCAGTGCCCAGTGCCCAGTGGCCTGCGCCCCAGTGCCCTGCACCCTGAGCCCTACGCCCTACAATATTCTCAAGGGGAAAAATGAAAGGGAGGGTTAGATCTCAACCCTCCCGGCTCTATGTGAAAACCCCATCCGTATGGGGAACCTGACATAAACTTAGACGCCTCTCGGGCCGGTTTTGTTTCACTCGGTCGGGGAGAAATCCGATTTCTCAGCCGCAATCTGTGCTTGGCGGCGGGAGGCCGGTGGCACGAGCCTCACGAGCCTTCGCGCCTTCTCACTCGACTTTCCAGGCCACGCTTCCTTCGGGGTGCTGGTACCATCCGGGGTCCTGGTAGTCCTCGAGGGCTTCCCGAATCTTGATCACGGTGAACATGCCCCCCATCTCGATGGGCCCGAAGGGGCCCTGGCCGGTCATCATGGGCAGAGTGTTGGGAACCCCCGTCAAGTGTTCGGCGTGTTTGGCGTGCTCCGCCATGCCGGTCGTCCCCATACCCATGTAGCCCGGGACCAGCTTGCGGATTCTGGCTTCGACCCGGGACTGGTCCATTCCGATCACGTTGGGGATGTCGTGTTCCATGGCGTTCATGGCGTGATGGGTCTTGTGGCAGTGGAAGGCCCAATCACCCGGGAGATCGGCCACGAACTCAACCGCCCGCGCGCCGCCGGGATGCACGTTGACGGTCGTCTCGGGCCAATGTGCCGAGCGTGGGATGGGACCGGCGTCGGTTTCCACCACCCACATGTGGTGACCGTGGATGTGGATGGGGTGGCTGTCCATGCTGAGGTTGGCCAGACGGATGCGCACGCGCTGGTCCTTCTTCACGATCAGGTGTTCGGTCCCCGGAAAGGCCCGGCTGTTGAAGGTGAAGAGGTTGAAATCGGTCATGATGTTGGGATTGGGCGTATAACTTCCGGGCTCGACGAACCACTCCATCAGCATGATGGCGAAGTCGCGGTCGACGGGCGGTTGGGGCGGTGTGCTGGGGTGAATAATGAAGAAGCCCATCATGCCCATCGCCATCTGCACCGTTTCGTCGGCGTGGGGATGGTACATGTAGGTCCCGTGCTGGCGCAGAGTGAACTCGTAGGCGTACGTCTCTCCCGGCTGAATCTGGGGTTGATTCAATCCTCCCACCCCGTCCATCCCGTTGGGCAGCAGCAGGCCGTGCCAGTGAATGCTGGTGTGCTCGGGCAGGCGATTGGTGACCAGCAGCCGCACCCGGTCCCCTTCCACCGCTTCGATGGTGGGGCCGGGCGTCCGACCATTGTAGCCCCAGCAGTTCCCCACCATGCCCGGCGCGAACTCGTGCCGGACCGGCTCGGCCACCAGGTGAAACTCCTTGACGCCATCCTTCCACACGCCGGGAAGCGAAGTCCCGTTTGGAGTGATGACCGGCGCAAACGAGCGTTCCTGAGGGTCGGTCCCGCCCTCCTCAACGAAGCGGGAACTCGCCGCGCCCGTCAGGCCGAAGGCGGACCCCAGCCGGCCCAGCAGAGCAGCGCCGCCCGCCAACCCGGCGGTGCGGGCCAGAACCTTGCGTCGACTCCATTTCATGGCTGTCTCCTTTCCGGCAGTGCGGCTGCCGGTGGCTCGAGGGTAGGGTCCGGCCTCGGCCGGTCGAAGGCTGGTGCCGTCTGGCCGGGCAACCTTCCCCCCAGGGCACGTTCCAGCTCGACGCGGGCGATCCAGTAGTCGCGCCACGCTTCGATGTGAGCCCGTTCGTCAGCGACTTCGTTTTGCTTGGCGGCGAGCAGATCGTAAGCCCCTTTCAGCATCATGTTGTATTGCCGCAAGGTCAAATCGACGATCCGGACGCGCTGAGGCAGGATGGTTCGTTCGTAGAACTCCGTCAGGTCCCGAGCCGCGGTCATCAGGTCGCGCGCTTCCCGCACCCGCGAGCGCGCGTCTACCGCCATCGCTTCCCGCAACCTCTGGACCTGCAGCAGCTGGGCCTGCAGACGCGCCACTGAGGCCTTGCCCGTGTCGAAAATGGGGATCTGCAGGGAGAGTGTGGGCCCGGTGACCCACTGCCCTTCCGTTTCACGCTCCGTGTCGACGCCGATCTCCAATCCCACCGGGAAGAAGCGGGTCTTCCGCTTCAGCGCCAGGGCCTGGCCAAGCAGATTGACGTTCCAGCGGGCCGCCTCCAGGTCGAGCCTCTGGCGGATCGCCAGGCTTTCGAGGTCGGCCAGCGGAATCTCGGGGTCGGGGAGGGTGGGGAGCCGCCCGCTCGCGCTCCAATTGGTCTGTTCACCCCAGAGCCCCATCAGTCGATTCAGGCGCTCCCGGTAACTGCGCGCTTGCAGCCGCGCCCGGGCCAGCTCGATGCGGGACTGCTGGTACACGGCCTCGTGATTGGCCAGGTCGAGATCCCCGATCGTGCCCGCCTGGTGCTGCTCCCGCGCGAACTCGGCAGCCGTAGCGTTGATTTCCTGCACCAGCTCGAGGCGATCGACCAGCTGGTTCTGAGCCTGCAGGGTATAAGCGGCCGTCTTGGCCTCAGCGATGAAGTCGAGGAGGTCAGCGGCCAGGCGCAGGCGGATCGACTCGAACTCCGCCAGGGCGATCTTCTTGCGCGCCGGCAGGACTAGAAAGTCCAGCAGTTCGATCCCCAGCCCGAACTCCAAATTGGTGGCCGAGGGAGGCCCTCCCGGAAAACGCACAGACAGGCCGAGGTGGGGGTTGCGGAGGAGGCCGGCTTGGGCCAAGTCGGCCTGAGCCACGGCCAGCTCTTCGAGGGAGGCCTGCAGCGCCCGGTTGTTGATCACCGCGATCTCGACGGCCGTCTCCACCGTGAGTTCCTGCGCAAGGAGCTGAGCGACTCGCTGCTCCAGGGCAGCCGTCTCTTCGGCGGTGCGGGCCCAGGCCGGGCGGACTCCGCTGCGCGTGGCGACCTTCTCCGACAGGTCCGCAAAGGCAGGACGTGGATTGACCTTGCCGCACCCTCCGGTGAGCAGGAGCAGGAGCAGGAAAAAGGGCTTCCAGCGCTTCATGGCCTCTCGAGTCCCGGACCGGATCGGCTACCCGAGGGAGCCGGATGTGTCAATCCGCGGACCGGGCTCTCGAGCCTTGGTTCTCGAGTCCCGGCCAAAGGCGGCTTGGCCGTGACCGGGACCAGCTTCATTCCACAGATCGAGCACGTGCCCGCCTCCTCCTGGTGGACCTGAGCATGCATGGGACACGTGTATCCGGACAAGGCCGTCTCGCCAGGCGGCTTTGGTTCGGCAGGCGACGGAGGATGGGAGTGCGAATGGGGGTCCGGCTGATGCTGGTGGCCCGCATGTCCGCTCTGCTCCGTCTCGCTCTGCGGATGCGACGAATGGTGCTGATCGTGATCGTGTTCCACCCCTTGATCCGGAGCGCCCGCCGCGGGGGCGTCAGCAAACAAGGACGGCAGGGGATCGAGCGGCGCCTGGGGGGCTGCCGGGTCTGCCGGATCGCGTGCCGAGAGGGGTTCGGGTGAGCGGGCCGCCGAACAGGCAGAGAAGCCCAGGATTGCCAGAACGATGATGAGGCGGGCGGGAGCGTACGCCACAGAATCTCACTTTCTGCCCCGACCAAAGGGGGCCAAATCTTTGATTTTAATAGAGACCATGCCGTCCCTTCAAAGGGATTGAACGCTTTTCCAGCGTCCCTGCACACCCATGGCCAAGGGGCCGGCATCAGCTCCAGCGGAAACACTTGATGGCCAGAGCGAAGCCAACCGCCGCCCAGAGGGCCAGGATCGACAGCGGCAAAGCCTGCGCAGCCAGTCCCTGGCCTTCCAGAATGACGGCCCGCAGGGCATTGATCAGCTGTGTCAGCGGCAGCGCCTGGACGAAAGGCTGCATCCAATCGGGAAAACGCTCGGCCGAAAAGAAGATCCCCGAACACAACCACATGGGCAGCATGGTCACGTTCATGATCCCGGAAATGGTCTCGATGCGTTGGGCGCGGGAGGCGGCCAGCAGCCCGAGTCCGGCGAAGGCCATGGCCCCCAGGAAAGCCACCGCAACGATGGCCCCGATACTCCCCTTGATGGGGACCTCGAAGAGGAAGGCAGCGAACAGCAGCAGCACGAACGCCTCGGGAATGAAGAAGACCAGCCGATTGGTGACGATCGACAACAGGAAGTGACCGCGATTCATCGGGGTCCCGATCAGGCGCCGCAGGAGCTTCTTGATGCGCATGTCCACCAGCAGGAATCCGATTCCCCACATTCCGCCGCCCATCAGGTTCATGCCCATTAAGCCGGGCACCAGGAAGTCCACGTAGCGGGCCCCCGGTGTGGTGACGATGACCTCCTCGGTTTCCAGAGCATCCTGGCGTCCCGCGGCGCGCTGCAGCGCGTCGTCGACGGCCGCGCGGGCACTCAGGCCCTCCGGATTGGTGGGATCGAAGTGAAACTGGAACGTCCCCTCCCCCGCCGACGTGACGACCAGCGGAGTCTTGTTCCGCTCCAGTCTCCTGAGTGCTTCGGCCGGCGAGCTCACGGTGAAGAGAAAGCCGGAATCCCCGTCCAGTGCTGCCGACACGCGCTCGGCCGCTGCTCCGGCGGTCACGTCGAAGACGACCTGGGGCGGGCCGCTGCTGGAGAATGCCAGCCCCAAGCCAATCACCATCAGGAGGGGAAAGCCATAGGTCCAGAAGATGGCCTCGGGTTCGCGCCAGTACCCTTTGATGTGGCAGGACAACAGCTGCCAGAAGGCGCTTCTTTCAAACATCGCGCAGATGC
>JBFKLX010000310.1:0-4886 GCA_041630155.1 Acidobacteriota bacterium
ACCACCGGTCGCCCTTTTACTGCGGCGACAGCGGTTCAAATCCCCTCGCGGACGCCAGACGCGTGGCTGGCGCCGCGCGAAATCCCAAGCACCAAGCATCCAAATCCCAAAACGTGGCACGAGCACTTCAGCGTTGAGACAGCCAGGCGGAAGGAAGGTGGAGCACACGACCGCCATCAATTGTTGCCGTCCTGGGGTGCATCCCAGACCGGGCCTCGGCGTGACAGTGTCTTCAAAAGATCCAGCGAACGCCGCCGTTGACGACCCGGCCGTCCAGCGGGGCCCAGGCGTCCACCGTCCAGCGTCCGTCGGGAAGCCGAGCGGGCCGCACCAGGGGGTCCCAGCGGGTTTGGCGGACGTTGGTGAAGTTTTCGAAGTTGACGAAAAGCCGAGCCCCGCGGAATCGCTTCTCGAGCAACGCTCCCACCAGGAGGTAGCTGCGACCCTCCACCCGATAAGGATTGAGCTCCAGCGGCTGTCGTCCGGTGTAGTAGGTCTCGATGCCGAACCGCCCCCACGACTCATCCTCCCAGATCGCGATGAGGCTGGCCGAGTGGCCCGGCGTCAGGGGGACCCGCCTCCGGCCTCCCGCTTCCCCGCCGGTCTCGGTCGAAGACGTGTAGTTGTGGCTCGCCAGCAGAAGAAAGCCCCCGGATCGATAGCGCCCGAGCAATTCGGTCCCCCAGGTCCGTACCGGGCCCTCGGCGTTGACCAGCTCGACCCGGTCTGCGCCGACGAACTCGCTTTCAACCGGATCGCGGACCACGGAACCGAAGACGGTGAACACGATCTCCAACGGCCCCCGATTCCAGCTCGCGTCAAAAGACGCGCTGCGAGCCTTCTCGGCCACCAGGTCCCGCCAGGGAAGAAGCCGGGAAAGCCCGGTCTCTTCGGTTTCCTCCACAAAAGGGGTGGGGGCGAAAAAGCCGGTTCCGCCCGAGAGCCGGAAGGTCCATCGGGGAGCCGGTTTGGCGAGCAGGGAGATCCTCGGGCTGGCGAAGACGCCGTACTCGCTGTGACGGTCCAGGCGGGCGCTGACGCCCAGCCTCAGTTTGTCGCTCAGAAGAATCTCGTCCTGGGCGATCAAGCCCGGAGTGATGAAGTTGAAGTCGAATCCCTTCAGATCGCGGTTTTCGTAGTGGTCCTGCTGGATGGCACCCCCGATGACCCAAACGTGTCTTCCCGAAGCTCCCCGCAAGACGACCTCTCCGAAACCGGTGAGACGGCGGCCCCGTTCGAAACTCTCGCCGAAGGCGCGCTCCTCGCTTCGATAAGTGAACGAACCGCGGGCTGTCAGCAAGGTGTTGGGCCCGAGCGGAAACTTCATCACCGTCCCGCTGTCAACTTGACGGGAATCCAGGTTTTCCGGGAAGGGTCGCCCGTCCGGAGCCAACCCGTCTGGTGTGGTTCCGCCGCGCCGGTTCTCGGCGGTCACGCCGACCGTCGCGAAGACGCTTTTTCCGCCTTCGCCTTCCCAGAAAAGCCGGGGACGCAGAACGCCCCGCGCGTAGGTGGGCAGGTCCGCCCAGCCATCCGAGTCCAGATCCTGTTGTCGCTGTCCGTGCAACCCTCCCAGGAGCGTGAAGGCGAATCTTCCCCGTGGCGGTTCCACCATCCAAAAGGTCAGGTCCAAAGCCTCCTGGGTGCTGAGGTTGAGCAAAATCTCGCGGCTCCGCCGCGTGGGCCGCTGGGAAATCAGGTTGATGACGCCTCCCAAGGCCGACGGCCCATAGAGCGCGGAGGCCGCCCCCTTGATGATCTCGACTTGTCCCAAGTCCAGGGGAGGGACCTGGAGCAGAGTCAGGGAATTGCCCTGCAAGCCGAAAAGCGGCAGGCCGTCGGAAAGCAACTGGGAATAGCGTCCCCGCAAACCCTGGATGCGCACGTTGGCGGCGCCGGTGGAAGGCGCCGTGGTCTGTACTCGTAGTCCCGTCGTCTCAGCCAGCAGCATGGCGATGCTGCCCGGCGTCATCAAGGCTTTCTCTTCAATTTCCTCCCGATCAACCACCTCGATCCGAACCGGCTGATCCTCGAGCCGACTCTCGGTGCGGGTCGCCGAAACGATGATTTCCTCTTCAATCCGGAGAAGAGGCACCAGTTCAATTTCCACCTCCGTCGCCTGATCGCCGTCGATGAGCAACGTCGCCGCCGTTTCCTGGAAGCCCTCGGCGGCAATCCGGAGGGAGTGGCTCCCCAGGGGCAGGTAGAGCCGCGCGACTCCGTCGCCGTCAGTCCGGACCGTTCCACGACCGAAGTCGATCAAGGCACCCTCCACGGGCGCTCCGTCCGCACCGCGCACCGTTACGACGACAGGGGAGTCCCGGGACGAGCCGGCGAGCAGAGGTGCCGCAATCACACAAACCACGCAGATCAAGAGATTTCCAGTTCGGCTCATGGCAATCCGCCGCCTCCAGGTGCCTCCGTCCGAGGGTCATCAACCCTCATACAGAGATTTAAGGGACACCGCTCAGCCCGGCTTGCCAAACAGCGATCCTTCAAGCGCGTAGGCCACACAACTCATCTTAGCCCCGAGGGACCCGACAAAGGGATCCGTATTCTAGCCGCTCTGTTTCAGTCTGGTCACGTCCTAAAAGGCTCACCCGCGGACCGAGTTTACAGGGAAAAGGGGCTTGACCCCCTACATCCCTTCGGGGAGTGAGGGATTCTCTTTTCTGATGTCGTTCCCATACGCTAAAGAGGCACAGGCCGGGGAGCCTGCGAGACCAGTGCAATTTATTTCCCAACGCTTTCCCCTGCTGGGACGTTGGTAGGGGGACGGGAATGATGGAAGGCCTCGTGAGTGTGAACCAGGAAAGCGGATCCAGCGTCCAGATGCTGCTGGAGAAGGCCCGGAACGGCGACCGGCTGGCGTTCGAGCAGATCGTCGGCCACTTCGAGCAGAGCGTGATGCGGACGGCCGCCTTCCTGACTCAAAACTGGGACGATGCTCAGGACGTAGCCCAGGAGGTCTACGTCAAGATCATCCAGAAGGCGCCGGCTGTCCGCCGGTGGGACAACCTCCAGGGATGGGTCTACCGGGTCACCGTCAACGTTGCCCGGGACTGGCGCCGAAAGCAGCGATTCTGGGTGCCGCTGAAAGAACTGACCGGTTGGGTGGCGCCCAGCCGCCAGCTGGAGAGCAGGGAAGTCCGCGGCCGCCTGGCCCGGGCGCTGGGCACGCTCTCCTTCAAGGAGCGAGCGGCCTTCATCCTGCGCGAGCTGCAGGAGCTGCCCGGCGCCGAGGTGGCCCGGATTCTGGACTGCCAGCCCGCCACTGTCCGCGGCTACCTGTTTTCGGCCCGGCAGAAGCTGCAGCGGCACTTCAAGGATTTCCGGGAGGAGAAATGAATCGCTTTTTGAAGAAGGAATGGGAAAATTTTGAGACTCCCGAGTCGGACTTGAGGCGCTCCCGGGAGGCCGCCTGGTCGCGGTTGCAACACCCCCGTCGATCCATCCCGCTCTGGTGGCTGGCTCCGGGGCTGGCCGCTGCTGCGGTGATGCTGCTTTGGTTTGCCTGGCCCGTCCAGGCCCCGGGGATCGAGAGGAAGGCCCCGCTGGCGGCCTTGCCCTTCGAACTTCCGGCGGAGACGCCGATTCCCTCCCGGATCGCCGAGGCGCCGAGAAACGCCGTGCCGGCGCCGCCGGTTCGGCTCCAGCCTGGCCAACGGATGGTGGCGAAGCCGCTTCCCACTGCCACCGCCCCGCCGCCGGAGTCCGGCCAGGCGGCAGTGGAACCGGGAGCGGCCCCCGAACGGGTGGTGATGAACTTTCAGCTGCCACGCTCCGGCGTGCGCATGATTTGGATCGCGGACGAGAACTTCACATTTGGAGGCGACCAAGAATGAAAAAGATAGCTTTTCTTCTGTCCTTGTTCTTCTTACTGACGGCTGCCCTGGCGGCCCAGGATCAAAGGGAGCCCGTAACCCAGGTTTACAAGGTCAAGTGGCGGAACACGGGGACCATCTATGACCTTTTGAGGTCGGTCATCAGCCCCCGCGAGACGCGGATCGAACACAATCCCTCGCTGGGAGTGGTGGTGCTCCGGGGACCCGAGGAGGATCACGTCCTGGTGCGACAACTGCTGGAAGAGTACGACACTCCGGTGCGGAACGTCGAGTTTCAGCTGTACATCGTCAAAGCACTGCCAGGGGGTTCGGGCCTGAAGGACGGGGTGCCGGAAAAGGTGCGGATGGTCATCGAAGAAGTGGGCGCCCTCACCCGGTACCGCAGCTTCGAGCTGATCGATTCTCCGGTGCTGCGGACCTCCGAGGGTGAATCGGCCAGGCTCGAGGGGTCCGCTCCCTTCGACTATCAGGCGATCTTCAAGGGGACTGCCGTGGTCGACAGCACCGACCCGGGCCAGATCCGCGTCGACGAGTTTCGGATCAACTTTCAGGTCTGGAAGGTGCCCGGCGGACAGCTCCGGACCAGCTCCGAAGGCCAGACTGGAGAGCAGACACCGTCGGCCCCGGGGCGTTTCGCCAGCTCCGGCGTCTGGACCTCGTTCAGTGTGGATGACGGAGGAGTGATCGTCCTGGGCGCCTCCCGCACCGCCCATGCGCCCGATCAGCCGGAGGGTGAAGATGCCGCCATCGTGACGGTCATCGCAGCCCGGATCTTGTAGCTTCGTATGTCTGATGAGCCCGCCAGCCTGCGCCTTTCCCGGTTGTTCTCACCCTGCCGGTGCAGGCTGGAAGCCGGCAACACCAAGGAGTCAGTTTCACAAAGAACACTGCGTATTGGGTCGTTCTACGGACTCTTTCTGGGACAGACACGGATGCGGCCGGGTCAAGTCCTCTTTCTTGCTGTAAACTCGGTATTTGAGAGGCTTACGCCCGTCCCCCTCGAAGGCCCTTTCAGGGCGGCAACAGGGGTTCAAATCCCCT
>JBFKLX010000311.1:0-4877 GCA_041630155.1 Acidobacteriota bacterium
CTGGACGTTGACCCGAGACTTGTTCGAGCGAGCCGCTGAAGTCCGGGAGCGGGCGCAAGGCCCGAAGCACCCCTGTTTGGCCGACGCCCTCAGTTCGCGGGCCATTCTGCTGAAGGAGCACGGTGTCTGGGAGGAGGCCCAGGAGCTGGAGACGCGGGCCTTGGAGATTCGCACCGAGGGGCTCGGTCCGAGCCATCCCGACTCCGGCTTGAGCCACTACAACATGGGGACCATCCTGGAAGCTCAGGCCCACTTCCAGGAGAGCCTCAGCCATTTCCAGCGAGCCTTGGAGATCTTCGAAACCTCTCCGGCTCACCAAGGACAGGTGCCGACCGTCTTGTACTCGATCGGCGAGGTCCTGCGCAGTCTCCAGCAGTACGACCGGGCCCGGCAGCATTTCAACCAGGCCCTCGCGCTGGCCCGGCAGCGCCTGCCGCAGGACGATGGGGTCCTCCCCCGGATCATGACCAGTCTGGCCGGCAGTCACCGCGATCGCGGGGAACTGCAGCAGGCCGAACAGTGGGCGCGCCGTTCTCTGGAGGCCAAACAGGCCGCCGGCGCGGATCCCGGGAGCCTGGCCAATGGCCTTCTGAATCTGGCGGAAATTCTCCGCCTGCAAGCCCGGTACGAAGAGGCGGAGCCCCTCTACCTGGAAGCCCTCGAGACGGCGCGCAGCTGGATGGAAGTGGCCAGCCCGGAACTGGTCTGGTTCGTCAATCAGACCGCCAAGTTCTACCAGGTGACGGGCCGTGCCCAACGAGCCCGCGAGTTGTACCGGCAAGCAGTAGAGATTCTCCGCACCCGGACCGCTCATCCGCTGCTGGCTCAGACACTCCACGATCTGGGGCAACTCGAGTTGGCTGCGGGGGACCCGGCAGCGGCCCGGGAGCACCTGCTCGAAGCACTGAGAATTCGAGAAGCCGTCTACGGCAGTGGACATCCCGAGTCGGCTGCCACCCGAGTTCAACTGGCGCGCGCATACGATCGACTGCCGGGCTCGCCACCCATCGAGCCCTTGCTGAACCGCAGCCTCGCCGACCTGCAGGACAGCCAGGTCGATCCCGAATCCGAGCTGGACGGGCTCGAGCTTCGCGCCCGGCTTCGCCGCCAGCAGGGCCGTGCCGAGGAGGCGAGGGCCGATCTCCTGTCCGCCTTGGACCTGGTGGAGAAGCTGAGACCAATCCGGGGAGGGGGTGATGTCTCCAGGGTGGCTCTCATCGGCGAACACCTTCTGGCGTTCCAACGGCTCACTGCCTGGTATCTGGAGGACGGGAAGCCTGCCCGGGCGATCGAGACCCTGGAACGCCAGCGCAGCCGGGTCTTCCTCGATCGCCTGAGCCTCAGCGGGCTGCAATGGACGACGGGAATTCCCGAGGGCGTGCTCGAGCCTTTGCTGGAGCGCGAATCGAAGCTGAAAGAGGAGATCTCGGGCTGCCAGCAGCAGATTCGCCGCTTGCTGGAGGAACGTGGCTCGCGTGATGAGGTCCGGCGCTGGGGTCAACGACTCGATCAGGCCCTGACCGGGTTCCGCCGGATCCAGGAAGAAATCCGGGAGGCCAGCCCGCTCTGGAAAGCCGGGCTCGCCAATGCGACCCGGATCGCGTCCTTGGCCGAGATTCAGCGGGAGCTGCTCGAAACGAGGGAATTACTGCTGATCTATCAGGTGTCCGCGGAGGGCAGCATCTTGGCGCTGATCCCGCCCGCCCCGGCGCCGTTGAGGTTTTGGCACCTTTCGCTGGACGACTCGACGGCCCCCCCGCTGGGACTGCAGCCCGGTGCGCTGACTTCCGCCCAACTCGAAGAAGTCTTGCTGGGCCGGGGCGGCGCTTCCCTGCTGCGGCAGCTGGGCGATCCCCAGAGCGCCCTGGGTGAAAGCGCCGGTGTGCCCGGATACGAAGCGGGTCCGCTCCTGACACAGCTCTCCGCGCTCTTCCGGATTCTGATTCCCGGCGAGGCCTGGCGTGAAATCCGGGAATCCGAGGAGATCGTCATCGTCCCGGATGGCCCGCTCCACTATCTGCCTTTCGAGGCGCTCGTGATCGAGCCGGCCGGCGACACTGCTTCCGCCGGTTTCTGGCTGGACCGTGGCCCTCGCCTCCACTACGCGCCCTCGGCCAGTGTCCTGCGCGCGCTGGCCGGGAGAGCCGCCGGCCGGCCTGCACCAACCGAACCCCCTACGATCTTGAGCGTGTCCAATCCTGCCTATTCCTCGCGGGCCGGGGGCTCGCAGAGCAGTCCGGAGGTCGCCAAACCCGGCCGCGTCGAAGCAGCCGCACGCCAGCGTTATCTGGCCCTGGGAGGAGAGTTGCAGGCTTTGCCCGGTACCGCCCAGGAGACGCAGGCCCTGGTGGAGGCCTTCGGCCGCGAGCAAGTGCGCGTCCTGCAAGGGAGTGAGGCCACGGAGGCGATGGTCCGCGAGTCTGTCGGGGCGAAACGCCTCCTGCATCTGGCGACTCACGGGATCGTAGGCAGCAGCGACGCCGATCTCCTGGCCTCTCTGGCACTGTCACCCGAGACTGCGGACACCGCCTCCAGCAACGACGGTTTCCTGCAGTTGTTCGAGATCTACCAGCTCCAGCTGGACGCCGACCTGACCGTGCTGTCGGCCTGCGAAACCAACCTCGGCAGGCGCCTGGCAGGCGAGGGTGTCTTCGCTCTCTCGGGCGGTTTTCTGACCGCAGGCAGCTCACGAGTGCTGGCCAGCCAGTGGAGGGTCGACGACGACGCGTCGGCTTGGCTGATCGGGGCCTTTTTTCAGGAACTCGCTTCCTCACCGGAGTCCGATCCGTATCGGTTCACCGCCGCCCTGCACGCGGCCAAACGGCGGACTCGTGAGACATCGCAACGAACCCACCCTTATTTCTGGGCGCCGTTCATCTTGATCGGTTTGCGGTGAGGGTTCGGGAGCTCTCGGGCTTCGTGTAGAATTGCGGCACATGCGCTACCCAGTCGGCAAATTTCTCGTTCTGGCCCAGTTGGCGTGTCTTCTCCTTTCGTTTCCGCTGCAGGCACAGCGCCGGCAGCTGGCCTCGCTGGAGCGTCGCTTTCCCAGCAACTGGTGTCCCATGGTGACGGCGGGAAGCGGCAGCCTCTTCACCCGTTCGTTTGGAATGCAGATCAACGCCAACGCCCGGCTGGCAACGTTCTCCTTCTCGATCCGGAACAACGGTTCCTTTGGGGACTTGGAGGCGGGGATCGACAACATCGTGCTGCTGCGCCCCGGACTCGTACCCGACCTCCAAGATTACAGCCTGCGGGCGTCCCAACTCGGCATCGAATGCGATCCGGACGGCTACTCGCTGGACCTGGCCAGACTGGCGTCTGAGTTCCCGGAGGCAATCGTGTTCCGCGAGCACTTCTCCGATGCCCAGTGCAGCGACAGCCCTGCGCGTTCCTGCTGGAGTCTGCCCACTGGTGTCTTCTTCAACGTGAGCAGTTCCGCACCGGACGATCCCGGTTCGGGAAGTTCGAATTCCAGCACCGGGTCCCTGGAGTTTGCCATCCCGGAGGGGTCGTCCCTGACGACCTCGGTGACGCTGTCCAACCTGGTTTTCGGAGAGCAGTACCTGCTGACCGGCTGGTGGTTCGCTCAGGCCGAGAATCCGGAGGTGCAGTTGGAGGCCTTCGTGGAGACGACCCCACAAGCTCCACCCAATGATCTGTGCGTCGAGGCGTTCGCCATCTCGGGCAACTCCTTCCTCCAGCAGCTCAATACGGACGACGCCACCGGAGGCAGCAGCGTGGGTGAACCGGAGCCGAGCTGCGGTTTCAATCAGCGCACGGTCTGGTATCGGTTCACGGCTCCAAGTGACGGCCTACTTCGAATCGACACCGCCGGTTCCGATTTCGACACGGTCGTCGCGGTGTATGGAGACGACTGCTTCGTGCCCCGCGAGGAGGCCTGCAGCGACAACCCTGCCGATTCGCAACAAGCCCGCCTGGTGCTGCCCGTCCTCTCGGGACAGACTCTGCTCTTCCAAGTGGGTGGCGCCATCGCCAACTCGGGTGACTTGACATTCGCCCTGGACTTCCAGGCTGCATCGAGCCGCTACTTTCCTCAGGTGGCTTTCGGAGAATCCATTTCCACCGTCCTGGAGCTCCTTTCGCTGTCCCGCACCGAAACGACTTTCGGGTTGCTGTCCCTGTACGGTACGGACGGAATGCCGCTGCAAGTGAGCGGGCGCGGCTCGCCGGTTGCCCCGATGGAAATCGAGATTCCCCCGGACGGCACCACCTTCGTGCGGTTGCAGGGAGGGGGGCCAGCGGTGCAAGGCTGGGCCGTCCTGGACACCAGTCTCCCGGTGGATGGTGTGGCGACATTCGAGCGCCGCTCGGGGGCGCGCTTGGAGAGCTTGGCCGGAGTACTCGGGACCAGCCCGCTTCGCGCCGCGCGGATTCCGGTGCAGGCCGCACCCGAAACCGGTCTGGCCGTCGCCAACCCGAACGATTTCCAGATCAGCGTCGAGCTGACCCCTCTCAATCCGGACGGCTCACCTGCCGGCCCAAGCTTCTTCCTGGTCCTGGGACCCCGCCAACACCGGGCCGGTTTCATTTCGGATCTGTCCGGCTCCAACCTCCCATTCCAGGGGAGTCTGCTGCTGGCCGGCACAGACGACTTCATCGTCACCGGGCTGGTCGTCAGGGAGGGGCTTTTCTCGGCCCTGCCGGTCGTCCCAATAGAAACCGAGCCGTGATTTGATGAGGGGCTTAGTACCCCGATCCATAAATACAGCGACGTATGTTGCGGGCGTTTCCAGGCGGTAGCCGGCCCGCGGAAACCGAGTGGACCACCCTGCTCCGAGGCGGCGGGCGCCTGTGGGTTCGCCCGCAACCCTTCGGGCCCACGGGGGTCTCGGGCGATCTCTTTGTCGTTGGTC
>JBFKLX010000312.1:0-4875 GCA_041630155.1 Acidobacteriota bacterium
CTGGCCACTGGGAAATGATGGGTGTCGTCCTGGACCGGCCCTTCCCCACCTACCCCCGGGGATTTCCGCCCGAGGTCATCGAGCCGTTCGAGAGAGCCATCGGCCGGGGGACCCTGGGGAACGTCGCGGCCAGCGGCACCGAAATCATTCGGCAACTCGGCCGCCAGCACCTCCGCACGGGGAAACCGATCGTCTACACCTCGGCGGACAGCGTCTTTCAGATCGCCGCCCACGAAAGCGTCATCCCGGTCGCGGAGCTCTACCGGATCTGCGAAATCGCCCGCGGGCAACTGCGGGGCGAGCACCAGGTGGGACGCGTCATCGCCCGGCCCTTCATCGGCGAGCCGGACAACTTCGTCCGAACGCCGCACCGCAAGGACTATGCGATTCCACCCCCCGTCCCGACCGTCTTGGACCGCCTCCAGGAGAAGCAGGTGCCGGTGATCGCCATCGGCAAGATCGCTTCGATCTACTGCCACCGCGGGGTCGATCGGGAGCTGAAGAGCTCCGACAACCGCGCCACGGCTCGGGCCACCCGGGAGGCAATGGAGCAGACACCGCGAGGTTTGATCTTCGCCAACTTCGTGGATTTCGACATGCTCTACGGGCACCGCAACGACGTGGAGGGCTACGCACGGGCACTGGAGGAGTTCGACCAGGAGCTGGAACGAATCGAGGACGGGCTCGAGCCTCGGGACCTGGTCGTCCTGGTGTCCGACCACGGCTGCGATCCGACCACCCCGTCCACGGATCACTCCCGGGAATACGCCCTCTTGCTGGCCTACTCTCCCTCGCGGCCAGGGCCCGGTGCAGACCTGGGAACCCGCACCAGCCTGGCCGACCTGGGCGCCTCCGTGGCGGAAAACTTCGGTGTCAGCAGGGCCGTGGGGACCAGTTTTCTGGATGAGCTCCCATGAGAAGGCGGGCTGGCCCCCTCCCTCGAGACTCTCGAGTCAGGGTTTTGAACTAACCCGCCACCTTCTCCCCCGCGAAGTCCCAGTAGACAGTCTTCATACTCTTCAGGGACTGGTTGATCATGTGGGCGCAAGCGGCGGCGCGGTGTCCCGCCACGGCGTCCTGAACCGGCGTCTGGCGGGTCTGGACCGACTCGAAGAAGCGCTGCAGATGCGTCAGGGTGTCATCGTGCCCCTGTTGGGTGTATACCTCCCGTTCCAGCTGCATCTGGGGCCGCCACGTCCCGGGGCTCTCCCGAGCCTGCACTTCCTGCTTGGAGTAGTACTCGCGAGCCAGGTCCTCGGGCCAGGAATCCACCACCCACCGGTTGTCCTCGTGAACGTTCTCCGGTGTGAACATCAGGCTGTCCTCACGGAACGAAATACTGCCTTTGGTACCCAGAATCTCGAAGCCGGACTCACTGCTGACCTGATTGTTGAAGGTGGAACTCAAGTTGAGGGTGAAGCCTTCGGGGTAGACCAGGATCCCATTGACGGTGTCGGGCACCTCATGGGTGTCCTTCCAGCGGTGCAGCTCTCCAGTTGCCGTGACGCTCTTGGGCATCTGGGCGTCGAGGATGAAGTGCAGGGACGTGACCAGGTGGACGAACAGATCCGTGGCAATCCCTCCGGAATAGTCCCAGTAGCAGCGCCAGCGGAAAAACCGTTCCAGGTCGAAGGGCCGATCCGGCGCCGGCCCCAGGAACTGCTTCCAGTTGACGGTCTGAGGGCTGGCGTCGGGAGGAATCGGATAGAGCCAGGCCCCGCTCGCCGTGTTTCGATTGTAGGACGCCCGCACCATCGTGATCTGTCCCAGGCGCCCGCTGGCCACGATTTCCCGTGCCTTCTCCTGGGTGGCCGAACTCATGGGCTGGCTGCCCACTTGCAGGATTCTCCCGGTCCGGCGAACCGCCGCCATGATCTCCAGGCCCTCTTCGACCCGGTAGGTCAACGGTTTTTCGACGTAGACGTCCTTTCCCGCCGCCAGCGCGTCCAGGCACATCTGCCGGTGCCAGTGGTCGGGGCTGCCGATGATGACGGCATCCACGCCCGCCTGATCGAGGATCCTACGATAGTCGTCGTAGATGCCGGCCTTTCCATCGGTGAGCGCTTTCGAGCGCTCGGCTCGGCCTCGATAGGCATCACACACGGCGATGATTTCGACATTCGGGATGGACTGCGCCGCCTGCAGCAGATGCTGGGCCCTGGCGCCAGAACCCAGGATGCCGACACGATAACCGTCGGCGGGCGCTGCCGCGGCCGTCACGCGCCGGGGCAGAGACACTGTGGCGGCTCCCGCCCAGATCCCCGTCTTCATGAATTGTCTGCGATTCATTGTGCTGGCCTCCCTGTCCTCTCTTCACAGCCTGCCGGTCGGCAACCGGAGGGCTCGAGCTCCGAGTGTCCGACGCCAAATTCAACAATGATCAAAAGTACCAAACTCCAGAGCGTCCCGGTATGGGAAGGCCCGATTCTGGAGACTCGGAGTTTGAACTTTGCCCGGCTTGGGGTTTCTGCTACCCTCGGCGGACGTGACGATGTGGTGTGCCCAGCCGTGGAGCAGAGAGCTTGCTCCCCGGGCCAATAGCCACCGGCAAGGATGCCGGTGTCACCGCATCACATCTACGCCACGCGGCTGGGAGGTTACATGCAGGCTCAACCAACCAAACTCGTCGTCCGGGTGATTTCCTGTGATGCCAAGGTCATCGGGACGCTGGTGGGAGGCTGCCGGGTCACGGTGAAAAACCTGGAGACCGGCGAGGTGCTGGCCCGAGGGGTCCAGCTGGGCGGTTCGGGCGACACCCAGGCGATCATGAAGGACCCACATCCTCGCTACGGCAGCGTCTACGGTACGGGCAGCAGCGCCTGCTTCGAGACCGAACTGGAGCTGGCCGAGCCCACTCTGGTCGAGGTGCTGGCGGAGGGGCCGCTGGCTTACCCGGAGGCGCTGCAGACCGCGTCCAAAACGACCTGGCTGATTCCGGGTCTGCACCTGGATGGCGAGGGTCTCCGCTTGACGCTGCACGGGTTCATGGTGGACATCCTGGAGCCGGACCGCGCGACCGTCTTCCACTCCGGCAACCCTGTGCACCTGGAGACGTGCGTCAAGTTGCTTTGAGGGTGCCCCATCGAGCCCGGCGGGCTCTGGGACGCCAATCTGCTGCAAGTTGAAGCCGAGGTCCGCCACAACCTGCAACTGGTCGATCGATTCCCGCTCGAGTATGCCGGCCGGACCAACGTCTTCCACGGCGACTTCACGGTCCCGGCGGTGGGCAAGGATTACGAGGTGTTGGAAGTCCGCGTGACGGCGGCTCAAGCCAACGCTGCCAACTTCGGTTTCCAGCGCCGGACCTACAAGCTGACACCATGACGAGCGTTTACTTTTGGACCCTTTTGATCTATCTGCTGGGGCTGGTGGCCGTGGGCCTTTGGGGCAGCCGCAGCGTGCGGACCCAGGAAGATTTCTCGGTGGCGGGCCGGAAGCTCAGCGCCTTCGTGCTGTTCGGTACCATGCTGGCCACCTGGATCGGCACCGGCAGCATCTTCGGCAACGCTGAAAAAACTTACCGGGTCGGGATATCGGCCTTCATCATCCCGTTGGCCTCGCTGGCCGGGATCGTGGTGCTCTACTTTCTGGCCGGCCGGGCGCGCGGCCTGAAGGGCATCACGGTCCAGGATCTACTGGAGCAGCGATACAACGCCTGGGCTCGCATCGGAGGCACGATCACGCTGGTGATCGCCTACACCACGATCGTCTCCTACCAGTACCGGGCAGCCGGCGCGGTCTTGAACCTGGCGTTGCCCGACCTTCCCTACGAAACCGCCATCATCGTCATCACCATATTCATCGTCTTCTACACGGCCATCGCCGGGATGATCTCCATCGCCAACATCGGGGTCATCCAGGGCATCACGATGATCGTGGGCATCTCGCTTTCCCTGCCGGTCTTCTTCTACAACGCGGGGGGACTCGAGGGGATGCGACAGGTCCTCGAGCCGTCCAAGTTCGAGCTGTTCGGGCCCATCTCATTCGTGGAGTCCCTGGGGCTGCTGCTGCCGCCCTTTCTGTTGATCCTGGGTGACGCCAACATGTACCAGCGCTTCTTCTCGGCCCGCAACGAAGGGACGGCTCAAAAGGCGGCGGGCTGGCTGCTGGCCGGCGTGGCTTTCATGGAGTTGGCGATCATCCTCACGGCCTGGGTGGCCAGCTCCCTCGAGCCCGACCTGGAGATCCACGGGCGGGTGATCGCCTTTGCGGCTCGCGACCACCTTCCGCTGGCGTTGGGCGCACTGCTCTTGACGACCATCATGGCCATCGTCCTCTCAACCGCCGCGAGCTATCTCCTGGCACCGGCCACCTGCCTGGTTCGGGACATCTACCAGCGCTTCATCAACCCTCAGGCTTCCGAGCGAAGCCTGGTCCTGCTGCTGCGGGTGGTCGTGGTGGTCCTGGGAGCCGCGGCCTTCTACCTGTCGACCTTGTCTCCGGAATTCCTCTCGGTCGCGCTTCTGGCCTACACCATCTACGGGGCGGGCATCACCCCGGCCCTGATCGCGGCGTTCTACTGGCGCCGGGCCACCGGTGCGGGTGCAGTCGCCTCGATTCTGAGCGGGACCGCGGTGACGCTCCTCTGGAAATATTTCCAGGAGGATCTCGGCGCCCTGGCAAGCGTGGACGCGGTGCTTCCCGCCATCCTGGCCTCGGTCATTGCGCTGGTGGCCGTGTCCCTGGCAACCTCGCCGCCCCCACCCGAGAAGGTAGAGCCTTTCTTCAAGACTGCCTGAAGGGGAAACAAAAGTGGGCTCAAAGCAAAGGTATCGCTACGCCCGGCGCGGCCCTGGGGGGCCGCTCTGCGGAAGCTCCAAGCCCCAAGCTCCAAGCTCCAAGCTCCAACGAAGCCCCGAAATCAAATTGACGGCA